>CBDUCI010000001.1:0-42943 GCA_965365605.1 uncultured bacterium
CGGACAGCGGCGGGAGCTGGAGCGAGAAGAAGAACAGCGACCAGCCGATAGCGGCGGATCCGAGCATGTCGGTCCAGTAGAGCCAGGGCTTCGGAGCGAACTCGCTCGCGATCCGCTTCATGAAGCCGTCATGAAACCCGTTGAAGTAGTCGAGCACCTCACGCGCCTCGTCGACGCTCGACACTTCGAAATTGTTGTCACCAGCCGTCAGGCTACTCCTGGGGAGGACCATTGAGGGTGTCGGGGACGGTTCGGCGGAACCGTTGATCAGGCGGCTCGTGGTCCCAATCACGGGGCCGCCGGGGACCCCGAAAACTCGGCGGACGCATGAAGCCCGGTCGCATCCGCGTGCGCGTTTCGAGTCGCTCTTTCTGCTCGGCGGTCAAGATGGGGTCGAGCTCGGCACGAACGGAATCGCGAAGCGCCTCCATCTCGCGGTGCGACCGCTCCAGTATCTCGTGAAACCTGGGGCCGATCCGCTCGAGCACGTCGTGGATCGCCTCGGCCTGCTCTTCGTCCTCGGGCTGGATCGCATGCTCGAGAAAGAACGCGAAACCACCCGGACGCCGGAGTTCGGTCAAGTGCTGCAAGCGCCGATTGACGATCGCGCCGGAGATGACCCCACCCAGCACAATCCCGATCAGCAAGGTAGCACTCAAGATGAGCACCGATTTTGTGCGCGCTCTCACTTACGCCCCCGAAAGGAGGAACAGGGTCTCAAGCGATTGCGAAGGTAGTCCCAGCATGGACTCCAGTGTCGATGTATACACGCCCAGGTTTCCCGGCTCCATCACGTTGTACGCGCCGACCGCGATCGCCAGCACCGCCGCGGCGGTCGCCACGCGCAGAAACCCCCAACGCAAGGCAGCATCGATCGACTCGAAACCGTTACGGGACTCCTCGCTCTCGATCCGCCGCATCACACGCGAAGCGAAGAATGGCCCGAACCGGCTCGGCTCCCCGCCGTCCAAAAGTTGGCGAAGTGTATTCAGGCGATCGTCACTCATCTGACCGTTCTCTCCTACGACTCGGCCACTAGTGGGCCGAGCACCGCTTCCAGTTTGTCCAACGCGCGCGATAGACGCGATGTCACCGTCCCGACCGGCAACCCCAATATCTCCGCCGTCTCCCGCGTCGAGTACCCCTCGATCATACGCAACACGACAACCGATCTATGATCGACCGTGAGGGTTTGGATCGCGCGCCGCACGAGCTCGGCGCGTTCCCGCGCGCTCATCTCTTCTCTGGCGTCGCGCACGGAATCAGCCAACATCACCTCCTCCTCGTCGCGGCTAACAAACCGCTTCGTCCATCGCTGCCGTCGTTTGATCGCGTCGAGTGACTGGTTGATCGCGATCCTGGTAAGGTACGTCGCGATCGACGACTCTCCCCGGAAACCGTCCAACGAGCGGTAGAACCGGATGAACGTTTCCTGGCCGGCATCCTCCGCCTCTTCGCCGTTGCCGAGCATTCCGATCACCGTCGCAGCCACTCGCCCCTCGTAGCGCTCGACCAACTGCCGGAACGCGGAATCGTCGCCACGCCGAGCACCATCGAGGAGCTCCTCGTCGGTTGGTTGACCTGTAACTCGATTACGTTCGCTCGTCGATCCCTGCATGCAGATGTCGGGTCGCGGCCTGCGACCAAATGCGTGGCCTCGATTCTAGATCGCGCGAGCGATGTCGCAAAACCGCTTGTCGGCACCATCACATACCACGGAAGCCACCGAACGGGCCTCGCGGAACCGCCTCGTCGCAGGCACCCAAACCAAGCGTCGGTACCAGGAGCGTCACCACCGTTGCGTGGCGACCCTCTTCCAGATCGTCATCGCACTCTCCTCAAGTCCTAGCATTCATATCCAAATTTTCCAAGACTCCACCATTCATCTGATCCTTAGACCCCGGATCGGGTGACTCCATTCCAAAGGCCGACTGGGAGTCGATCAGGCCTGTGGGGCCTCTAATGAAATGACAGCAGCCAGGGAGATCTCGAAATCGATACCACTCACAAAGGAGAGCCAGAACGATGATCAAGTTGAGAACCCTGCTCCTTGCGGCGGTCCTGCTCGGTGTGGCGATGCCAGCAACGGCGCAGGAGCGAGGAAAGAGAGGCGGCCCCCCGGGGGATCCCGCAGCGCACATCGACCAGCTGATCGAGGAGCTCGGTCTGTCCGCCGATCAAGCGTCCCAGGTGCGTCCGATCCTCGAAGAGAGCATGGACCAGCGGCGCGCTCTGTTCGAGGGCCATCGGGCCGGCCAGGGCCACCCCGATCGATCGCAAATGCAGGCTTTGCGCGCCGAAATGGATGCGATCAGGGAGCAAACCGACGCGCAGTTGACGGAAGTCCTGACCGCCGATCAGATGGCTCAGCTCCGGGAGATCAGGGCCTCAAGGCAGGCCCGGCATCGAGCCCATCGCAAGTCACGCAGGGGCGGGCGCACCGACACGTAGTCGGCCCGCGATCGATACGTATAAGGTCGGGCGCCGGTCGGCGCCCGGCCTAATGCGTGGCCCAAGAATTCCCCGTTACAACGAGGTGAACAACTCCTCGTCGATCTTCGCCGGGTCACCAAGGACAGCAAAATGGAGATCTTTCAGGTACTTAGCGGCGACCCGTTGAATGTCGGCCGGCGTGACGTCATGGATGCGATCGATGAACTCGAGCGCCTGTTCCCAACCCCCACCCGCCAACTCGAACGTACCCAGCGCAGCGGCCAAGCCCATGTTCGTCTCCTGGCCCATCCAGTAACGGGTAGCGAACACGTTGACGCTCTCCTTGAGCCGCTCCTCGGTGATCGGCTCGGTCTTGAGTCGCTCGACCTCGTGGTACATGACCTTGAGCGTGGTGTCCGGCTCGACCGCCGTCACGTACAGCAACCCGTAGTTGGCGCGCCGCTGTGAGAGTCCCGAAAAGACCGCGTACGTCAAGTTACGCTTGGTGCGGACTTCCTCGAACAACCGATCGGACAAGATGTTGAGCCCCACCCTCAGCGGCGCGTAATCCGGATCACCGGGCGGCGGCGTCACAAACTGCCCGCGGATGTAGTTGGTCGGCAGTTCGCGCTCGACGACGTTGACGTCTGGGCCACCCGGCTCCGCATCGATCGTCTCGGGCGCCCTCCCTCCAGCTGTCGGTAAAGCACCAAACTCGGCCGTGATCTTGGCTTCCAGATCGGCCCGGTCGACGTTGCCAACGACGACAAACAACAAGTTCTCCTTGGTCAACCGGCGCGCGTGCCAACTGGCCAAATCTTCAGCGGTCATCGACTCGATCGCTTCAACCGTCCCATTCGGATCGATGGCGTACGGGTGACCGGCGTACAACAGTTCGTTGGCCAACAGCGCCAGATACTGATCGGGGTCATCCTCGCGGCCCTTGAGCGCATTGATGATCTGCTCGCGCACCAGCTCGACCTCGTTCTCTGGAAACGTCGGATGGAGAACCGCTTGCGAGAAAAGGTCCCACGACTCATCCCAGTAGTCGGTCACCGCTTGGACTGTCATCACCGAATAGTCGTGAAACGCCTGACCGTTGAACGCCGTCCCGGTGGCAGCAGAACGAGAGGCGAATGCGTCTTTGTCGTATTTCTCAGTGCCTCGCGTGGCTACAGCTCCGATGAACCGCTCTACCCCGGCGGTTTCAGGCGTCAGCGCAGCGCTGCCGCCTTTTACGTACAGTTGCACTGCGATCACGTCGTTGGCTTCGATCGGGCGGTGCACGACATCGATGCCAGCCACGCTGAACTCTTGTACATCCTGAGCATGCAACGCGGAGGACAGTGACGACAGCATGAGTGCGGCGGCGAACAGCATGGCGATCCGGTTCACAGCGTCACCTCCTGGGCCAACAGATCCTCGGCTTTGAGATCCACCGATGCCCGCGCCTCGGGGCTGATCAACGCGCCCGACACATGCGGCTTGCCCAGCATGTAGCGCTGGGTAAAGGCGGCTATATCCTCGACCGTCACGGCCTGCATATTGGGCACGTACCCGAGGTAGTAGTCGAGGTCGGCGACGGCCCACCAGTAGCCCACCGTGTGGGCGAGCGACGAAGCGCGCTCGCGAGCGTAGGTCTGGTTGACTGCGACTTGGTTGCGAGCCGCGGCGAGCTCTTCCTCGGTGACGTAGCCGGGCTCGGCCATCTTCCCAACCTCGGTAAGCATCGCCCGGTGCAGCTCGAGTGCCTTCTCGGGCGTGGTTTGGGCGGTTATCGAAATCGGCCCCACGTGCGCCATGGTCGAGTACGCGAACCCCGCGTTGAACGCCAAGCCGGTATCGACCAGCGCCTTCTGAAACCGGCTGGCCGGGTTGGAGAGGATCGGGATTAGGACGTCCGCTACGTAAGTCGAACCTGGATCCTCGGTCACGCTCGGTCCCTGCCATTCGATTTGGACGGTGACCGTGTTGACGGGCTGCTCGACGACGACAGCCCGGTTTGCAGCCAGCGTTGGCGGGTCTGGGACCGGCGTGTCGAACGGATCGGCACCCGCGGACCAGTCGCCAAACACCTCTTCGCCAAGCGCGAAACCCTCCTCGGGGCTGATCGCGCCGGAGAGGATCAGCGCGGTGTTGTTGGGCACGTAAAACCGCTCCTGAATCGTCCGCATCTTCTGCGGTGGCGTCGTGCCTAGGACTTCGCGATCTCCGATCACGTTCTTGCGTGACCAGTACTCTGGCGACCACAGCAGTGTGTCGATGGCCCGTCCGAAGTGGAAAAACGGATTCGACTCGGCGCGATCGTACTCCCCCAACACGACCGGTCGTTCACGCACCAGCTCTTCCTCGAGGAACAGCGGATACCGGATGGCGTCTTCCATGAATTGCAACGCCGGTCGGAGGCTGTCCACGCCGACCGTGATGAAGTAGTTGACCCGCTCGCCCGAAGTGGTGCCGTTCCACGCCGCACCCAGCTCGTTCAGCCGCTCCAGGTACGCTTCCTGATTGGGTATCGTGCGATTGGCCTTGAAGAACATGTGTTCGTAGAGGTGAGACAAGCCGTCATATTCCGGCGTCTCGGTGTACGCGCCGTTTTTGACGTCCAGCTCGATCGTCACCAACGGAACCGCGCGGTTCTCGATGACGATTACTTCCAGGCCATTTTCGAGTGTCTTACTATGGATCGGCAGCTCAGTCTGACCAAACAGCGGCGCGGTCCAGACGATCGCTGCGACCGCGAGTACCTTTCGCATCGGACCTCCCTTATGTGATGGCTACGCCAGTATCTGGAAAAACGAGGCTCGCGGGGTCGTTGTTCAAGTTACGGGTAACAAAACGGGGCCGCCCGATTCGCCGGGTGGCCCCGTAAATTGCAAACGTCAGATGAGTCCTACAAACCGACCGGGCTGGTCGTGACCCATACCAGGCCGGTGCCCGATTCGACAGCGACCTCGTAATCTCCACGCGCCTGGCCCACACCGGCACCGCCGGCGCCGCCTATGACACCGCCGATGACCGCACCCTTCTTGCCGCCGATGATACCGCCGATCACGGCGCCACTTCCGGCTCCGATCGCAGTTTCCTTGGTCGGGAACCCACTGTCGCGATAGCTCTCTCCAGCGGCGACGGGGTCGGCCGCAATGGCCCGCGAGCCGGAGCTCGTCTCGACCGTGCGCGCCTCGAGCGTCATCGACCCGTACCCACCGTTGCGGTCGCCTTCATCGATGGCCGCGATCACGCCCCTCACCGTGGCCCCACTCGGGATGACGACATACCCATTGATGAGCACGTCCTCGTTGACCCGTGCGGTCCACTCCTGACCAACTTCATTGTTCTCGGAATCAATTCGTGACAGCAGCGTAGTCGGGATCCGCGTGCCGGCCGGAATCGCGCTCGGCGCCGCCGGCCGTACCTCCGCAGGCGGGGCCTCGGGCTCCGCTGGTGGCGGGGGTGGCGGGGGCGTCTCGCGGACGATGACCGTGCGTGTGATGACCTGCGGCTCGGGCTCAGGCTCCTCGACAAAGTCGACTTCCTCTTCGGTCGGCTCCGCCTCGCCAAGTGCGATCGGGCCCTGGGCCTCGACGACGATCGGCAGATCCGGATCGACCTGCTCGTCCTCCCGGTTGCACCCCAGCGCGACCAGGCCTGCGAGCGCCACCAGCACGATTGGATATGATCGGTAGAGGCTAGAGCGCATGATATCCTCCTCTGGAAATCAGCTTGATTGAGCCACCAACGGTGTAATAGCGGCATGTGTTGTGTTTTGTTCCCCTTCTCCTCGACGGGCCCCAACGTCCTAGCCATTACACACCGCTGAGGACGGCCGACATCCTCCAGCGCGGTGTGAGCGCGCGATCGATTTGTAGAACGAAGTTTGTCGAAGCACGAATGGAAAAACGTGAGATAGATCCCACCCAACTTGTGCTCGTCAATACGCTGGCAGGACAAAAAAGAAGTCTGCGCGATTCACCGATCCAAAAAAGCACGAGAAAACTCGTCTAAAAAAACTTTCGACAAGTATTGCGAAAAAACAGTGCGTTGTGATAGACTTTTTTTGTCGCGCGGTCTTAACGATCGCAGTGGACTGAGCTCAGGAGGAAAAACGTATGGCTGCTGCAGCCAGAAAAAAGAAGTCGACCAGAAAAAGAAAGAAGGCTACGCGAAAGCGCAAGGCCCCTAGAAAGAGAAAGAAGAAGGCCACGCGCAAACGCAAAGCCACCAGAAAGAGAAAGGTAACGAGAAAGAAGAAGGCCACTCGGAAGAGGAAGAAGAAGGCCACTCGGAAGAGGAAGAAGAAGGCCACTCGGAAGAGAAAGAAGAAGGCCACTCGGAAGAGAAAGAAAAAGGCCACTCGGAAGAGAAAGAAGAAGGCCACTCGGAAGAGAAAGAAAAAGGCCACCAAGAAGAGGAAGAAGAAGGCCACTCGGAAGAGAAAGAAAAAGGCCACCAAGAAGAGAAAGGCGCCTCGGAAGAGAAAGAAGGCCACTCGGAAGAGGAAGAAGAAGGCCACTCGGAAGAGAAAAAAACGCTGAGCGACCGGTTTCGACCGTCGCGACGTGTTCACGAGAGCCCGCTTCGGCGGGCTTTCGTGCTTCTAGCGCTTTTGGCCGCTGTGTTGCCGGGGTGCACTCCGGCGGCCACACGCGGCGCGCGCGCGCCAGTGGCGGCACTAGTCCGCGCCATCGACGGGCTGCTAGCCGACTCGACGTTGGCCGCAGCCGGCTCCGCAGTCGTCGTCGTATCGCTCGACAGAGGCGACACCCTCTACGCCCGCGAGGTGGACCGACTTTACACACCGGCGTCCAACCGTAAGCTGTTCATCGCGGCTACGGCGCTTCATTACCTGGGTCCCGATTTCCAATTTCGGACGCCGCTGATCGCGAGCGCTCAATCGTGGGGCGACACACTAAACGGCGATTTGGTTCTAGTCGGTCGTGGTGATCCCGACCTGACCACCGACGGGCTCGCGTCACTGGCGGATTCGGTGCTTTCCCGAGGGATCCGTGTCGTCACCGGCAACATTACGGTCGACGACACGTATTTCGACGATGTCGAATGGGGTTCGGGCTGGATGTGGGATGACGGCCCGTACTGGTACTGGCCCTACAGCAACGCGTTATCCCTCAACGACAACACCGTGTCTCTCGAGATCGTGCCGGGCGCCCTAGTCGGCGATCCGATTGGTGTCGAGATGGATCCGTCGACAGCGTACGTCGAGCTCAACGTGGACGCCGTGACGTCATCACCCGACGCCGAGTCGACGCTCGAGGTCGAGCGCCACTGGACACCCAAAGAAAACGTAATCGACGTAACCGGCTCTCTTCCGGCAGCATCGGAACCGGTGATTGAAATCCGGTCGATCGAGGATCCCGCGCTGTATGCCGGTACGATCCTCGCAGAGTTGCTCCAGGAGCGTGGGGTCGAACTCCTCGGAACAGTGCAGCGCGGTGCGATCGAAGACACAGCGATCGATACGCTCGCCATTCACATATCCGACTCCCTCGCGGTGAGCGTACAGAATATGCTGAAAGAGAGCGACAACTTGACCGCCGAACAGTTGGTTAAGGTGATCGGCGCCGAACTGTCGGGGCCGCCGGGAACGTACGAGTCGGGGCTCGCCGCCGAATATCTATTTCTCGCCAATCACGTTGGCATCGACACGCTCGCGTTGAAGCTTGCCGATGGATCGGGTGTCTCCCGTTACAACCTCGTCACGGCGGGTCAGATCATGCAGCTGTTGATGCACATGGCTGATCGAACCGATATCGGCGAGCCGTTTCTCGCTGCGCTGCCGATCGCCGGCTTGGATGGCACACTCGAAGAGCGGATGGTCGAAACCGCGGCGGCGGGCGTGGCCCGCGCAAAGACCGGCTCGTTGTCCGGCGTGTCGTCGCTCTCGGGCTACGTGCCGAGCGCCAACGGAGAACGTTTGGCGTTCAGCATTCTAATGGAGTTTTTCGTGGGTCCGATCGCACCGCGACGCGCGATCCAGGATTCAATCGTCGCCGCGCTGGCCGAGTTCGCTCGCTGACGTCTCCCTATTCGTAATGCGACGGCGGGCGCGCGACCGCGCCGACCCCGGTCGCCTGTAGCCCCAATTCCACCGAGCGTGTCGTTTCGAGCGTTTCGGGGTCAATCTCGTCGACCGCACCGGGCACAACCGCGTGGCTCTCCATCGACAGGAAGACCTTACCGTCCGGTCCGAACGCAAATGTGTGCGGATGACTTGCACTCGCGGGCCTAGTCGCGATTACCTGCTCGCTTGCGATGTCGATCACCGAGAACGACTGGTCGTTTCGGTGCGGCACATAGAGTCGTTCGCCCGCCGGATCGGTGCGTAACAGATACGGGCCCTTGCCCACCGGGATCCGGTTGGTGAACGTGCCAAATTGGGACGTCGGCATGACGCGAATCTCGTCGTGCTTGTGACAGGCGATAAACAACCTTTCGTCATCCCTCGAAAGCGCGAGACCAGCTGGATAACACACTTTCTCTTCCGCTCGGTCCTCGTCGGTCAGCGTATTGGTCGAATCCACCACCGCGAACGTTGCCACGCTGATCTTCTTCAGCACGTTGTCCCGGGTGCACGACACATAGACGGACTCACCATCGTTGGAAGCCACCAGACCGTGGGGCTTGGTACAAACCGGGATCTGCTGGACCTCGGTCATCGTCGGTGTGTGAACGACCGACACCGTGTCGAGTTGTGGGTCACCGTGGAGGTTGTAGTTGGCGACAAAGAGCCACGTTCCATCGGGCGTGATCGCCATTGTTGCCGGGAAGAGGCCGACGTTGGTGCGTCCGACGAGGCTGTCTTTTTGCGTCGACATCTTCCACACCGAACCGTAAGGCCAACCGTGAGCGATTGACAGATAGTAGTGCTCGCCGTCTGGCGAGACGTCGAGCGCATGGACGCCTTCTATGTCTTCGGTCGAGATTCCGATCGGGATCTTGCGGATGAGCGCCCCTGCTTGGGGATCCATGATCGCGACCGCGTCCTCCGACTCCAAACCGACAAACAGCACGTAGCCAGCGGTGTCCTGTGGCACGGTTTGGGTGTGGCTAGCCTGGTCGGTGGATTGGGCACTGGCGCAGGCGGCGTGAGCGAAAAGGATCAAGAGTGCGAGTGGCAACCGTGACATCGATGTACCTCCATGATGGCTCTTCGGCGCGATTTTGATCTCCTTTAATACTACGCGGGTCATTCCGCCCGACCACCAGGGCCTACAGTGGAATACGTTTTGACCGCGAAACAGATTCAATCGGATCAAGCCTCGAAAGCCTCCAGGTCGACCGCCAAAAGGTCCTCAATCGTTTCCCGGCGACGAATCTGCTCGATCACCCCATCCTCAGTGATCCACACCTCGGCGGGGCCAGGGTGAGAGTTGTAGTGGCTGACCATCGACATCCCGTACGCCCCGGCGTCGAGTATCGCCAGCGTGGCGCCCGACTCGAGTGGTGGTAGCGGGCAGCGGCGGGCCAGATAATCGGTCGATTCGCAAATCGGGCCGGCGACATCGGTCGGTTCCAGGGCACCGCCATCCTCTTCGACCGGCCACACGCGGTGCCGGGCGCCATACAGGGCCGGCCGCAAGAGCGTCGTCATTCCGCCATCGACGATCGCTAGCTGACGATCGGGGCGCGGCTTGTTGTACAGCACCGTGGTCACCATGCAACCCGCCGGACCAACGAGGAAGCGACCCAACTCGAGCACCAGCTCGGCGCCAGTCGGCCGGATCATGGGCACGATCGCGGCTGCAAAGTCGGCCACGGCGGGCACCGATTCGCCGGCGTAGGAGATCCCAAAACCGCCGCCTGCGTTGATCCATTTCAGCGGCGCCCCCGCCTCTTGGGCCTGGTTGGCGCATCGAACGACCTCCTCCAAGCCCTGCTCGTAAGGTCGCATGTCGGTGATCTGGCTCCCGAGGTGCATGTGCAACCCCACCAGCTCGACCTCCGGACGCTCCAGTACCCAGGTCAGGGCATCCTCGAACTCGGCGGGGATGAGACCAAACTTGTCCATCCCCCGACCGGTCGTGATGTGCGGGTGGGTAAGGGCATCGACATCGGGGTTGATCCGCAACGCCACCGGTACTGCCGAGCGCCCCATCGCTTCCGCGAGACGTGTCACTGCCTCGGCCTCCTCGACCGACTCCAGCGTGATCATCCAGAGCTTCGACGCCAGCGCCTGCTGGAGCTCGGCTTCGGTCTTGCCGACGCCAGCGAAAACCACCCTTTTTGCAGGCACACCTGCGATCACTGCCCGGCTGAGCTCGCCCCCCGATACGACATCAAAGCCAACCTCTCGGGTGTTCAGCCATTTTATCAACCGTAGATTCGAGTTCGCCTTGACCGAGTAGCACACCTGCGTCGGATAGCCATCAAACGCCTCCCGGACGGCGGCCAGCCGAGCGTCGATCGTGGGGCGGTGGTAAACGTAGAGGGGGGTGCCGAACCTGGAGGCCAGGTCGGCCAGCGGTACGCCGTCGACGCCGAGTTGGCCGTCGGCGTAAGCGAAGGGAGTAGTCATGGCGCCCAAGTTTGCTGGTGGCCCTCGGCGGGGCAAAGGGGGTTGGTTGCCCGTTGCGCGAATCAGCGGGTAAATTCGGTTCGATGCCCGGACAATTCCTACGCCATCGCCCCCGTCGGCGGCGTGGTCCGCTCGCGGTCCTCGTCGGGCTCTCCCTCTTCGGGACAGCTGAGCTGTGGGCCCAGGAAGTCGAGCCGGTCACGCCGGTGGCGCAGACCCAGATCGTTCGGCAGGCTGCCTTCACGTTGTGGTGGCCGCAGTACGACCGGCTGATGCGACAGTTTGTCCGTAACACACCACCCGATGCCGGCGAGATCGCACTGCCCCTTCCGACCCCAAGTGGTTTCTACCGCGAGATCGAGATTCTAGGACGCATTCTCAACCCGGCGTTGGGCCAGGTGGCGTTGTACAGCGTCACCACCGAGGGTGATCTCTTTCAGGCGTTGTTCGTAGTCGGCGAGTCGAGTCGTGCCTGGCCGCTCGTGAACCGTGCTGACCCGGCGGCTTTCCAGAAGGAAATGTCAAACGCTTACGTCGACGCCGTCAACGCGCTGCTGGATCGCGAGAGAGTCACTCCGGCGTCCGCAGAAGAGGCGCTCAAGCTGGCCCGTTTCGTGGTCGAGGTGTTCTACAACTTCGATTATCGCTACACGCCTGCGAGCGTCGATTCGCTGACATTTGCCGAGCTCAACTTGGTTCGGGTCCTCGAGTCAATCGACGAGATCCCCCAGGGGTTGCGACGATTCGACTCCGAGGGTGGCAATGCACTACTGTACGGTAAGATCCCAGACCGGGCTCGGAACTCGGTCACACCGCCGAGGGTCCAGCGCGAGGATGGGGATGCATTCGACATCGCCTTCTACAGCTGGCACCCCCAGTCTGGCGAGCTGAAACGATGGGAGATCCGCCTTGCCGGCGGTCAGTTTGAATCCCTCAAGGACCAGACCGTCGAGAAGTGGGCCTCGTTTACAGTCGAAGATTTCTAGCTAACGGTCTCAAGATCCTGTTGCCGGTCGCGTTGGCGTTTGGCTGCGCCGACATAGACAATCCGGACATGGGCCGGGACCAGCGCACCCTGAGAGCCTCCCGGGCCCGTCCCGTCGTGAACCCCGACACGCTGCTACCCGCGGTCCCCAACGGGGAGCCGATGCCCCCTGCGGAGATGGCCGCTGGCATCCCACCGTACCCGAACGCAACTGTCTATGTGAGGCATCCCGCTCCGCGATCGAGCCACTGGCTTCAAGCCTTCACGTTCGACACGTGGGATCAAGTGACGGCGTTCTACGAGGAGAGCCTGCCGGGCTGGAAGGTCACCAGGCAGGCCACGGTGGTCGTGTTCGAGAAAGAACCCGATCAAGCGGCGATAACGATCTCACCGTGGGCGTATCAAGACCTGCCCGATGACGCGCCGCGTGTGCTGCGAGAAGCGCGCACCGCAATCGGCGCTGCCTGGGACTAGGAGAGGTCTAACAGGGGCAGGGCACACTCCGGATCCATCGATCGGTGTAACGGGTCGGCGTACGACACGACTGTGATCTCGCACGTGACGCCGACGACTCCGGCCGTCAGGTGACCACCACCGGTGTTGCAGTTGCGATCCGAGATCACCGCGTGGCAGTGGAGCCGGATATCGTCCTGAAACTGGGATACGTTGCCGATCAGGCTGGCGATCTCCCAGACGCCATCAAACGTCCGCTCGCGATACTGTTTTTCGTAACGATCAAACCACGCCAACCGGGGTTGATCGATCGCCCCGATGCCCATCAGCGAGCCGCTTACGACCTCGGCCTCACGAAGTTCATCGGCGATCCCTTCGAGGACCGGCGTTCCCCTGCCAAGCACGATGACCAGGTGATCGTTGCGGCGGGTCCATGCACTCACCGCACGATCTCCTCGGCGACGATAATCGGGTTCCCAGTCAAGGCGCTCCGTCCAGTGCGTATCGTCCCCGCGACCCGAATCGTCTGGAAGGGTGACAGCTGCTCGAAATCGTCCTCGAGCGCCGGGGGCACGACGACGTACACATGCTGGCGACCACCGCTCGGCGATCGAGCTAGGTCGTAGAGCTCACCGAGCTCGAAGTCGGTGCGCCACTCATCGGCCGTTTGGAGCGCGATGTGTTCCAGGATCCAGGTCACCCGGCGGCCGTTGAACTGGTCCGGAGCGAGGGCGACCGCCGCCGGCGTGGCATCGCCGTCCGACACAGCCTCGACCACGTCGGTCGGAACCCAACCCTCTACCCGCACCCGGGTCCAGTCGCCACGTGCTTCGAGGGCTGCCAGATCCAACCCTTGGGGCAGGACCGCGATCTCCGGGCCGTCCGGCTCGCGTCGCATCTCGACCGACTCGGCCAAGCGTCCGATACTCGTGTTGGACGTACCGCGCGTTGGGGTCCCAGTGGGCGGCGCGGCCTCCGCATCGGTCGCGCTGTCCTCTTCCGCGACATCAGCCACCGCCACCTCGCGGACCGCCGAGTTTGGCAACCAACCGATCATCTCGATCTCGAACCACCGCCCCTGGGTGCTGACGCGGCGTACCGCGACGCCGCGAACGAGCGATCCCAGGATTTTGCCATTGGGCCCGGCGCGGACGTTTTCCCGGCGCGGGGTCACGCGATACTGGTCGCCGCTTTGGGCGAGTGACGGCCGCCACATCCAACCGTGGACACCGACGCGAGTCCAACCCCCGCGGCCCCCGAGTCGCTCGAGTGGAGCCCCGCGGTTGAGGTGACCCAGCAACCGCCCGGTGCTGCTCCACTTCAGCTCGGTGCGCTCGACGACCACCTCGAGTTGTTGGCTGGGGCCGGCGGCAAGAACGACGACCCCTGACAAAACGCCGACCGCGGCCCACGGAGTGGCTTTTCTCCACAACCCTCTCATACGACCATTCTTCGGCTCCCCGAGCCGCTTGTCAACCCGGCGTAGGCGGTGCCCTATCAAGCCTTAGATTCCCGGACTGTGTCCGCCAACTCCGACCCCAGTTTTCACGTCGTGCTCGTCGAGCCCAGGATTCCCCAAAACACCGGGACGATCGGCCGGCTTTGCGTAGCCGCCGGGGCGATGCTCCACCTCGTCGGTCCGCTCGGTTTTTCGATCGACGATCGACGAAGGCGTAGAGCCGGCCTGGACTACTGGCCCGATCTCGAATGGTCGAGGTACGACGACCTGGCGGATTTTCTGCGAACCACTGATCCCGACGAGGAAAGATGCTGGTACACGACAGCACATCACGGAATCCCCTACACGCAGGCCGCCTTTCGCCGTGGCGACTACCTGTTCTTCGGTGCCGAGACGGTCGGACTTCCTGCCGATCTCCACGCACCACACCCGAGCCGGTGTCTACTGATCCCGATGGACGCACGCGCCCGATCGATCAACCTCGCCATCGCCGTCGGTATCGTGGTGTACGAGGGGTTGCGACAGACGGCGTGGCCACCTGGACCCGGGGCCACGTTCTCGTGATCGCCGGTCAGCCTCGCCCACGGGTGTTATCTTCGTTTCGACGCGCTAAAGAAAACGTCTGGCAGTGATTCTCCCCGTGATGTCATCTATCCGTTCCACAGTGACCACTCTTGCGGTCGCGTCCGTAGCGGTCGCCGCTGCGATCGGCTGCGGCAAGGGACCCGCGTTTGGTTCCGACAACGCGATCATCGTTGTCATTCCCGAGCCGCTCGAGTCGAGTCTCACCGACCCGATTCGGCGGAGTTTTGAGCGCACCGTCTTGACGACCCGAGACGAGCCGGTCTTTGAAGTCACCTTCACGACACCCGAATCGATCGGCGAGTTCACGAAGTGGAAGCGTTTGGTTATCATCGAGACCAAGGCGGACGCGCTGCTCCTGCCCGAGCTGGTCGATGTGGGGGCAAGCAGCGAAGTAGTCGAAGAGGTACATGACAAGTGGGCCCGTGACCAAACGATTTATGCCCTGGGAGCAGATACCCCGGCCGCGACCTCGGCGCTGGTTCGCAAACAGCTCGACTCGATATACGAGCGCATCCATCAGGATTTTGTCGACTACCACGTCCGGCGCATGTGGGCGAGCGGCCCGGATTCCTCGTTGGCAGATCAAATGGCTGACGACCTCGGTTTCTCGATCGTGCTGCCCCGCGTCTATCGGCCAGCGCAGGCGTCGGCTCCCCCCGATACTCGCACGTGGTTCAACGTCGACCCGCGCCGGGTCGTCTCCATTCACTGGGTGCCGGAATCGGCGTCGATGGGGCTCGACCCCGAAAGCGTGCTCGCGGTGCGCGAGGCGTGGGGCCACGCGCTCTTCCCCGGCGACTCGATCGTGATGCGACCCGACACCACCGGCGCCAACCCGCGGTTGATCGCAATCCGATCTCAGCTCGCTGGCCAGTCGGCGATCCGGCTCCTGGGCGTCTGGGAGAACCGCTCTGATGTTTCTGCGGGAGTCTTTCTCACCTACGGCGTGCTCTGCAACGATCAACTCGTGTTGCTCGATGGCAATCTCTACGCCCCGGATCGAGCAAAATACCCGTTCTTGATCCAACTCGAGCGGATCTTCGAAACGTTTCGCTGCGCGAGCGGTGCGGCTTGAAATTCGTTCACCTGCACACGCACTCACAGTACTCACTGCTCGACGGCGCCAACCGCTTCGACAGAATGGTCGCCGCGACGCGGCGGATGGGGATGGATGCGGTCGCACTCACTGACCACGGCAACTTGTTTGGCGCGGTCGAGTTCTATCAAGCCGCGCGGGACGGACAGGTCAAACCGATTCTCGGCATGGAGGCCTACATCGCGGAGGGCAACCGTCGTGAGCGCGTCGGCCGTGCGGGCAGCTACTTCCACCTCGTGTTGCTGGCCGAGAACAACATCGGTTGGCATAACCTGCTGAAGCTCTCTTCGATCGGCTACCTCGAGGGATTCTACTACAAACCACGCATCGACCACGAGACACTCGCCCAACACGCGGAGGGCTTGATCGGTTTGAGCGCGTGCCTAAAAGGTGAGGTGGCCATCCGGCTTGACCACGAGGATTACCAGGGAGCGAAGGAACGCGCCGAGCGAATGGCGCGTGTCTTCGGGCCAGATCGGTTCTTTCTGGAGCTCCAAGACCACGGCATCCCCCAGCAGGCCAAGGTAAACGTCGGCATCCTCGAGCTCGCCAACGACCTCGGGTTACCGTTGGTCGCCACCAATGACGTGCACTACGAACGTCGCACGGATGCATCGGCCCACGACGTGCTTCTGTGCATCCAAACCGGCAAGCTGGTCGACCAAGAAGATCGCATGCGCTTTTACTCCGATGAGTTCTACCTGAAGAGCCCGGAGGAAATGGCTGCACAATTCGGGACTCATCCCGACGCGCTCGATAACACCGCGTGGATCGCTGATCGGTGCAGTGTGGACATCGATTTCGACCGCGTTTTGCTGCCGGCCTTCCCGCTCGCCCCGGGGCACGCAACCCTCGAGGAGCTGCTGGAGTCGCAGGCGCGAGCGGGCCTGGAGGACCGCTACGAGCCGGTGCCACCCGAAGCTCGCGAGAGGCTCGACTACGAGCTCGACGTCATCCAGCGCACCGGCTACGCCGGTTATTTCCTGATCGTCGCTGACTTCATCGCCCATGCGCGTGAGAACGGGATCGCCGTCGGACCGGGCCGCGGCTCGGCAGCCGGCAGCCTGGTTGCCTACTGTCTTGGGATCACCAACATCGAACCGCTGCGTTACGGGTTGCTCTTCGAGCGCTTCTTGAACCCTGAGCGCATCTCGATGCCGGACATCGATATCGATTTCCGAGACGACCGCCGCGGGGAGATCATCGACTATGTCAAGCAGAAGTACGGCGACCAGTCGGTAGCCCAGATCATCACCTTTGGCACAATGAAATCGAAAGCCGCCGTTCGAGACGTGGCGCGCGTACTGCAGCTTCCACTATCGGAGGCCGACCGGCTGGCGAAGATGATCCCAAATGCGCCAGGCTCTCCGCAGCCGCTGCGCATCGAAGAGGCGATCGAGCAGGTTCCGGAGATCGCGCAGGAATACAAATCGAGTGATCGTGTACGCCGCTTGCTCGACGATGCGCAAGCACTTCAGGGCCTAGCCCGACACGCCTCGGTTCACGCCGCCGGCATCGTGATCGCCCCCGACCGGCTCGTCAACTACGTCCCCCTCTATCGATCTGAGAAGAAGGAGCTAACCACCCAGTGGGACATGAACAGCATCGAGAAGGTCGGCCTGCTCAAGATCGACCTTCTCGGCCTGCGCACGCTCACAGTTATCGACGACACCGTCGAGATGGTGGCTGAGCAAACCGGCGAGCGGATCAACATCGAGCGGCTATCGCTCGATGACCCGCTGCCATACGAGATGCTGGGACGTGGTCTTACGGACGGTGTCTTCCAATTCGAATCGTCTCTAGCTACCGATATCTGCCAGCGAATGAAACCCGACCGGTTTGAGGACCTGATCGCGATCAACGCATTGATCAGGCCTGGCCCGCTCGACACGGGCATGACCGAGCGGTACATCCGGAGAAAGCGGGGCGAGGAGTCCGTCGACGCTTATCACACCGACATCGAAGACCTCCTCGACGACACTTACGGCGTCATTACATACCAGGAGCAGGTCATGCAGATCGCGAACCGGCTGGCGGGTTTCTCGCTCGCCGAGGCAGATATCCTGCGCAAGGCGATGGGCAAGAAGATCCAGTCTCTGATCGACGAGCAGCTGGCCCGTTTTCGCCACGGAGCTCTGGAGCGCGGTTATCCGGAAAAAGTTGTCGACCGGCTGGTGACCGACATCGCCACGTTTGGGCGCTACGGGTTCAACAAGAGCCACTCCGCCGCCTACGCTCTGCTGTCGTACCAGACGGCCTATCTGAAGGCGCATCACCCACAGGAGTTCATGGCTGCAGTCTTGTCCAACGAGATGGGCAACACCGACAAGGTCGTGCGTTACATCGATGCCTGCCGTTCAATGCAAATCGAGATCCTGGGTCCCGACGTCAACGAGTCGGGCTACGCGTTCACCAAAGTCGACCGTGGCATTCGGTTCGGTCTCGGCGCGATCAAGAACGTCGGGCGGGGGGCCATCGAAACGATCATCGCCGCGCGCGCTGAGAAGGGCCCTTTCTCAAACCTCTACGAGCTCGCTGAACGGGTCGATCTTCGACAGGCCAACAAGCGGGTGCTTGAGAGCTTGGTGCTGGCCGGTGCCTGTGACAATCTCGCCGGCCACCGGGCCCAGCAGATCACCGTGCTGGATTTGGCCATCGGACACGGCCAACGGAAGGCTCACGAGCGCGCCCGAGGGCAGTTCACGCTCTTTGGCGGCGCGACCGGAGAAACGGACTCCACGTTGCCTCCTTTGCCGGATGTCGATCCGTGGCAGCCGGGGGAACAGCTGCGTCAGGAAAAGGAGGTCCTGGGCTTCTATATTTCCGGCCACCCGTTGGATAAGGTCCGTGCCCAGCTGGCGGCTCTCGCGCACCAGACGACTGCCGGGCTGGCCGACGAGCCGCACGGCCGAACCGTCACTTTGGCCGGCGTCGTGACTGCGGTGCGCGGGCTGCGTGACAAACGCGGCAACGACATGGCCTTCTTCACGCTCGAGGACTACAGCGGGACAGTGGAGGTGATCACGTTCAGTTCGATCTACGAGAACGCGCGCGCGCTCATCCACAGCGACACCCCGCTGCTGGTCAGCGGTCGGCTGGACCGCCGCGACGAAGAGACCGGCAAGATCATAGCGGACTCGGTAACGCCACTATCCGAAGCCGGTCATGCCAGCGACCATCGGTTGATAGTTAGGGTGCCGCCCGACAAGTGCGATCCGTCCACGTTGGCCGAGCTGAGAGCGCTGCTCGTTCGTAACTCCGGTTCGATGCCGGTGCGCCTAAACGTAGACACCGGTGACTGTGACGCGGTGCTTTCGACAGCGATCTCGGTCGCTCCGAGCAACGGTCTGCTCGAGCCATTGACTGCTCTCCTGGGCGCCGACAACGTTCGACTGGAGGCGTCGACATCGGCGCCGCGAGGAAACGGCGGCCGCGAGCGGGAAGCATGACGACCGGAGCGTACCTCGACTTCGAGCGGCCGATCATCGAGCTGGAAGAGAAGATCGCCGAGATGGAAGCGATGGCCGAAGAGCGGGGCATCGACGTATCGGCGGAATTGTCCACGTTGCAGGCCAAGCTGACTCGCCTCAAGGATGACATCTTCACCAACTTGTCACCCATTCAACGTGTTCAGCTGGCTCGCCATCCGAGGAGACCCTACCCGCTCGATTTCATCGAACGGTGCTTTACCGATTGGATCGAGTTGCACGGCGACCGGGCGTACGCCGATGACCATGCGATGATCAGCGGGCTGGCCCGCTTCGATGGTCAACCGGTCATGGTCATCGGGCAACAAAAGGGTCGCGGCACCAAGGAGAACCTGCGACGCAACTTCGGCATGCCGCACCCGGAAGGATACCGCAAGGCGCTCCGTCTGATGCAGATGGCCGAAAAGTTCGGCCACCCGATAATCACCCTTATCGACACACCGGGAGCCTATCCGGGGATCGGTGCGGAAGAGCGTGGCCAGGCAGAAGCGATCGCCTACAACCTGCGCGAGATGGCGGCGCTGCGGGTACCAACGATCTCGGTCGTCACCGGCGAGGGAGCATCCGGGGGCGCACTTGGGATCGGGATCACCGACCGCATCCTGATACTCGAAAACGCGTTCTATTCCGTGATCAGCCCCGAGGGTTGTGCCGCGATCTTGTGGAAGGACGGGGAGAAGCGCGATATCGCCGCGCGAGCGATGAAGATCACCGCCAACGACTTGTACGAGCTCGGCGTCGTCGATGAGATCGTCGGCGAGCCGATGGGAGGAGCCCACACCGACTACGCAGCGATCGCCCGGGCGGTGGACGACGCCGTTCGCCGGCACCTAGCCGAGATTGGTGCTTGGGACAGCGACGATCGCATCAAACGCCGACAGGAGAAGTACCGGCAAATGGGCGCGTGGCAGAGCGAGGCAGGGATTCACGCCGCTCGCCGCGGCGACTCGCCGGCGCCAACGGCCCCCTGAACGAGCTCAGCCACCTCGACGCTGAGGGTCGAGCGAGAATGGTCGACGTCTCCGAGAAGGCGGTGACCCGGCGAATCGCTCGCGCCAGCGGGTCGCTGACGATGAGCGAAGATGCGCTGAATCAGCTCGCATCGGGTACCCTGCCAAAGGGCGAAGCACTGGCCGTCGCTCGTGTGGCCGGGATCCAGGCCGCCAAGGAGACAGCGCGTCTTCTCCCGCTTTGTCATCCGTTACCGCTCGACCATGTCGCCATAGACGCTGAGCTCGACTCACACTTGCCCGGGGTTCGCGTCACCGCGGAGGTGATCGCCACCGCACGAACCGGCGCCGAGATGGAAGCGTTGGTGGCTGTCAGCGGGGCACTGTTGGCGATCTACGACATGGCGAAGTCGGTCGACCGATCGATGACGCTCAATGCGATTCGCCTCGAGGAAAAGAGCGGCGGCGCCAGCGGAACGTACCTCCGGGAGCCGGGCTAGTGACCCGCTCGCGGATCGTAGCTGTTGTCGTGTTCGCCGCGCTGGCAGGATGTGACCAGCGCTCAGATGGCGAAGAAGTCGCCACCGATCGCGATTCCGAGCAAGCTGTGATGGTCGCCGACACTCAGTTTGTCGTGGACTCGTCGGGAGCGAATCTGGTCATCATCACCGGCCGAACCGATGTCCGCGAGTTCCGGCCGCGAAAGGGCTCTGGCGATCCAAACGCACCGGATGCGTATCGCGAGCTTCCAGCCAAAACCGTGCACTCGATGCTGCAGGCCGCCCGCCCACCGTGGTTTATAATCGACGTCCGGACCGACGATGAGTGGGTCGGTATGGGCCATCTGCCCGACGCGACGCTTTTCCCGCTCGAACAGCTGGAGAACAACATCGAGGACCTCCACATCCGCACCGATCAGTTTGTTCTGGTCTACGGCCGCGACACCGAGCACGGCAGAACGGCGGCACGTCTTCTGGCCGCCTACGGATTTCCCCACCTGCGCGTCTTGCGAGGTGGGTTCGGCGCCTGGCAACGGGCCGATCTGCCGACCGTGGAGCATCCGTGAAGCGGTCCGTTCCCGTTCTGCTGCTGGCTCTGGCGGCGTGTCTCGGCGACAGCGACACCCCACTGGGTCCGTTTCCCGATCGGGCGGTGGGTCTCAGGCTCGAGCGCATCGTCGCGATCGGCGATGGGTTTCTGGCCGGTGAGATAGACGGCGCCCTGTACACCGGTGGACAGGAACTGTCGATTCCGGCGCTGTTCGCGGCTCACGTCGGTGTGACCGATCTCTCGCAACCGCTGATCTCCGACCCTGGCTTGGCTACCGCCGGTGAGGACGGCGGGCGGTTGAGACTGGTCTCCGCGCAGCCACCGCTGGTCGAGCGCACGCCGACCAGCGGCACGCCGCTCGACCCCGATCGTCCTGGACCATACAACAACCTCGGCGTCCCCGGTGCCCTCCTCAGCGAGGCCCCAACGGCACAAAGCCTGGGAACCTCAATCCTGGGCAATCGGTTCTACGATGTCGTGCTCCGCGGCCGGGGGACGTTTACCGAGCAGGCGGCCGAGCTCGAGGCCACGTTCATCCTGCTCTGGCTGGGTACCAACGACGTGTTGACGTTCGCCCGTGCTGGCGGGGACCCCGAGTTCGCGCCAGGCTTACCGACGTCAGAAGCGACGTTCGGCCTGATCTACGGAGGGCTACTCGATGAGCTGCTGTCGGTGACCGATCAGATCGCGGTATTCAACATCCCGGATGTGACGCGAGTACCGTTTCTCAACACCGTCCCACCGGTCGCGATCAACCCCAAAACCGGTGAACCGTTTACGATCACCATCCTCGAGAGGGTTGTCGATCCGATTACCGGCGATACGTTGAGCGTCCAGCGCCAGATACCGGTCCCGCTTCGTGGTGAGAGTGGACCGCTCGCTTCCTCGGATCTCGTATCCCTGGAGGCGCGGCCGCTCCTCGGCGTGGGGGTCGGTGTGCCGATCGAACAGGGAGGACTCGGCATCCCGCTGCCAGACCGATTCGTCCTCGATGCCGACGAGCAGGCGCTCACCCGGCAGGCCGTCAACGGGTACAACGCGATCATCGCCAGACTGGCCAGTGAGCGCGGGTTAGCGCTGGTCGATGTTCGAACGATCGTCGATGCGATCCACGACGGAAGCCTCATCACCGATGGGATCCGTCTAACGGGCACGTATGTAACCGGCCAGGGGTTCAGCCTCGATGGCACCCACTTCACGCCCAAGGCCTACGGTGTAATCACGAACCGTTTGCTAGAAGCGGTAAACGCTCGCTACGGCAGCCGGCTGCCACCGATTCGGACTAGTGACCTCCCGGGCGTTCCCCTGATCTCTTTGCCTTAAGCTGCTGGACGCCCACGCGGGCGGTCAGTTTCTGCGGTCGAGTACGACCTTCTTAGCGTTCAGCGGAAGGCGTCGGAAGGCACGCAGTGCATCGAGCCGGCGATCTTGTGGCAATGCTTCCAAACGATCGATAAAGCGCGCAGCGTGGCGTGCGGCTCCGCGATAACGCGCATCGAGGTCACCGTCCTCGTAAGCCACTTCCCAGCGGGTCACTGCTTGGTGGCGAACCCACTCCCGATCCGTCGCGGTGTAACTGTGGGCGAGACCGCGGACGAACAACCTCAGCAGAAGGTACGCATCGATCCGGGCCAGCATCTCGAGCTCGGTCAGGAAGTCGGGTTCGACGACCCTCGAGGATCCCCCTTCAGCGAATGCATACGTCGTGTGAATCGCGTGGCTCAACTCCTCCGTCAACACCATGAACGGCAGCACGTTCTCGTCGCTCAAAGCACTACGGGGGTCGCTGTTCTCCAAGGTCGAGATCACCCGATCATCAAAAAACAAAGCGAGTCGCAGGTTTGCATCCTCCACATAAAAGAAAAACCGCGCCAGATCGGACATCTCGGCATGGCACGTCTGGCTTCGGATCACCAGCTCCGCGCATCGCTTCGGCCCAACGACACACGTCTCCAGATCGACACCCGTCTCTCGACCGTATGTCGTCTCGAACACACGTTGCAGGTCGCCGAGCAAAGCCATCGTCGTCAGTTCCGAACCCGGTACATCGCTTGGCGACACAATCGATCCGAACCGAGCGGCCGGCGACCCAGGTGCAGGTGTTCATCGACGAGATCGTTCAGCGCCTGACGCAGCACCGGGAACCGGTCCGCCATAAAGCCCAGCACCTCGCCCAACGAGTGACGGCGCGCGATCTGAGAGCGCGACGCGGCTGCGTAGTGGAGACGTCCCATATCCTCGTAGTAAGCGAGGCTGACCGACCGCCTCCCATGGACTGAGCGGTAATAGATCCAGTCCGGGAAGACACCCGACAAAAACAGCGCCCGGTTCCCGATCTCGGCTTGTAGTGCAAACTCTTGCTCGGGATCGCTCGCCTCAGCCATTTCGGATACCAGGTCGATCAAGTAGACCGACTCCGACGGTGGCTCGTTGTTGCTGCGACGCGTCTCGAGATGGTGCGACAGAAGTGCACCCACGTAGTCGGCGACGGCGCCGCCCTCATCGATTCCGTGCTCAAGAAATACGCGCCGTACGACGATGTAGTAGAAGAAAAACGGTGATACGTTGAGCAGTCGGGGGGCTTCAAGAAGGCGGGAGAAGAGCCGCGGGTCGTCGAGCAGTCGGTCCAGCGAGTCTGGGTCGTTGGTCAACTCCTCGAGCGGAGAGCGTTGCGATCCGTCCGGGTCGAGAGTCTCAACCAGAAAGTCGAGGTCCTCAGGGGTTAGACGCGCCCGGCAGTTTGCGTGAATCAGGGGGGCTCACCTCCTCGCTCGCGTTCCCATTCGGGGTTCTCCTTCCAAACCCCACCATCCACGAAGACTTCCTTCTTCCAGACCGGCAGGACCGCCTTCAACCGATCGATCCCATACTCGCAGGCTGCGAACGCCTCGCGCCGATGCGGCGCGGACACCGCCACCAAGACACTCACCTCACCCACATCCACCGTTCCCAACCGGTGTGCGATCGCCAATCCGATCGTCTGCGGCCACTTGAGGGCAATTTCCGTACCGATCTCCTCCAGCGCGCGTTCCGCCAGCGGTGCATAGGCCTCGTACTCCAAGTGCCGCACCGCCTTGCCCTCAAACGACTTACGCGTCGCACCGGCGAACACGGCTATGGCGCCCGCAGCGCTGTCGGCGACGCCACCTATCACCCCTGCTACGTCCAGCGGTCTATCAGTTATTTCGAATACCGTGCGCATCGTTACAGAAAACTGCCGGCAGCAGCAGCAAACCGGGAGTGCCAGCCGTTAGCCACCGCTGACCGGGGGGATGATGGCGACCTCGTCGTCGGGCCCTATCGACGCGTCGCCATCGACATAGCGCCGATTGACGACCACCCGCGAGCGGCCCAGCAGCGGCGTCAAATTCGGATACGCCGTCGATAGCGCGTCGACGACCTTTGCCGCCGTCACTGGTGTCGGCAACTCCATGACTGTTCGGCTGCGCCCCACCGCTTCGCGGGCTGGTCCAAACAGCAACACGGTGACGCCCGACGGTGTGCTCAATGCGACGCGGTCTCGACGCGATTCGGCCCGGTCGCTTCTCGCGATACCGACGAAGACTCCAGGTGCCGATTGAAGAACGCGGCTACGCGAGCTGAGTAGGCCGGTCGGTCCGTGAAGTACGCGCCGCAATGATGGGCGCCCTTAACAAACCACGCCTCGTGTTTCTCGGGTGCGATGGAGACCAGTCGCTCGGCGTGCTCACGAGGAACGAGCGCGTCTTGGGAACCGTGAATCACGAGCACCGGTTTATCTGTCAGCTGCGGCATTACCGCCTCGGGCGCGATGGCCGAGAACGGGGGCTTACCCCACCTCTTGTGCCACCATTCGACCGCCGACAGAAACACGCGACCATCAAGCCATCCGCGCAAATACTGACCTGACTCCTGACGTGCTACGTGTTCGAGCATCGTCCGCTGGCTCGCGAACGCGCTGTCGACTGCGATCGCGCCGACTCGCGGATCGTCACCGCCCATCAGGGCCACTACGCCGCCCATCGAGTAGCCGAGCAGTCCTATCGCTGCTCGTGGCACCTGCTCATCCACAACATCGAGTGCCGCCTTCAGATCCTCCTGCTCCCACAGCCCCATCGAGATGTTGGCTCTGTCGCTCGTGCCCCGGCCACGAAAGTCGAACAGCAGGACGTTGAAACCGGCGCGCCACAAGTAGCTCGAGATCCCCAACAGCTGTGCCTTGTGACCGCGGTAACCGTGCATGACGACGATTACCCGTCGGCGGGCGGGCTGTGGCAAAAACCAGCCGTGCAGTCGCACGTCATCGGCGGTCTTGAAATGAACCGGTGAAAACTCGAGATCGAGCTCCCACGGTGTGAAGGCGAAGTTGGCATCCGGCCTCAAGGAGGGCGGGCGATTGATACGCCAGGCACCAAACCAACCCAGCAGAACCCACAGACCGATCGCCAGGGCGAGCAGACCCAGCCCCACGCCAGCCACGATTGCGAACCCGGCCGTCACTCCGCGCTCTGTCGCGCCTCGGAGGTTATAGAGCGATCCCGTCCGCCGCGTTTGGCGGTGTAAAGTGCCTGATCAGCCCAGGCGATGAGTGCGTCCTGACGATGCTCGGGACTGGTAAAGTCCTCGGACCCAAACGGCATACAAGCCACTCCGCACGATATCGTCAATGGTTTCCCCTGCAGCGCCTCGAAGTAATGAGCTTTGACCTCCCGGCGCATCCGCTCTGCCTGGCGAAACGCCCCGGCCATGCCCGTCTCCGGGAGCAGAACGGCGAACTCCTCACCCCCGTAGCGAGCGACAAGATCTGTCTCGCGGATCGTTCGCACCAGTACGCTCGCCAGCTCCTTTAGAACCGCGTCACCGCGCTGGTGACCAAACGTGTCATTGACGTTCTTGAAATGATCGAGGTCGAGGAGGATAAGTCCCAGGTCGGAGTTGTACCGCTCGGCGCGTTTGAACTCGTCTTCGAGTCGCTGATAGAAGTGCCGGTGGTTGTAAAGACCTGTTAGGTCGTCGGTGTTGGCGAGCGTCGATAACCGTTGATTGTCAACCGCCGCCTGCTCATACAGTGCCGCGTTGGCGAGACCGTTGGCAGCCGCACTAGCCACCACCTGCGCAAAGCGGATCTCGGGTCGCGTGTACGGCCGGTGCTCACGCGAGGAGAGCAGCACGTACTCCCCCAACTCCTTGTGTACGTCGAGCGGAACGATCAACACCGATTTGCGATCCGGGATCCGCTCCGTGACATCAGCCAACAGAGGGTCATTGTCGGTGTCATCGATCACGACCACCCGGCGCTCGGAAGCCGCCTTGAGGATCTCCGGATAGTCGTCGAGAGTGATCTCCTGATTCCGCATCTCCGGTTCTTCGCGGGTAGCGACCAAGTACCCGGTCCGGTCGTCAACCACCTTGATGAGCGACACCCGGTCCGACTTGACCACGGCGCCCAGCTCGCTCACGATCGTGAACAGCACTTCGTCGCTGTCGAGTGATGAGCTCACCGCTTGGGAAATTCGCAGCATCGCTGCCAGATCGTCGTGGTATCGCTTGACCTCGAGGTTGGTTCGAATCCGGGCATCGAGCTCGTCAAAGAAGAACGGTTTCGTAACGTAGTCAGCTGCTCCGGCCTCGAGTGCGACGACGACGTCCTCGCGACCGCTCTTTGCGGTCAGCATGAGAATCCGGATGTCCTTGAGTTGAGGGTCCTGCTTGAAAACGCGACATACCGCGAGGCCATCGACTTCAGGCATCATGACGTCTAGGAGCACCAAGTCGGGGGGCTCCTGGCGGGCTATTTCTATCGCTTCACGCCCGTTTCTTGCTACAGATGTCCGATACCCCTTGAATTGCAACATCGTTGTCAATGTGTCGCAAATCGAGGGATCGTCGTCGACGACTAGGATATGGGCATCCAGGATCGTGTCGCGGGTTGCCTCTGTGGCGGGCGCCTTCAGACAGCTTCACTCCTCTTCGGGTCGCAGGGGGAGCTGCTCCACGGCCGGATCTTGTGACGAAGCAGCGCTCTCTGCCTCGTGGTCAAGCACGACCCGTGCCACGTCCCCTACGCGATGACCCTCCTCGAGGTTGATCAGCTTGACGCCCTGGGTCGCGCGACCCATCACGCGCACCCCCCCGACCGGGAAGCGGATGATGATGCCACCGGTCGTCACCACCATGAGCTCATCCTCCCCAACGACCTCCTTGACCGCCACCAGGGGCCCGGTCTTCGTGGTCGGCTTGAGCGTCTTGATCCCCTTGCCGCCGCGGTGGGTGACTCGATAATCCGCGATCCGTGTTCGTTTACCAAAACCGTTCTCGGTGACCGCCATCAGCGCATTGTTCTCATTTCGAACAACCACCATACCGAGCACGCCGTCGTCCTTGCCCTGCAGCGTGACCCCTTTCACCCCACGGGTCGCACGACCCATGTCGCGGACTTCTTCTTCCGAGAATCGAATCGCTTGCCCCTTTCTGGTGGCCAGGATCACGTCGTTCGTCCCGTCGGTCAGCTGAGCATCGATCAGACGGTCGTCATCATCGATGTTGATCGCGATGATGCCGCCTCGGCGCGGATTGCCATACGCCGATAGCACCGTCTTCTTGATGATGCCGCTCTCGGTCGCCATCAAGACGTGATGCTTGTCGTCGAACTCACGGACACTGATGACCCCGGCTACTTGATCACCGGGCTCGACCTCCAGCAGGTTGACGATCGGTCTCCCCCGGCTGACTCGACCCGCCTGGGGGATATCGTACACCTTTAGCCAGTGGCACTTACCCCGCTCGGTCAGCACCAGCAGGTAATCGTGTGTGGTTGCCACGTACAACCGCTCGATCCAGTCGTCGTCCTTGGTCCCCATCCCTGTTATGCCACGCCCGCCGCGTCGCTGGCGTCGATACGTCGTCGCGGCGATGCGCTTGATGTAGCCGGTATGACTGATCGTCACGACCATATCTTCTTCGGCGATCAGATCCTCCATCGACAGGTCGGCACCGCCGGGGAGGATCTCGGTCCGCCGTTCATCACCGTACTTGTCAGACAGTTCCATGAGCTCGTCTTTGATCAGCTGCATGCGGAGCCGCTCAGACCCGAGCAGCTCCTTGAGCCGCGCGATCGTCTCCAATAGGGCCTGGTACTCTTCCTCCAGCTTGTCGCGCTCGAGCCCGGTCAGCCGTGCCAGTCGCATGTCTAGGATCGCCTGGGCCTGGCGCTCGCTCAAGTTGAACTCCTCCATCAGCCCCGATCGCGCAGCCTCTGTGTCGTCCGCCGACTTGATCAGTTGCACGACCGCGTCGATGTTCTCGAGCGCTATCCTCAAGCCTTCCAGGATGTGCGCCCGGGACTCCGCCTCATCCAGCTCGTGTTTGGCTCGCCGTACGACGACGTCGTGACGATGGGCCACAAAGCGCTCGAGCATCTCCTTGAGTCCCATTTCCTTGGGGACGTTGTCGACGAGCGCCAAGTTGATGATCCCGAACGTCCACTCCATCTGTGTTGACTTGTAGAGATTGTTGAGCACGACCTCGGGGATCGTTCCTTTCTTGAGCTCGATCACGACCCGCATGCCGTCACGGTCGGACTCGTCTCTCAGATCCGAGATGCCTTCGACCCGCTTCCGGCGAACCAATTCGACGATCTGCTCGATCAGCTTTGACTTGTTGATCTGGTAAGGGATCTCGGTAATAACGATCGCCTCGCGTCCGTTTGCTTTCGTCTCCGTCACCGCCCTCGCGCGCATCGCGATCTTGCCACGGCCGGTCTCGTACGCCGCACGAATCCCCGCCCGGCCCCGGATGAAGCCAGCGGTCGGGAAGTCGGGGCCCTTGACGTGTTCCATGAGTCCGTCGAGATCGATGTCCGGATCGTCGATCAACGCACACGTGGCGGCGACCACCTCGCGCAGGTTATGGGGCGGGATGTTCGTCGCCATACCGACCGCGATGCCGCTGGCGCCATTGATCAGCAGGTTGGGCAGCTTCGACGGAAGGACCGATGGCTCCGTCAGCCGGTCATCGAAGTTCGGGGCGAAGTCGACGGTGTTCTTGTCGATGTCCGCCAGCAGCTCCGTGGCCACCGAAGCCAGGCGGATCTCGGTGTACCGATAGGCGGCCGCCGGATCGCCGTCTACCGAGCCGTAGTTGCCCTGGCCGTCGAGCAGCGGGTAACGCAACGAGAAGGGCTGGACCATGCGCACCATGGCGTCGTATACAGCGCCATCACCGTGCGGGTGGTACTTGCCGAGCACGTCGCCGACGACCGTCGCGCTTTTCTTGTAGGGCCGGTTAGGTGCCAGGCCGAGCTCTGACATCGAGTACAGGATGCGGCGGTGGACCGGCTTCAGCCCATCGCGCACGTCGGGCAACGCTCGAGCGACGATCACGCTCATCGAATAATCGATAAACGACTCCTTCAGCTCGTCGGCGATGTACCGTGTTACGATCCTCTCTCTCGGTTCAACGACCATCTGTGCTTACCCCATCCTTACACATCTAGATTGCGGACTGAGAGCGCGTGTTCCTTTATGAATTCCTTCCGCGGCTCGACTTCCTCGCCCATCAACTTGTAGAACAACTCGACGACTTGAGTTTCATCCTCCATCGTTACTCGCTGAATCGTGCGCGATTCTGGGTCCATCGTCGTCTTCCATAGTTGATCCGGGTTCATCTCACCCAATCCCTTGTAGCGCTGGACATTGACTCCGTTGCCACCGAGCCGTTCGACGGCCCGGTCACGTTCGGTGTCGTCGTAGGCGTAGAACTCCTTCTTGCCCTTCCAAACGCGATATAGCGGTGGTTGCGCGATGTACACGCGCTCGGCCTCGATAAGCTCTCGCATCCACTGGAAGAAAAACGTAAGGAGCAGGGTCCGAATGTGCGCCCCGTCGACGTCCGCATCGCACATGATGATGATCTTGTTGTACCGAGCCTCGTCGAGCTTGAACTCGTCCTCACCAAAGCCGGTCCCGATAGCCGTGATGATCGTTCGGATCTCCTCGTTCGAGAGGACTTTGTCGACACGCGCCTTGATCGTATTCAAGATCTTCCCCCTGAGGGGCAGGATCGCTTGGTAGTTGCGGTCGCGGCCCATCTTGGCGCTACCACCGGCGCTGTCACCCTCTACGAGGTAGAGCTCGGATAGGGTCGGGTCGTCGATCGAACAATCCGCGAGCTTGCCTGGTAGAACTCCCGTATCGAGGGCGGACTTCTTGCGCGTTAGGTCGCGGGCCTTGCGTGCGGCCTCGCGGGCCCTAGCGGCTTGGATCGCCTTTGTGATGAGGGATCGGGCGGAGGAGGGGTTCTCCTCGAGCCAGGTGCCGAGCGCCTCGTTCATCGCCGCTTCGACGATACCCCGCACTTCTGAGTTGCCGAGCTTCGTCTTGGTCTGACCCTCGAACTGCGGCTCCATCACCTTCACTGACAGTACGGCGGTCAGTCCTTCCCGGACGTCGTCACCGCTGAGCGAGAAGTCGGCCTTTTTGAACAGGTTGCGGTCGTTTGCGTACGCGTTCAGGGTTCGCGTTAGCGCGGCCTTGAAACCTGAGAGATGTGTCCCTCCCTCGTGCGTATTGATGTTGTTCACAAACGTCAGCAGCGTCTCTGTATACGACTCGTTGTACTGAATCGCGCACTCCACTTCTACCTGGTCCCGCGTCGTCTTGACGGTCATCGGTTTCTTGTGAATCGACTTCTTGTTTCGATTCAAATACTTGACGAACTCCACCAAGCCACCCTGGTACTGGAACTCACCATGCTTTGGCTTGTCGCTCCGTTCGTCGGTAATCGTGATCCGAACGCCGGCATTCAGAAACGCCAGTTCGCGGAGACGGGAAACCAGGGTATCGTACTGATAATCCAGATCCGGAAAGATCTCGGGGTCGGGTCGAAAGCTGACGATCGTCCCAGTGTCATCAGTATCACCAACGATGTGCAGCTCGCTGGCCTTGTTTCCACGTTCATAACGCTGGTGATAACGCTTGCCGCTGCGCATCACCTCTACTTCCAGCCACTCGCTCAACGCATTGACGACCGAGACACCTACCCCATGTAAACCACCGGACACCTTGTATGAGGTGTGGTCGAACTTCCCGCCGGCATGCAGTGTGGTCATCGCGACCTCGACGCCGGGTTTGTTCTCGGTCGGATGGATATCAACCGGGAAGCCGCGACCGTTGTCCACGATCTGCACCTCGCTATCGCCCTTGATCGTTACCGAGATCTCGTCACAGAAACCCGCCATCGCCTCGTCAACCGCGTTATCGACTACCTCGTACACGAGGTGATGGAGGCCCCGCGCCCCGGTGGAACCGATATACATCCCGGGCCGCTTGCGAACCGCTTCCAGACCCTGCAGGACCTGGATTTTGTCGGCGCCGTAGTCACGCGCGGCCTCCGAGTTTCGGCCGCTTTGCTTGCGGTTCGTTTTCGCTGTACCCGGCTTGACCTTGGTTTTCGCCATCGGTGTTATCCCTTCGCTCTCGGATCCATTCGAAAGATCAATCGCTTCACGCAGGTCCTTCTGCGACCCCTATTCAGTCGCTCCAACAACTCATTCTGACGCAGCGACAATTCACTCATCCAAGCCGAGCTGACGACGTTCACGAGCAACGTCTCTCCGTCCACGCGGTGCGGCTTGGCAGCCCGCGCGATCTCTGATCCCACGCGAGACTCCCACTCGCGAAAAATGGCGTGTTGCTCGATCGCCGATGCAACGCCCAAGTCGTCCAAGACGGTGTCCAAGACACCACCGATGCGACGCACACGGCGCGTCCTCTTGTTCACGTCACGCGGCGGCCAGACGCGGCGCGATTCGTCCATCCTCCACGCGCCACTGTACCAGGCCGTTCCCGAGCCACGGCAGCGGCCGTGGAGTCGTCACGAACTTCTGGTGCCGATCACCGAGCCACTCCAACAGGCGACCAGCCCGGTCTTCATCGAGCTCCGAGAACACGTCGTCAAGTAGCAAAACCGGCGTGTGCTCGCTCTCACTCTCTAGCAGTTCGGCCTCTGCGAGCCGCAGCGCGATCGCCGCCGTCCGCTGTTCCCCCTGCGACCCAAACTGAGCTAGTCGATGGCCCGCGAGCTGGATGACCAGCTCGTCCCGATGCGGACCCACCGTAGTCCAGCCCTGTCGCTGATCCCGTTGCCTGCTATCGGTCAGTGCCTGCCTCCAGCTGATGGCGATGCTCTCATCGTTCGACGCCAAGTTGGCGCAACCCGGAACCGAAGACCGGTACTCGAGCTCGTAACCGAGTCGATCGACGGCTCCTGCGACTTGTGCGCCGACGCTCGTAAACCGGCGCGCCAATTGCTCAGCGATAGCAGCCCTCGCGAGTACAATCGGCAGTCCAGTCTCGATAAGCGTCTCGTCCCACGATGCAAGCTCGGGCCCGGCGACCGGGGGCCACTTGCGCAACAGCTCATTGCGCTGCCGCAGCGCCCGTTCATACACCGGAAGGGCCCGTGCGTACCGTCGCGACGTCGACGTCAACAAACCGTCGAGATACCGCCGCCGCTGATCTGGACCACCACCGACGATCGCCAGGTCGGCTGGCGCCAAGAGCACGGCCAGCACGGAACCGGCCGCGTCCGCGGGACGGGCCACCGTTTGCCCGTCGAGTGAAACACGCCGCGTCCGACGATCGGCTGCTACAGCCACCCTCCGGTTTTGACCCGTTCCACACACCACGTGGCCTTCGACCCGAAAATGCTGGGCACCAAAGGCGATCGAGTCCGCGGGCCGCGTGCCGCGAAACGACCGAAAACGCGCGAGATAATGGATAGCCTCGAGAAAATTGCTCTTTCCCTGCCCGTTTGAGCCCACCAAAACAGCCCCGGCAGGGGTCACCTCGAGGGTCACGGAAGCCAAGTTTCGGAAGTGGTCGAGACCGACCTCAGTCAGCCGCACCGGGCGGCTCCGTCACGGTTACCCTGAAACACCCTTAAAATTAACTCTCATAAGGACTTCGGGCAATACGTGACGAGCGATTATTCTTGCAGGCGGAGGGGCATCACGAGACACAAATAGGTGTCTTGATCATCGCCTGTTGGGCGCAAGATAGCGGCCCTCTCGGGAGCCTTGAAGGTGATCTCGACTTCATCGGTATCGACGTAGCGGAGAACCTCTAACAAGTAGTTCGCATTGAACCCGATATCGATGGGGTCACCTTCGTAGGTGCACGGAATCTCGTCGCTCGCCTCACCCACGTCTGGCGTAGAGACGTGAAACTTCATTGTGTCTTCACTGATTGACAGCCGAACGCGATGCGTCTGATCGCTCGCCATGACGGCCATCCTTCGAAGCGCTGCCATGAGTCGTTCCTTGTCAGCGCGTGCCAGTTTGTCGTTATCGACCGGGATGACCTGTTCGTAATTCGGATAAGGTCCTTCGATGAGTCGACTAAACACTACACCGCGGTCGCCCTTGAAACCGATTTGCCGCTCATCCATCGCGACCTTCAACTCATCGTCGGGTGCAAAGATCCGACCCACCTGCGCTAAGGCCTTCGGTGCGACGATCACACTCTGCGATGTACCGCTGCTACCATTCGATGCCGGAAGTATGTACCGCGCCAGTCGGTGACCATTGGTGGCCACCATCTGCATTTTCTCATCCTCAAGTTCCCACAGGACACCGTTGAGGATAGGTCGCGTATCCTCGGTCGAAGCGGCAAATCGAGTATGCGCCGCTAGCTTCTCAACGGTTCCCGCGGTAACCGTCAGGCCAGCATCGAAGTTCAGTTCTGGAAAGCTTGGAAAATCGTCTGCCGGGAGTCCGTGAATCTTGAAGTGACTGCTCTCACACTCAACAGTGACATGCTCGTTCTTTCCCTTAACACGCACCGGGCTCGCTGGTAATGCCCTAATCATGTCGGTCAACTTCTTTGCTGGAAGAGTCACGGTTCCTGGCTTATCAACGCTTGCGGCAACGTTCATGGTAACCGAAAGATCAAGATCGGTAGCCGAAACTTGCAGCATGTCGTTGTCCGCAACGAGCATCAGGTTTCCGATAATCGGAAGCGGTGTCCGTGTTGGAACGATATTCGAAACTGCGCTTAATGTGTCGAGAAACTCCGCCTGACCAATCGTAAATTGCATGCTGCTACCTCCAACCGGTGATAATTATCCCCGAAGAGATTCTGTTCTGGTTCTACTTATAACTTCGTTTAGTAATAGAAATAGGGATGGATAATTTGTGGAATAGCACATCATGATCCATTGAAAAGCCAGGTAGAATGAGCTGTCTGACGGTTTTGGTGGGTAACTCTTTCATCTGAGCCATATGTGGATAGAGTCGTAGTCAATGGGGAAGCTCGCAAAAACTCCCCATCGCCCCCAGACAATCCCCAAGCTTCCCACCGCTGGTTCCAACCCTTGAAATCACGATGCGATTCGTTCACGCAGTTGCTCAATTCGCATTCTTATCATGCGGCTGTCGTTGATCTCGTTCTCGACTTTATCGCAGGCATGAATGACAGTCGTATGATCGCGCCCACCGAACGCCTGTCCTATTTCAACGAGCGGAAGATCGGTCAGTTGGCGACACAATAGCATCGCGATCTGTCTCGGTACAGTGAGATTCTTCGTCCGTTTTCGAGACTTCAAGCCCTCGACAGTAACACCGTACTCGGAGGCAACCTCGGTTTGAATACGATCGACGGTCACGCGAACGGTCTCCGTGGTCAGGATATTCTTCAGAACTTCCTCGGCGAGCTCGATCGTTATATCGGATCCGTTGAGACTCGAGTGTGCCATCAAGCGAATCAACGAACCTTCCAGTTCGCGAACGTTTGACTTGACGTTCTTGGCGATGAACAAGATCACGTCATGCGGAATTTCGAGACTACTGCGATCCGCCTTGTGCTGCAGGATCGCGATTCGAGTTTCCAGGTCGGGGGGTTGGATATCGACTACGAGGCCCCATTCGAAGCGCGAAACCAAACGCTCCTCGAGCGTCGGAATCTCCTTTGGCGGTCGGTCGCTTGTAACGACGATTTGTTTGTGAGCGTCGTAGAGCGCGTTGAAGGTATGAAAGAACTCCTCTTGAGTGGCGTCCTTGCCCTGAAGAAACTGGACGTCATCGATGAGAAGCAGGTCCATTTTTCGGTACTTGTTGCGAAAATCGAGCGTCTTCCCGAACTGTAGAGCCTCGATCATCTGGTTCATGAACGTTTCCGCCGAGAGGTAGCAAACCCGTTCGAGCCTCTCGAACGCCAGTGACGTGTTCCCTATAGCCTGCATGAGGTGGGTCTTGCCGAGCCCCACGCCACCGTAGATAAACAGCGGGTTGTATGTCTGTGCCGGCTTCTCGGCGACCGCCAGCGAGGCTGCATGGGCCCATTGGTTGGAGTTGCCAACCACGAAGGTGTCGAACGTATAGCGAGGGTTGAGTGGCAGACCCAGGTTGACCGATCCGCGGGCTGTCTTGGCGCCAACTCGGCGATCGGCGTGCCCACTGGCATCGATGGGCCGCGGTCTATCGACAGCCTGGCCGACGGCTTCGTCCTCGAGCGATTTGAACGACATCTTGAGCTTGCGGTCGAAGAGCGACGTGGAGATCTCGGAGAGCACGCTTCCGTATTGGCCACCGATGTAATCGACAGCGAACTGGTTCTTGACGATTATGAGAAGCTCGTCGCCAGACAACGCCACCGCTTCGGTGGGCTCAAACCACGTGCGAAACGTCTGTGGGTTGATGACCTTAGAAGCCTGGCCGAGTATCTGTGACCAAACCTCAGGCGCGGTGAGTTCGCTCGACTGCAACGTCTCCGCTCGGCTGGAATTTGAAGGGTGTGTCAACAACAACAATGCTGCGGCGTCGAGAGGAATTTCATAGTAGCCGGGCGCATGTCGGGTGTCAACAGCGACGAGAAAAAACTTTTGACGTTTTGGTTTCTGTTGACGCTTCCGACCAGCGATCTATATTTCCTGGCCGTTTTCAATGATTCATTGCGACCGTCGAGGCGGTCGCCATTTTGAGGCGAACTTCGATGAAGCGAACGTATCAGCCAAGCCGCAGAAAGCGTCGCAACAAGCACGGTTTTCGCGCCCGCATGAAATCTCGAAACGGTCGCAAGATCCTCGCCCGGCGGCGCCGGAGGGGTCGCGCTAAACTCAGCGTGTCAGCGGAGTTCGGCCGGAAGCGGCGCTAGGCGGCGTCAAGAATCCTTTACAGTGTGGGGAGCTTGGTGGGCCAGATCCCGCGGGGTCGTCGGATTACCACGCGCCGCGAGATCCTATCGCTGCTGAAAGGTCGGCGCGTGCAGGGCGGGGCACTTGAGTTGTTCTGGCGGCCAGCGGCACAGGACCGGCCTCGCGGAGCTTGTATCACGCCAAAATTCGGGCACACCAGCGTTGAGCGAAACCGTTTACGGCGTCGGCTCAAGGAGCTGATGCGGGCCACCGTTCTCACTAGCCCGCACGAGCGCGACTACCTCGTCCGTGCTCGACCGAAAGCCTACGAGCTCGACTTTGAAGGGCTGGATACGGCCTTGAAAGAGCTGCTCGACGAGACCGGAGGGTGATCGTGAAGTCGTTGATAGTATTACCGATACGAGCCTATCAGGTGCTCTTCGCCTGGGTCCCATCGTCATGTCGATACTATCCGAGCTGCTCGACCTACGCGATTGAGGCGATCGAGACTCATGGCATGGTTCGCGGCGGCTGGCTGGCGGCGCGCCGCATCCTCAGGTGTCACCCCTGGCGGGTCGGAGGGGTCGACCCGGTGCCGCGACATCCGTCGGCCGAGGAGATGGACGGTCGGTGAACGACCAACGACGAGTTCTGCTGGCATTCTTGTTGATGGCCGTGGTTTTGGCCTTTTCGCAGTGGTGGTACTCGCGCATGAGCCCGCCGGAGGAAGCGGCCCCTACCGACGGCGTGCCGGCCGAAACCGCCGCCCCTCAGCCGCCCCCGGCACCGGTCGAGGCCGCACCACCGACGGCGGTGCCGGCGCCGGCCCCGGCGATCGATAACGAACTGTTGGCCGAACGAGAAGTGCCGAGATCGGTGATCGTCGAAACGCCGTTTTACCGCGTTGCGATCAACCCTCGGGGCGGCTCGATGGAGTCGGTCGAGCTAAATCGCTATCCGTCCTTTACCAGCTCGGGGCCGGTCCAGCTGGTTCCGGAGTCGGCGAGCTTCCTGCGGCGGGCGGCCGATCTGGGGACCGATCGCTTGGTGCTGAGCGATATCCGCTTCGCGGTCAGCGATACCCTGTTGCGGCTCGGTCCGGGCGATGAGGGCACAGATCTGACGCTGCGGTACCAATCGGGACAACGCGCGATAACACAGACATACCGCTTTGACCCGTCGGGCTACGTGATCGATTACGAACTGGATATCGATTCCTCGGCCGACGGAGTGTTGGTGACGAGCTTGGGCCCGCGGTTGGAGTCAAACGAGAAGAACTCGGGCGACGACTATCGCCAGATGCGCGCGGTCGCGAGGGTCGACGGGGAGGTCGTCAGCCGACAAGCCAAGGGGGTGGACGAGGGGGAGGGGCTGGCGCTGGCCGGCGATGTGGATTGGGCCGGGATCCGGAGCAAATACTTCGTGGCCGTCGTGATGGGGGAGTCGAACGACCGGCCGCTGAGCGCGGTGACGATGCACGGTGACGCGAGCGACAGCTTGCCGTCGCTCGACGTGGCGATAGGAACGCCGATTCGCGCCGGGCGGGCGGCGTACCGCCTGTATGTGGGGCCGCAGGAGTACCGGCGGTTGTCGCGCCTCAACGACGGGTTGGACGACGTGAATCAGTACGGGTGGTCGTGGATTCGCTGGATGATTACCCCGTTCGCCAAGCTGTGCGTGATCATCATGCTGTGGCTGCACAAGTTCATCCCGAGCTACGGCCTTGTGCTGATGGTGTTCGCGCTCCTGGTTCGATTCGTAACCTGGCCGTTGACGACTAAATCCTATCAATCGATCCAAGCGATGCAGAAGTTGCAGCCCGAGCTACAACGGATCCGCGAGCAGTACAAGGCGGATCCCCAACGGATGCAGCAGGAGACAATGGCCCTCTATCGCGAGAAGAAGGTAAACCCGTTGGGGGGATGCCTGCCGAACTTGATCCCGATGCCGATCCTGTTCGCGCTGTTCTTTGTATTCCAGTCCACGATCGAGTTCCGGGGTCAACCGTTTCTGTGGTTGGGAGACCTCTCGCAGCCGGACCCGCTGTACATCTTGCCCGTGTTGATGGGGGCGACGATCTACGCTTCGTCAAAGCTGACCGCGACGGACCCAAAAATGGCCGCGATGACGTACGTCATGCCCCTCGTGCTGACGTTTGTGTTTCTGAATCTGGCCGCGGGGCTCGTGCTGTACTACGCACTGTCTAACTTGTTAACTTTTGCACAGCAATGGTGGTTAAGGCACAGTATGGGGCACATGGATGGCGAAATGGCGGAAGTGGCCGGGTGAAGTTGCAGTTGCGTGGTGACTGAGACAGCGACAGATTGGTCTTGAAAATGGACAACTGGCCGCTTGGCCCACCGATAGTACGATATCGAATCGCCCTGGATCGCCCGGGAAGTCGCGCAACGGGGGGGAATCGATGAGTCGCGCGACAAACGACCGGCTGCCGAGCGCAGAGCAAGCACGCGCCCGTCTGGAGGAGGAGCTCGAACGGGCGTTCGCGGAGGATCCACCGGTGACCAAGGCGGATACGCAGGCCGATGTTTCACGTGAAACGGTGGCCGTCCCGGAGCCCCCATCGGTCTCGAGTGCCCCGCAAACCTTCCTCGACGGCGAAACGCCGGGTGTCGTTGAACGTCAAGATCGCACCGCCCGGCTCATAGCGATCGCCAACCAAAAAGGTGGGGTCGGCAAGACGACGACCGCCGTCAACCTCGCCGCCTCTTTGGCGGTGGCCGAGCGACGAACGCTATTGGTCGACCTCGATCCTCAGGGGAACGCTTCGAGCGGCCTGGGGATCGCGAAGGAGACCCTCGGTTCGAGCGTCTATGACGTGATCGTCAACGATGCGTCGATGCGTGACGTCGTGGTTCAGACGTCGATGGAGTACCTCGACGTTGCGCCCGCCACGGTCGACCTCTTCGGGGCTGAGGTCGAGTTGGTCAGTGCCATCGGGCGCGAGCATCGGTTGCGAGATGCGCTTGTCGATTTGAGGACCGATTATGAATTCATCTTTGTCGATTGTCCGCCATCTCTCGGTCTGCTCACGGTGAACGCGCTGACGGCCGTCGATTCGGTGCTGATCCCGATTCAGTGCGAGTACTATGCGCTCGAGGGGCTGTCGCAACTGCTGGGCACGATTCGGATCGTCCAGAAGCGACTCAACCGGGATCTCACGATCGAGGGCGTGTTGTTGACGATGTACGACTCGCGGCTCAACCTGGCGCGGCAGGTTCAAGACGAGGCGGTTGAGTACTTTGGTGAAAGCGTGTACGATACAGTCATCCCTCGTAACGTGCGGCTGTCGGAGGCACCGAGCTTCGGCAAGCCCGTGATTCTGTACGACATTCTGTCGGTTGGCGCGGAGAGCTACATGAAGCTCGCAGAGGAGTTGATGTCACGGTGACTCAGCAACGGCGACTAGGCAAGGGCCTCGGAGCGTTGCTCGGGGAGTCGGCGCTGGAGGCCACGCGCGCCGAACAGTTGGGCGGCACGCTGGAAGTGGATGTCGGCCGGATCGTGCCCAACCGGTACCAGCCGCGACAGACCTTTGATGACAGCTCGATCACCGAGCTCGCGGAGTCGATCGGCCGCAAGGGTGTGCTCCAGCCGCTGATCGTTACACCACGCGCCGAGGGCGATTACATGCTGGTATCGGGAGAGCGGCGGCTGCGGGCAGCGCGGGAAGCCGGTCTCGCGGCGGTACCGGTGCTTGTTCGCGACGTCGGAGATCGAGAGCTCCTCGAGATCGCACTCATCGAGAATCTGCAGCGAGAGGATCTCGATGCGATCGAGGAAGCCGTCGGCTACCAGCAGTTGATGGGAGAGTTCGGGTTGACCCAGGCGGAGGTCGGCCAACAGGTCGGCCGCAGCCGACCGGCAGTAACCAACGCTCTGCGGCTGCTGGAGTTGCCGGACGCGGTGCAGTCGATGATCAGGGACGGCGCGCTCTCGGCGGGGCACGGTCGGGCCCTGCTGGGGCTCAAGGACCCCCGGCGGATCACCCCGATGGCGCGAAAGGCGGCCAAAGGCGGGTATTCCGTCAGGCAGGTGGAACGGCTCGTCAAACGCGAGACAAGGGGCGTGAAGAAAGCGCCGGGCAAGCGTGGTGCAAGCGGCGAAGATGCCGAGCGCGCGCGGCTCGAGGAGGCGCTTCAGGAGCAGCTCGGAACGCGGGTCAAGATCCACCTGGAGAAGACGGGCAAGGGGCGAATCGAGGTCGCTTTCTATTCGCTCGAGGATCTGGAGCGTTTGGCCGAGAGGCTCGGGGCTGGGTCCTCATGAGAGAGAAGTACCTGACTTTGCTGGTCGTTCCGCACGACGAACACAACGTGCGGCAGATCAAGCTCTCGTACCGCCGGCTGCAGCTGCTGGCCGCGCTGCTGGGTGTCGTGCTGGTGACCGTCCTCGTGGGGGTCGCCTCGTACGGGCGCGTTGCGGCACGCGCTGGCCGGGCCGTAGCGCTGGAGCGTGAGAACGCTCGCTTGGAGGTGGAGAACGCAAAGGTGGACGCGATCGCGCTGAACCTGGCGCGTACCGAGCAGGCCTACGAGCAGATCCGGTCGATGGCGGGGTTGAAACCGGGGGTGTTGCCGGTCGAGGACGTGCAGCAACCGGCGGGTGCGGAGCCGCGATCTCCAAGGGGATGGCCGCTGGCCACCAAGGGGTTCGTGACCGCGCCGTTCGACGGCGTGGACGGCCATTCGGGCGTCGATATAGCGGTTCCGAGCAACACTCCAGTGGTGGCCACCGCCAGCGGCAAAGTCACTGCGAGCGGCTCGGATGATGTTCTGGGGGAGTTCGTCGTGATCGATCACGACGACGGTTATGAGACGATGTACGCACACAACGCCAACCGGCTGGTCACCAGCGGGGCCGCGGTCGAGCGTGGCCAAACCATCGCCTACAGCGGCAGCACCGGTCGCTCGACGGCGCCACACCTTCACTACGAAGTTCGCAGACGGGGCGAGCCGGTCGATCCGGCCCCGTACATGCGTTGAGGTCGCCCGACTTGAGAGAAGAGTCCATTTCCCAGTAGGAGGGAATAAGAATGAGTAAGAAAGAGACGGTAAACGGTGGTGGCCTGAATTCGTTGCTCGGAACGGGTGTCGATTGCCAGGGCACGGCTCGGGTCGAGGGAACGTTGCGGCTCGACGGCACGTTTCGCGGCAACCTCGAGGTCGGGGACACATTGGTAATCGGTCAGACCGGCGCGCTAGAAGGCAAAGCGTATGGGCGCGAGGTTATCATCGCCGGCCGTTTCAAGGGTGAGGTCATGGGCACCGAACAGGTGGAGCTTCAGAAAGGGGCGCGTCTGGAGGGCGACGTGATCACGCGGTCATTTGTAATCGAGCCCGGGGTGTACTTCGCCGGCAACTGTAAGATGGAGTTCACCGAGGCCGATGAGGCCAAGCTCAAGGTCGGCCCGAAGAGCGCCAAGCCAGCCCCGCAACCGGAGAAATCGGACGACAAAGGCGACCAAGCGGTGCTCCGTTCGCTGTCCAAATGAGGGGCGGTTGACGGGTCGCGGTTGTGTATACGCTCGCATTCGTGTCGTGCGGCCCGTTTATCCATAACCCGTTGCGGCACAACAACTTACGGCCACAGCCGCCGGCTCCTCCCTGGTTTTTCCACAGTTATCCACAGGCCACCCCCGCGGACATGCAGAGTGGGCTAAAGCGCCTTCTTGGCGATGTCTTGACGCAGCTTGGCGAGTCGCCTGCGTTGCTCCTCGCCGAGGATTGTGCCTTGTAGGAGGGGGTTCTCCGCGGCGGTCATCTCGAGCCGTTGGGCGGTCTCGACATCGATTTCCTGCGCCGATTCGGCGAACGGCGTAAGCACCGTTACGACATCGTCGAGAACGTGAAGGAAGCCCTCACCGATCGCGAACCACTCGAACGTATCGCCGCGCCGCAAGCGAAACTCGCCGATACCCAACGCCACCATCATCGGCGCGTGCTCGGGTAGGATCCCGATCTTACCGTCGTAGGCGGTGGCGACAACTCCGTCGGCGGGCCCGTCAAGGACGACCCGCTCGGGGGTGATGATCCGGACCGTCAGGGTCGAGTCGCCGGTGGTCACTCGCCGCCAAGCTCCTTTGCCTTCTGAGCTGCCTCGTCGATCGTCCCGACCATGTAAAACGCCTGCTCAGGCAGGTGATCCCATTTGCCTTCGACGACTTCGCGGAACGAACGGATCGTCTCGGCCAACGGAACGTACTTGCCCGGGATCCCGGTGAACTGCTCGGCCACGTTGAACGGCTGCGAGAGAAAGCGTTGAATGCGCCGCGCGCGAGAGACAATCTCCTTGTCTTCCTCCGACAGCTCGTCCATCCCGAGGATCGCGATGATGTCCTGAAGGTCCTTGTTGCGCTGTAGAATACGCTGCACTTCGCGTGCGACCGCGTAGTGTTCCTCGCCGATGTAGTTGGCGTCCATGACGCGACTGGTGGAGTCGAGCGGATCGACCGCTGGGTAGATCCCGAGCTCCGCGATCTGGCGCGAGAGGACGGTGGTCGCATCGAGGTGGCTAAAGGCGGCCGCGGGTGCGGGGTCGGTCAAGTCGTCGGCGGGCACGTAGATCGCCTGAACCGACGTGATCGAGCCGCGCCGGGTCGAGGTGATCCGCTCCTGCAGCTCGCCCATCTCGGTCGCCAGCGTCGGCTGATACCCGACCGCGCTCGGCATCCGTCCGAGCAGCGCGGAGACCTCCGAGCCAGCCTGCGTGAAGCGGAAGATGTTGTCGATAAAGTACAGCACGTCGGTCCCGGTCTGATCACGGAACCACTCGCACATCGTGAG
>CBDUCI010000002.1:0-35770 GCA_965365605.1 uncultured bacterium
CCTGATCCAACAGCCACTCCGCGCCCCTCTCGGCCGCGCGTGCGTCGAGTCCGCTCAGCGCCAAGATCGCCAACGGCGTCGCCCAGCCAGTCAGATCGACGCTCGGCCATGGCGGCCAGGCGCCGTCAGGTCGTTGATGGGCGGTGAGCCACTCGACCCCGCGCGCCGCCGGAGCCGCAGACCCAGCTGCCAGAACAGCCAGCGCAGTGGCTTCGGTCTGGCTCTGCCCGGATCCGTCGACGCTCCATCCGCCGTCGTCGTTCTGAGCTTCCAGCAGCGCGGTGTTTAGTCGGTTCGTCATCTCGCCGGTCCCGGCCATTGGCTCGACCCCGAGTCCAGTTTGCAAGTTCAGAGCCAGTTTACGCCAGTGCGCGTGCGATCGTGCCCCCGCCCAGCAGCCGTTCGCCGGCGTAAAAGGCAGCCGACTGGCCAGGGGCCACCGAGCGCTGCGGGTGCACGAAACGGACCTCGGCCCGGCGACCAGGCAGCGGTATAATCTCGGCTGGTGCCGGCTCGGACCGATACCGGATCTGGACGCGGGCGCAGAAAGGCTCGGTAGCCGGTTCGCTCAGCCAGTTCGTCTCCTCGGTCTCGAGCCCGCGCTGGTACAACTCCTCCTTGGCTCCGACGATCAACGTATTCGAGTCTTCGATCGCGGTGACGTAGAGTGGCTCTTGAGCGGTCACGCCGAGCCCGCGCCGCTGACCCACGGTGTAGAACCCGCTGCCAGCATGTGTGCCGACCCGCTCACCGCTCGCCATGCGGATGGTGCCGGGGGCGAAGCGATCACCGGCTGCCACTTCGGGGTGGGTTTCTTGATGGCGCGTGAGAAAACCGCGCAGATCACCATCGGGGATGAAGCAGATGTCCTGGCTCTCGGGCTTATCCGCGGTGGTAAACCCGAGCTCCTCGGCTCGCGCCCGTACCTCGGTCTTAGTCAGCTGACCGAGCGGAAAGAACGCCCGCTCGAGAAGCTGTGACGACAACCCCCACAGATAGAAGGTTTGATCCTTGCTCCGGTCGGTCGGGCGCCGTAGCTCGACGGGTCCTCCGTTTTCCGGCCGTATCGCGCGTGCGTAGTGGCCCGTTGCCACGCCGACGGCACGCAACTGACGGGCCTTGCGCCACAATCCCGGAAAGCGGACCAGCCGGTTGCACCGAACGCACGGGTTGGGGGTTCGACCGGACGCGTACTCGGCCACGAATGGATCCATGACCGCCTGGCGGAATGGGCCCTCGAAGTCGAGCACGTGGTGATCGATCTCGAGCGTTCGCGCCACACTGCGCGCATCCTCAATCGCCGACAACGAGCAGCACGCTGCATCGGCATACTCTTCCGGCACCTCGCTGTAGCAGAAGTTCTTCATCGTGATACCGACGACGTCGAGGCCCCGCTCGACCAACATCGACGTCGCCACGCTCGAGTCGACCCCGCCGCTCATCGCCACTACGACCCGGGTGCCGGGCCTGAGATCTCGCCATGTGCCCACCCGTTTCAACCTACCGTGGCCTCGTGTAGCTCGCACCGGTGAGGCGGGCTGCAGCCCCCCGCCGCCGTGAACAGATCGACCCGAGTGGGGCAATCTTTTTCCCACCTGTGGAAAGAAAATACACATGTTAATGTAAGTTTCTTCCCCAAATTGAAAAATATTACCATAATTCTTGATCGACATTCACTGTTCGCGTACAGTGAGACACCCCCCGAGGAAAACTGTTTGAGGCGACAGCAAAACCGGTCCAGGGAGAGTCGGAAACCGTCGCCCGTGGAAAAACGGAGGGAGTAATGAAGGCAGGTCGATTCAATTGCCAACGCGGACAGACGATGATCGAGTTCGCGATGGTCATCCCGATCGTGGTGCTCCTCTTCATGGGGATCTTCGATTTCTCGCGCTTCTTTTACACCCGGTTGACGCTCCAGCACGCCGTTCACGAGGCGACGCGCTTCGCCGTGACGGGAGCCGCGCTTGACGACGCCCAGGGCAACACGATGACCCGGGCGGAGTCGATCAAGAGCGTGATCACGAGAGAAGCGACCGCGCTCGACCTCGACGTCGATCAACTCATCATCGATCCGGCCGACGGTGGGGGCCCGACCGAAATCGTGACCGTCACCGGGAACTTCGAGTTTCACTTCGTGACCCCCGGTGTCAGCGTGTTCTTTCCCAGCGGCAAGTATGACTTCACGGTCGCGACGTCGATGAAGAACGAGCCATTCCTAAACGGTGGCCCGTGAGTGATTCTCGATCGGGTGGGAAACACGGGTCGAAGGACGGGGTCGCAAAGCGGGACGGCGACAGTCGAGGCCGCGCTCATGACGACGTTGTTGTTATTGGTCTTTCTCGGCGTCATCGAGTTTGGGAACGCGATCAGCGTAGACCATACGATCACGAGCTTGAGCCGCGAGGGGGCCAATATCGCCGCTCGCGGGTCGACGCTCCCGGACGCGATTCAAACCGTCTCCGACAACGGTGGGTCGATCAAGTTGTCTTCACGCGGCGGGGTGATCGGAACACGACTCGTTGTTACCGGCGGCGTACCGATGGTCGCGGAGCAGGCGGCGAGCACCGGCTACGCGAGCGTGAGCCGGATCGGAGCGGTCGGGGACCCGGTACCATCATTGGCCACATTGGGCCTTCAAGAAGGCCAACAGATTCACGTTGTCGAGATCTTCTACGACTATCAACAGATGACGCCGCTCGGGAAACTGATCCCGGCGATTCCAGGCACACTGTACACCCGAGCGGTCTTCTAGCAGCCCGGGACAACGGAGGAAAGAGGAACGAAGAATGAAGATAGGTTTCTGGCATCGAGTGATTGGCAACGAACGGGGAACGGTGTTGGCGTTTGTCGCCGTGAGCCTGGTCGGACTCCTTGGGATGGCCGGCCTGGCGCTCGATTCGGGGCGCGCTTACGTCGCGCGCGCCGAGTTGGCGCGTGCGGTGGATGCGGCTGCGCTGGGCGGCGCTGCGGCGCTGCGCCAAAGCCAGGCCGATGCCGAGCGGAGGATCATAGCGCTCGCCAGGGCCAACGGAGTCGATCCGGCTTTGCTCAACTACTCGTTTGGTGTCAACGCTGAAGGTGAGAATACCGTCTCGGTCAGCGCCAGCGAGGTCGTGCCGACGACCTTCATGCGCGTTCTCGGGCGCGATCAGGTTGGTGTGGTGGCAGCCGCAGAGGCGACCGTCCCGCCTCTCGACCTCGTGCTGGTATTGGATCAGTCGGGCTCGATCGCTCGCGAGGGCGCATGGGACGACCTGCAGAGTGCGGCCAAGGATTTTATCGACAATTTCAGCGAGTCGATCGACCAGGTCGGGTTGGTCTCGTTCCAGGTCCGAGCCGGCCAACACGTTCCGCTCAGCCAGCCATTTCGGAGCAACATCCGGGCGGCGATCGACGGTATGACGTCGGTCGGCGACACCAACACCGGCGAGGGGTTGAGGCTCGGTAAGGAGACGCTCGACACCGGTCCGACCCGGAATCGCTCGGTCCGGGTAGTGGTGTTCTTCACCGACGGTCGGCCAACGGCGTTTCGTGGAATGGTCAACGGCGAGGATCGCGCGGTGGCCGTCTCGACCCGCATCACCGGCAAGGTGCGCGGCTACTTCGACGACCCCGACACCCTGCCACTCGATGCGCTGGCGCGCGCCGACGGATGCGGCTGGGTTTCATCGTGCTTCGGTTTGACTGAGGACACTGTCCGCACTCTCGGCCGCACCAACGGGCGGCAACAGGCCGATCGGATCCGCAGCGACGATATCTATCTGTTCACGATCGGTCTCGGGAACCCCAACAACCCGGATCCGATCCTGACCCCGGACATGGACTACCTGCGCGAGCTGGCGAACGAGGACGGCGTCACCGATCCCAGCCAACCCAAAGGGAGTGCGTACTTCGCGCCCACCGCAGCCGAACTCGACGATGTGTTCCAAGCCGTGGCCCAGGACATCCTGGTCCGGCTGAGCAAGTAACCCAGGCCTCCCCCGTTTCTCCCTCCCTCCAGGCGCGGTCGGTCCCCGGGACTGGCCGCGCCGCCCTCCAATTGCAGGTCGCGTTTTGCAAGACCAGTCGTAAGAAACGGTATGAGATGGGCCAATGGTTTCTCCGACCCATCGGTCAGTGGTCTTGCGGTACCTCCCGGTCGGAACGCTTTGTCCGCGTCGACAGAATTCCGTTTCCAAGATTGTACCCCTTTTACGAGAAATCGGAAAAACCTGTCAAAACAACCGACAAGTGGTACACACTCTGCACATTCAGGAAGCCGTAATCACCGGGCGAGAAGGCCCTTAGAGAACTCATTCGAAGCGAGACTAGATAGATGATAAAACTACGGAATTTGAGCCGGCTCTATCATGGCAGACGGGGCAGCACAGTCTTGGAGTTGGCGCTTGCCATCCCGGTCGTGATGGTCCTGTTCATGGGGATCTTCGAGTTCGGACGCCTCTTCTACGCTCGGGTGACGATGCAGCACGCGATCGCCGAGGCGGCGCGGTTCGCCGTGACCGGGGGCACGCTCGATGACGATCAGGGTAACCCGCTGACCCGCGCACAATCAATTGTAGCGGTAATCAAGCGACAAGCGATCGCGCTCGACATTGACGTCGACAACCTGTCGATCGATCCGCCCGATGGCGGGGGCCCGTCACAAGTCGTCACCGTCAGCGGAAACTTCAGTTACGATTTCGTCACTCCGGGGATCAACAAGGTGTTTCCGAATGGCGAATACACGTTCACCGTTTCGACGTCGTTGAAGAATGAACCGTTTTTCCAGAGCTAGAAGCGAGCGCGGAAACGCGCTGATCGAGACCGTCCTCGTGTCGATGATCCTGTTGGGCATGGTGCTCGGGATCGTCGAGTTCGGGACCGCGCTCAGTCGCGAACACACGCTGACGAGTCTGAGCCGCGAGGGCGCCAACCTAGCCGCCCGAGGCTCGTCGCTGGGTGAATCGGTCAACGTCGTGATAACCAACGGCAGCAGCATCAACCTTTCCAGCCAGGGGGGTGCGATTGCGACGCAGATCGTCATGACCGGCGGTGCGCCACTGATTGTCGGTCAAGCCGCTAGCACCGGCTACGATGGGTTGAGCCAGGTCGGCAACGTCGGCGACACCGCCACCGGTATGGACGACTGGGGTCTGGTGGAAGGCCAGAGCGTCCACACCATGGAGGTGTTCTACAACTACAACCAGATAACGCCGTTCGGGAACTTGATGGGTGTGCTGGTGCCCACCCAGCTCTACGAACGCGCGGTCTTCTAGTGTCTCTAACGGGTCGCCCCCGCACCCCTATGGCAGGAGGTAACATGCTACAACTGATACGAAACCGACGGGGGGCGATCATCGCTATGGTGGCGATCAGCCTGGTGGCGATCCTCGGCATCGGCGGTTTGGCGCTCGACGGCGCCCGCGCGTACGTGACGCGCGCCCAGCTGTCACGAGCCGTCGATGCGGCCGCATTGGCCGGAGCGGCATCGCTACGGTTGGGACGAGCGACGGCTCGGCAGCGGATCGAGTCGTTGGCCGTGGCCAACGGCGTCGACCCGACGCAGCTGAACATCAACTTTGGTGTGAACGAGCAGGGTGAAAACACCGTGTTGGTGTCGGCCAACCGGATCATGCCGACGACGTTCATGCGGGTGTTGGGTCAGACCCAGGTCGACGTCGGATCGGTTGCCGAGGCGACGGTTCCGCCACTCGATATCGTGCTGGTCTTGGATCAGTCGGGGTCACTGAAATCGATGGGCGCGTGGGATGATCTGCAGAAGGCCGCTCGCGGATTCGTCGATCACTTCGACGACAACATCGATCAGATGGGCTTGGTGTCGTTCCAGCTGCGGGCGACCGACCGATTCATGCTGAGCCAACCCTTTGTCGGACAAGTGAAGGCAGAGATCAACGGGATCACCTCGGACGGCGATACGAACACCGGTGAGGGGCTAAGGCTGGCGCTCAACCAGATGCAAACCGGTCCAGTCCGCGAACGCTCGGTGCGCGTGGTGGTGTTCTTCACCGACGGTCGTCCGACCGCGTTTCGCGGGGACATTAATAGCCAGGACCGTATGATGGCGGTCTTTACCACTTCCAAGGGCGGCAAAATGCGCGGCTACTTCGACGACCCCGATGGGCTGCCGAGCGATGGCATTATTTCTCCCGATGGCTGTAGAGGGCAGATCTCGCCGTGCTTCGGCTGGACCGAGCCGACGATCCGCGACGAGGCCAAGGATTTGGGCATTCAGTGGGCCGAAGCGACTCGCAGCGATGGCGTCTTTCTGTTCACGATCGGGTTGGGCAACCCCAATGCCGCAGATCCACTGCTGGTCCCGGATAGTGATTACCTGAGGTACTTGGCCAACGAGGATGGCGTGGCCAATGCGAGCCAGCCCCAAGGATCGTATTACTTCGCGCCCACCGAAGCCGAGCTCGATAACGTTTTCAACGCGGTCGCCCAGGACATTTTGGTGCGCCTGACCCAGTAAGCCAGCCCACCGGCGCACAGCGACCGCAGTTACGGGGCGCGATCGGGAAACCGGTCGCGCCTTCTTATTTGTTGCTAGGAGACCGAGTTCGCCTTGGTCGGTGCCGGACGCCGCGTATCGCGCTCGATGCGACCATCCAATAGGTGTACCTCGCGGTTGGCGTGAGCGGCGATATCGGTTTCGTGGGTGACGAGCAGGATCGTGTTCCCCTCGCCGTGCAAGCGGTCCATGACCACCATGATCTCGGAGCTCGTCCTCGAGTCCAGGTTGCCCGTTGGCTCGTCGGCGAGAATGATCGAGGGGCGATTGACGAGCGCTCTGGCTATCGCGACACGCTGCCGCTGTCCGCCGGATAGCTCGCTGGGGCGATGGTCAGCTCTGTCCTCGAGATCGACCGCTCGAAGTGCCGCACGAGCCATCTCGATACGCTGCTCCGACGGCCTCCCGCCGTACACCAAGGGGAGCTCGACATTCCTCAGCGCGGTCGCCCGCGGCAGCAAGTTGAAGGTCTGGAACACGAACCCGATCTCGTGGTTGCGCACGAACGCCAGCTCGTCGTCATCGAGCTGGCTCACTTCGCGTCCGTTGAGCCAATACTGGCCGCCGGTCGGTGTGTCGAGACAACCGATCAAGTTCATAAGCGTCGACTTGCCGGACCCCGAGGGGCCCATGATCGCCATGTACTCGTTCCGCTCGACGTCCAGATCGACGCCGTCCAGCGCGTGAATCTCTTCGGTGCCCATTTGGTAGTACTTGGTCAAGCCTCGCACCTTGATTAGCGCCTGATCGGAGCTCTCGGTCACGACTCGTCGTCTTCCTGGCGTTCGATCTTGACGGTGTCGCCGTCTGACAGATCCCGCAACGCCTGATAGCTACCGCTCACCACTTGGTCGCTCTCGTCGAGACCGCTCCGGACCTCGAAGTAACGCTCGCCGCTGATCCCGACGCGTACGGGAGCGAAACGCACCGTTCCGTCGCGCACAACGAACACACCCTCGCGTTCGACAACGCCGTCTGACCCGGCAGCGTCATCGGCCATCGATCGCACGACCAATGATTGGATCGGTATCGTCAACACGTTCTCGCGTTCGGCGGTGACGATCTCCGACGAGCACGACAGCCCCGACTGCGCACTCGGCAGTCTGTCGTCCAGCGTCACCACGACCTCGAAATCGGTCGAGTCGTCGGCCGGGCCGCTCGCGGTGGCCACGATCTTCGGGCTGGTGCCGACCTCGGTCACATGGCCGATGAATGTCGTATCGGGGAACGCATCGACGGTGACCTCGGCCGTCTGACCGACCTCTAGGTCGACGACGTCGGTCTCATCGACATCGATCGTCGCCTCCATGACCGCCATATCGGCGATGACGAGCAATACCGTTCCGGGCTGGTTCATCGTGCCGATCATCGCCACCTCGCCCGGCTCGACGTTAACCCGCGTCACGACTCCGTCGATCGGGCTGGTGATCGTGACCTGGCTCAGGTCGTGTTTCGCGCTGCGGAGCATCGCCTCGTTTTGTCGGATACGGTTCTTGGCCGCATCGACCGCGGCGCGGCGAGCCCGGAGCTCGGCCCGGGCGGCGTCGAGCTCGGCACGCGGGATGAGATCGGCATCGGCCAGCCGGCGCTTGCGGTCGAACTCCTCGGTGGCGAAAGCAAGTTGCGCCTCAGCGGAGGCGAGATCGGCGCGCGCGACTCCGACCGCGGCCTCCTGCCCACTGGCGCCGGCAGCGACGTTTACCGGATCGAGCTGCAAAAGGAAATCACCCGTCTTGACGCGTTGACCCTCGGTGACGTCGACCCGGACGACCTCGCCCGAGGTCGTCGCGCTGATCGATACCGAGTGCTTTGGCTCGAGCGTGCCGCTGGCGCTGACGACGGCGGTCAAGTCGCGCCTGACGACCGGCTCGACTTCAATCGCGGTGCTCTTGTCGCGACGGCTCAACACGGCCACCGCTACGAGCGCCACAATGACGACACCGCCAGCCAGGATGAGCCACTTCCTATCGGGACGCTTCATCTCGGGACGCTTCATCGGTTCCCCTGCTCTGGGAACAGGTCCAGCCCGGTGCCTCGTTCGAGTTCCACCAGGGCAACGTAGAAGTCGTACGTCGACGCGATCAGATCTGTTTCCGCTTCTGCGGCGCGAACTTGTGAGTCGAGCAAGTCGACGAACGACCCGGCACCGGTTTCGTACCGTGCCTCACCGAGCCTTAGATCTTCGGTTGCCAACTCGACGCTCCTTAGGTTGGCCTGGTGAGCGGCGTGGCTGGTCATGAGACGCGAGAAGGCGGTGCGCACGGTCTCCTCGATCGACAGTTCACGTCGTCGCCGCTCGGCACGCGTCGATTGCAGCGCAGCGTTGGCTCGGCTCGTCTCGTTGCGTCGACTGAACCCATCGAAGAGTCGCCAGTTGAGTGAGAACGCCCAGAAGTTGCGCGAGTCGAGATCCGAGAATTGGAAGTCACTCGTGTCGGCGGCGGAACTCGACAAGCTGTATTGGAATTGGAGACCCGGAAAGTACGCGCTGCGAGCGATCCAGAGGTTCGCGCGGTCGGCTCGCTCCTGGGCCGCTGTCTCACGGACCGATGGGTGTAGATCGAGTGCTCGATCGACGAGAGTTTCGACTTCAAACGGAGGGGAGAACACTACGAAGTCGGTGGTTAGCTCGATCGGTCCGGCGGGCAAGCCACCGACCAGGCTTCGCAGTGACAACTGCGCCTCCTCGGCGGCTTGTTGCGCCTCGAGTGCGGCCACCTGACCCTGGTTCAGGCTGAGCTGGGCCTGCAGCACGTCGGACTTGGTAACCTCGCCGACGGCGTACCGCGACTCCGCTAGCACGAGGTGTTTCTCAAGGCGCTCGATCTCGCGCGCGGCTTGCGTGACTAGTGCTTGTTGCCGGCGCGTGCCTAGGTACTGCTGCTTGATGTCGGCGCGGGTTTCCCACCACTGCGAATCGTAAGCCGCAATGGCGCGCTCGGATTCGGCTCGCGCTCCACGGATCCGGAAGATGTCACGACCGGCGTCGAGCAAGCTGTGGGTGAAATCCCATTGATAGATTGTGGTGTACGTGAGCGGGCTGGAGAACTGCGACCCGCCGAGGTTGAAGTTGCCAGACTCCGCGCGCTGAGCTAGGCCTTGAAAGCCTACCTGCGGCATCAAGTTGCCGTATGCGTCCCACACTCCCGCCCCAGCGGCAGATCGACTGAAAGCCGATTGAAGAACGACCGGGTTCTCCCGCTGTCCGGTCTCGAGCGCGGCCGCTAGTGACAATCGCAACGTATCGCGCGCCTGCGCCTGGGTTGCCGCGGCACCCGGGGTCGGCAGGAGACAAACCAGGGTCAATGCCAGCTGAAGGAGCGCGCGGGGGTGCTGATTGGGGGAAGACATATGGCCTCGCTTCATCGCCGATTGTGCGTTCGATTCGTGATGTGACGCTACCGCGCGTTCTATCGTTCGATCGCGCGCGACGCGTGGGATGGGGACTCCGTCAGTAGTTCTCCAGAATCTGTACCCGATCGCCGTCCCACGTCATCTCCAAAGTCCTTTGCTCGGCCTCGAACCGGAACCGGCCGTCTCCCGTTGTCATCCGTGCCGAGCCACGAAAGCGCTGCGCTGTGGCTTGCGCATAGGTAGTGGCAAAGCGCTCGGCGTCGTCCGCCGAGTCCCACACGAGTGTCCACCCGTACGCCAGCTCTCCCGAAGGTTTTTCGTAGAGCACGTAGCGATCGCCATCCCAGCCGGCGGCTCCGGTCGCCGCTGCCGAATCGCCTAGCGCGGCTGCCAAGATGAGCCCGGTGCCGAACTCTCCCCAACTGCCATCGGTCAACTCGCGGCCCAACTCGTCTCGGCGGGGAGGAGTTGGAGTCCGAGGCTGATCGCGGGTCTGCCAGTAGCGGGTGGGATGCAGGATTTGCTCTGTCGACGCCGGTGGGTCCCGGTACAGCGCATCGACCGATTCCCAACCACCTTCGCGAAGCGCAGCGATGACGAAACTCGCGCCTTCGACGTATGGAAACAGCAGCAACCGTTGCAGCGCTTCGGGTGCCTGGTCAAAGGCCGGATACGCCTGAGCGATGGCTCCCGAGCTTCCGGCCAGCAGATCGGTGGGGTCGGGTAACTGCTCGATCGAGACACCGGTTGGAGCCAGCATAAAGGCGAGCATCGCCGCCATCGCGTCGCCCTCGGCCACCGCCACACGGGCTAGCGCACCGTCCTCGCTAGGTCCGAGTTCACCCAGCCAGGCGGCGAGATCGAAGTGTTGGTCCTGGAGGGCGTGAGTGACCTCGTGGGCCACAACCGCCCGCTGGAGCAACTGGGGCAACCAATCGGCCAGATAGAACGTTTTCCTGTGCGGATCGTAGTAGCCTGCCACCTGTTCGGTGTAGAGGCGGACGACGAGATCCTTGAGGTCGGCGCCGACGGGAAGCAGGCCGCAGTGCGACAGGAGTGCGCTTTGCGCGGTCCAGTCCGCTTGCGACATCTCGCGCTCAAGCGCCTGGGTTGCATACTGCCGGATCGTTTCCCGGTCGCTGACCTGGAAGTCGACCGGGCCCCGCCAGTCGAGCTGACGGATGGCGGCCAACTCTTCACCGACGGCGCGGGCTGCGACGACCAGTGCCGATGGCGCTTCGCGCTGAGCGGCGAGTGATTCTGGGAACGATACGAGCGCGCCGGCGACCAGCGCTGTAATCGTGAGCCAGCGAAAGGATCTCATGGGCGAGACCAGGTGACGTCGCGCGTCACTTCTTCGATACGGAGCAGGTCATGAGGTGGATCGGCTGCAAACCAATACCGCTCTTCGAGCCACGAAACGCGGAGATGAACGGGGTATGCCCGCACCCTCGAGCCGCCAAGCGAGACTGGCGTCGGGGCGCCGATCTCGAGTCGCGCAGGTATCGCTCGTTGCTCGAAACCGAGCACGAGGTTGAAGCTCACGACCCGGCCGGTTTCGAAGTCGAGGGCCGTGAGGGTCAGCGGAAGCTGCGCCTGGTCGAGGGTCGGCGGCGGGGTTCGCACGTTCGTTTCGCGTTTGCCGGTCGGGGTGGTGATCGCGAGCCGCGCTTGGCCGTCGAACCCACGACCGTAGCTGACTTCGGCAGTCAAGCTCCCGTCGTCCCGATGTACGCGCTGGAAACTCGAGACCGGGGTGTGCGAGCGCGGATCGATTATTGCGACCAAGCTGTCGAGCCCAAGATTCGTGCGGCGGTAGCGAGCGAGCCGCAGATCTCGGCGCCGCGAAATGACCGCGAACCGAAGCGTGTCGCCTCTGGTGCTGACCAGAGCGAACTCTCCCTCTCGCAGGGGTCGATCTGCGAACGGGATCGGCGGTGTACCTCCAGGTCCGTTCTCCGATCCATCACCGGAGCTGCAGGCCATCAGCCCGGCGAAGACCGCGGTGGCGACGATGTTTAATAGTGGAATACAACGCATCGAAGGGATAAGATAAGGATTCGACGAATGGACATGCCAAGACGATCCAGGTGGCTTTGTATGCTCATCTCAGCGGCGGTCGTTCTCGCGCCGGTGTTCGGTTTCGAGCTGCGGGCGCAGGACATCCAGCCGCTGGCGCCGGTGCTCGAACCGAACGACCGCGAAGAGCCTGCGGACGGCGTCGAGACACCGAATCCCGATGAGCCCGGACTCATCCCATTGCCCGAGGCACCAAATCGAACCACTGCGGCTTCCAGGGACCGGATCCGTGTGACGACCGTGCTGCCGGCGTCGTGGAGCGGCGTCGTGGCCAGCTATCAGCCGCTATGGATAGGGATCTTGTCGCCGAACGGCTTTGGCTTGCATCGCTGGACACCCTATTTCGCGTCGTCGGCGTTGGCCCCAGTGCTGACCGCGCACCCGTTTTTTGGACCGTGGGGGGTGCTGAGCTACGATGGCTGGATCCTCGATCGCTACCGCCAGGTCTGGACCTCGGCTCAGCCACCCGAGCGATTCGCTGAGGCCGGCCACTGGTTGCAGCTCGGAGATCGCGCGATGGCGGAGCGGAGCGCGCGCGAGGCAGCCACAGCCTACCGCCACGTGACGCTTGTAGCCCCCGATTTTCCGCTGGGTTACCTCGGTCTTGGCGCCGCGCTGGCAGAGCTCGGTGACGACGTCGGCGCGGCACAGGCGTTTCGGCAAAGCCTAGATCGCTACCCGGCGTGGCTCGGGCTGTCCGTTGATTGGTCGCTTCTGTATGGCCGCCGAGACCGGCTCGAGGCGGTTCAGGCGGCTGCCGACCAACGGGCCGAGAGCGGCTCGGCCAATAGCCAGTTTGTGGCTGGCGTTTTGCACATGTTCGGTGACGACCCAACGCTGGGACGCGAGATGCTGAGCGGGCTCCCGGACGACCCCCACGCGGTCCACCTGATGGCCCGGGGACCCCGCTAGGCGACCCCAGCGGACGCTGACCGACCCGATCGCGGAAGCGATCCCCCAAAAAACGGTACAGGACTTGCAGCTTCCGGTCGCGTTATGAAGACCGAAAGGGACCTAGCTTTGGTTCTGCCCGATCTCCCCCCCGAGAGCGTCGCATCTGACTACTGGGAGATCGGAGCACACCCCAATTACCTGCTCAGCGTGAATGAGGACGTTGTCGGGGCACGGGACCGGTTGTCACAGGTCTCCGACACTTCGCTGACGGTTGTCCTCTACGGTGAGCGCGGGGTAGGGAAGGAAGTTCTGGCGCACGGAGTGCACAGTCTCTCGAGCCGCGCCGAGAAGAGCTTTACGGCGCTCAACGCCTACGCAGTCCCGAGAGCTTCGATCGATCGCGAGCTGTTTGGTAACGGTTATGGAGGCAAGCTCGATAGTGGCCAAGACGGGACGATGTACATCCATGGCATCGAGTCGCTCTCTCAAGACATTCGCGAGCGACTGGTGGAGTGGAAACGCGATCGCGAGACCTCATCCGAACCGAGCGCGCGTATCATCCTAAGCTGCGAAGCGCCGTCGATGAACGCCGACGGACTCACGGAGCTCGAGCGGATGTGGGCGCCGGCCGGAGGCGCGGTGCGGGTCGAGATCCCCCCGCTGCGCGAGCGACCCGAGGACATTCCGCTGTTAGCGACCCACATCGTTCAGAAGTATGGACCCTTTTACGGCTCGAGCATCCGAGTTCTCCGGGGTAGCTTCCTGCGGTTCTTACAGGCTTACCAGTGGCCTGGAAACACCCGTGAGCTCGAGCGCGTTTTGAGACGCTTCCTGGTGATCGAAGACGAAGAGGTGATCCGTGCCGAGTTGGGCAGCAAGCAGCCGGTGCAGGATACGTTCGACGACGAAGCCGAGACGGGGGGCTCGCTGAAGGCGATGGTCGCCCGTGCGGTTAGCCGGGTCGAAAGCCGCGAGATCGCCCGCGCATTGGAGCGCGCACGCTGGAACAAGAAACGCGCGGCGGCAGACCTCGGGATCAGCTACAAGTCCCTCCTGAACAAGATCAAGCAGTACGAGATCGAGACGTAGGAGCCGGGTTTCGGCTCTCGTTTTGCAACCGCGGTTGCAAATCCCCGAAAATTCTGCTGTAACTGCATGTTGGACAATTTGTTAGCCGGTTTTGTCAGAGGTCGGAAAGGGCTTCGTAGACCTCCTCGACGGTACTCGATTCCATGATTGTGGAAGGGGGCTTCCGCGCCGGTGTTCCACCGGGGTGCATCGGGCCGCCAAAACGTCCGGATCACCGCCTCTGGGGCTTTGTGGCACGCGAAGTGCATTTCCAGGGGGCGAGTAGCGTGAAACGACCAACCTCACGAACAGAGGACGGATGATCGCAAGAGTCGCAGAAACGCCCGTGCAAACTGGGGAAGCGGCAGTTCCGCTAACTCTCGGCAGTGCGCTGCGGGCTGATGCAGGACAGGACCTCGCAGAGTACGCGATCCTCATCGGGCTCATCGCGCTGGTCGTGATAGGAGCGGTCACGCTGTTCGGAACACAACTCGTTGCGGCGTACAACAACATCGCCGCGCAACTGCCGTTCGTCGGCGGATCGTAAGTCGAAAACCCCACGTGGCCCTGAGTGGGCCGGGAGGAAACAACCGATGGTAGCACTTTGGAACGCTTTCTGGAACGATGAGTCAGGTCAGGACCTGGCTGAGTACGCGCTGTTGATCGCGCTGATCGCGCTGGTCGTGATCGCCGCAGTCACGCTGTTGGGTCAGAACATCAACACGGTGTTCACCAACATCGCCAACGCTCTGACTGGAGCTGCTGGCGGGTCGTAGTCACTACGACTCTCCACCGAGGAGCCGGGGTCCGAAGCACGGGGGAACGGGCCCCGGCCTTCCTTGTTTAGAGAACCCAAGAACCCCCCGAGTCGGGCCCAGGCCGATGGCTCTATTAATCAGGTCATGATTCACGTTCTTAGCACCTTCGCGTTAACGGTCGTAGTGGTGTTGGCTGTGGCATCCGATCTTCGTACGCGCCGCATCCCGAACGCACTGACGGTTTCCGGCCTCGGTGTCGCGCTCGCGCTGCGTGCGGTTACCGGCCTCGATGCGTTTGTCGCGGGCTTGGCAGGCGGAGCGATCGCGCTCGGCCTGACGCTGCCATTAGTCGTGCTTGGTGGATTGGGCGGTGGTGATTCCAAGCTGCTCGTCGCGGTCGGGGCGTTTCTCGGTCCCGCAGGCCTCCCCATGGCCCTGCTCGTCACCGCACTGGTTGGTGGCGTCATGGCGCTGGGGTTGGTCGTATACCGCGGAGTGCTCGGCGCGACCCTCGCACACTGCTGGCAGTTGACCCGCCGGTTGTGGACCCCAAGCACGGCTGAACCTCTTCGGACACTTGGAACTCCTGGCGCGATAGCGATCCCATATGGCGTCGCGATCGGGGCCGGGGCAATCGCAGGATGGATCCTATGAGTTGCGAAATTCGTCGCATTTGCCGGCGTTTGTGCCGCCCCGTCCCCGAAAAGGAAACAGGCCAGACCCTAGTCGAGTTCGCCCTAGTCATTCCTATCCTTTTGGCACTCGTTATCGGGATTTTCGAGTTTGGGCGAGCTTGGAATGTCTACCAGGTAATCACCAATACGGCTCGGGAAGGCGCGCGCCTTGCAGTCATACCGAGCAGTGACGAAAACGGGGTACGGACCGCCATCGATCAAGGTCTCACGGCGGCCGCGCTCGATCCCGGCGTGAGCACGGTGACGATCACCGGGCTTGGCGGCGGGACCGGGACCCCGACGACGATACAGCTCGATTATCCGTACCAGTTTCAGTTCATAGGCCCGATAGTTGCGTTCCTGGACGGGCCCGATGACGACATGAACGGGGCGATCACCCTGTCGACGACCGTCATCATGCGTAATGAGTAGTAAACGCTCAATGAGTAGGACCGAGTAAACCAGTAGTAGCTAGTAAACGAGGGACAGGCCTGCTACCAGGCACGGGAGGAAACCAATGAACCGCAAGCGTAGAAAATGGATGGCGCTCGTGCTGGCGCTCGTTTCGGGCGGCACGGCGGGCTATCTCGCGATGAACTACTTACGTGAGCCAGTGCAAACGGCAGTCAGGAGTCAGCCCAGCGCCGCACAGGTGGCGGTTGCTGCGCACGACCTGCCGGTCGGATCGGTGCTGAGCTCCGCTGACATCAAGATGGTCGATTGGCCGAGCAACAACGTTCCGCCGGGCTACGCAAGAGACGCTCAGCAGATCGTGGGTCACGGTCTGATCCAAGCGGTCAGCATGAACGAGCCGCTGCTGTCTACCAAGATGGCTAGCAAGGAATCCGGTGGTGGTCTACCGATCGTGATTCCGGAAGGGATGCGGGCGGTCAGCGTCAAGGTCGACGAAGTGATCGGTGTGGCCGGTTTTGTCCTGCCGAGCACGAGGGTCGACGTCTTGGTCACGCTGAACCCTACCTCCGAGCGCGAGGCAGCGACGACGCGAGTGATTCTTCAGAACGTCCAGACGCTCGCCGCGGGCCAGACAATTCAGCGCGACGAACAGGGTACGCCACAGACGGTCACCGTCATCACGCTTCTCGTTACACCTGAGCAGTCGGAGAAGCTGACGTTGGCATCGACCGAGGGCCGGATCCATCTTGCGCTGCGCAACATGCTCGACATGGAAGAGGTTGAGACCGACGGGGTTCGGGCCGGCACACTGGTGCGCACGGCTCGTCCCGTGGTTCGCCGTTCCTCGGGCCCACGCCGCGCTGCTCACAGCATTGCAGTGTACAACGGAACCACGCGTACCGAAACCACCTTCTAGGCGGAGGCCAATCATGAGAGCCAAAACCCCCCAACTCATCAACCGCCGTTGGCACTTCTCGGCGCGCCTGCTCCCGCTCGTCGTCGGCATCGCTGTGTATGGCCTGACGCAGCCCGTCGCGGCAGCGGGACAGGCCGCCGGATCCCAAGAGGGTCGGACGGTCAACCTGGCCAAGGGTACCGCTCAGCTGGTTACCCACCCGGCCTCGATGCGTCGAGTGTCAGTGGCGAGCGCGGACGTCGCGGAAGCCGTCGTCGTGTCGCCAAACGAGCTGCTCATTCACGGGCGGGAGATCGGCACCACGAGCCTGGTGATCTGGGATTCCGAGGGCGGGCGTACGCTCTACCCGGTCGAGGTGACCCTCGATGCGGCCGCTCTGGAGACCCATTTCCGGGCCTTGTTCCCGAACGAGCAGATCGAAGTGCGGGCCAGTGGCAACACGTACATCCTGTCAGGAAACGTGACCAACTCGACGACTGCAGAGAGAGCGGTCGAGATCGCCGAGGCCACCGAGGCGATGGTGGTCAACAATATGTCGGTGCCCAGGCCGCACCAAATCCTGCTGCAGGTAAGGTTCGCCGAGGTGAGCCGGACCGCGATGCAGGAGCTGTCGGTAAACTTCTTGTTGCTCGACCCGAACAACCCGCGGGGTGAAGATGAAGGTCTGATCTCGACGGGTCAGTTCAACCCGTTCAGCGAGAACTTCGTCAACTCGCGGCGCGGTCCAGAATCGGGGTTTTCCGACAAGATCAACCTGTTCTTGTTTCATGATAACGAGCGCTTCAGCGCGTTCATTCGCGCGCTGCAGAGCCGCGGTGACTTCAAGAGCCTAGCCGAGCCCAACCTGCTGGCGCTCGACGGCGTCGAGGCTTCCTTCCTGGCCGGGGGTGAGTTCCCGTTCCCTGTCTCACAGGGACAGTCCGACGCCATCACGCTCATCTTCAAGGAGTTCGGGATTCGGCTGGTGTTCACACCCAAGGTGCAGAACAGCGGCAACATCAAGCTGAAGGTCGAGCCTGAGGTTTCGACGCTCGATTTCGCGAGCGGTTTGCAGGCGTTTGGCTTCCAGATCCCGACGATCCTGTCGCGGCGGGCGACGACCGAGGTCGAGCTCAAAGACGGGCAAACCTTCGCCATCGCCGGCCTGATCGACAACTCGATCGCCGAGAACCTGTCCAAGGTTCCGGTGTTGGGACATATCCCGATCTTGGGCAAGCTCTTCCAGTCGCAGGACCTGCGGCAGAACCGGAGCGAGTTGCTCGTGTTGGTAACCCCGCGTCTGGTGCAGCCATCAGACGATCCACCGCCGATCCCAACCGGCGAGGTCGAGAGTTGGAAGTGGAAGAAGTCGCTGAAGAACGCCCCCGGTCAAACCGAAAGAGACGGAGGTGTCTAGCACATGATGCGCGCACTTTCGGGCCGAAAGACCAACCCCCTGAGCAATGAACGCGGGACCTCCGTGATCCTGGTGGCGATCACCATGACCGCGCTCCTGTCGGTGGTCGCGCTAGCGGTCGACGTGGGCATGCTGCTCAACTCGAGGAGCGAAGCTCAGCGCGCCGCCGACTCGGCGGCACTAGCCGGTGCCGGCTCACTGATTGTCGCCCCAGACGACGAGCCCCGCGCGCGAAACACCGCCATTCAGTTTGGGAGTCTGAACACGGTCCGAAAGACCGCGGTAACGGTCTTGCCCGAGGACGTTGACGTTGATCTTGCGCAAGGCCGCGTGACTGCGCGGGTGCGCCGGACAGGGGATCGCGGGAGCGCGGTGGCGACTTGGTTCGCCAACGTGTTTGGCGTCAGTGAGGTCGATATCGCCGCGACCGCTACGGCCCAGGTGCAACCAGCCGGCCGGGCGACATGTGTGAAGCCGTTTGCGATCCCGGATCAGTTTTTGGATATCGATGGCGACGGCGAGTTTGACAAGGGCGTCGACCAGTACGACCCGAACGTGCACGGCTACGGCGGCGATTGGCGCAACCCGGGTCATTCTGGTGACGACGGGCAAGGATACGTCAACGACTTCGGACGGCCAGTTGATCTCAAGCAGGGTGGTCCAACTTTTTTCCAGCCCGGCTGGTACTACCCGTGGAATGTGCCCAACGTCGATGATGCTCCCGACGTAGGTGCCGACGAGTACCGGTGGAACATCAAAAACTGTAATCCTGCCATCATCTCGATCGGTGAACAGTACCAGATCGAGACCGGGGACATGGATGGCCCCACTCGGTTGGGTGTCACCGACCTCCTGGGTAAAGACTCGGGCGCATACTGGGACGACTTCACGAACTCCGTTGAAGGCAGCGCATGGGCTCCCAACTGGGAGGGTGGTCCGCGGGTCGGCATCATCCCGGTGTTCGATCCGTCACGCGATTTCAACCCCGGCAAGAAGCCGGTCGAGTTCACGAACTTTATCGCCGTCTTCTTCGAGGATGTTGTGGGAGGCGGTTACAACCAGCAGGTCATTGCACGGATCATGTTTGCGTCGGGCATCGGTGGCGGCAGTGGCGGCACCGGTCCCGGACTCAAATTCGTGCAACTGGTCGAGTAACCAAGCGAGGTACCCCGTGACCGATAACACCCCCATCAGCGGCGCCGTCATATCGACGGACCCCAAGTTCCGGGCCGTCCTTCACGGCAACGGCGATGGTGAAGCACAACCGGTCGAGGTGGCGTTTGAGATCATCGTCCCCTTCGCCGAAGTCAGCCACGGCCACCTCGAGGAGCTGAGAGTCGTCCAACCCTCGATCGTGTTCATCGATCTCGAGGACGACCCGATTCTCGGTTGCAAGCTGGCGCAGTTCCTGGTCGAGACGAACCCGGCGCTGCGGTTGGTCGCGGCCGGAACCGATGGATCACCGGAGTTCCTGATGACGGTGATGCAGGCCGGGATCAGTGAGTACCTACCCAAGCCGGTCACGGAGGACGCGCTGGTGGCGGCGATCGGCCGCGTGAGTCGAAAGCTCGGCGCCAAAGTGACCCAAAGCGCCGGCCCGGCTCGACGCGAGCCCGGTAAGTTGTTGGCTTTCTTTGGCACCAAGGGCGGGTCCGGTTCCACGACCGTTGCCACGAACCTGGCGATCCAGGTCCACCGCATGACCGGCAAGCGCACCGTGCTCGTCGACCTCGATCTCGAGCTCGGTGAGATCGCCCTTTATCTCGGTGTCGAGCCGCGGTTCAACTTCGTCGATCTGGCCAAGAACTTTCACCGCATGGATGCGGGGTTGCTGGCCTCGTTTATCGAGTGCCACGATTCCGGCGTACACCTGCTGTCCGCTCCGTATCATCCGGAGCGGGCGGAATCGGTGACCGCCGATCACGCCAAGCAGATTATCCAGTTCTTGAAGCAACACTACGAGTACGTCTTCGTCGACGTGTCGAACTCATTCTCGGCGCGGACGTTGGCAGCTTTTGAAAAGGCCGACGAGGTGTACTTGATCGCGACCGCCGACTTGCCGTCGTTGCGCAACATCCAGCGTTGCCAACATCTGATCGGTCGGTTGTCCAACATCGGTGAGCTGCGGTTGGTCGTCAACCGCTATCACCCCGACTGCGACATCACACTCGAGGATGTCGAGAAGTCGATCGGGATGGAGATCTATTGGGCCCTGCCGAACGATTATCAGTCGGTCATCTACGCTATCAACACGGGTCAGCCGGTCATCCTCGATGACGCCAGCCCCTACACGCACGAGCTCGAGGCTTTGGCCGCCAAAATGACCGGCCTTCCTAGCGCCGGCTCGCATCGCAAGGGGTGGTTCTCCCGCAAGGTGGTGGATCCCTTGAAGAGTTTCCTTGGTTCGGAGGCCAATGAGGAAGAAGCCCTCATGCTGCCACCGGCCGTAGTCGGAGGTGAGCGCGCGTGAGCGATAACAAAGATCCGTACACGATCCCGCTGTTCTCGGAAGAGGGCGCGGTGAACAGGGAGAAACTGCCTTGGGACAGCGCCGACGACGGTGGTGCCGAGGCAGGCGCTACAGCGACGGAACCCCTCGAACCGGTGAGGTTCGATCCGGACGAGTTCGATCCGGAGATGGCTTCGATATCGCCCGATGGCATACATCGGGGCGATGACACTACACACGAGATCAAGAGCCGGATTCACAAGCTGCTGCTCGAAAGGCTGAACCTCACCAATCTGGATCAGTACGATCAGGATCAAGTAGTGGCCGAAATCCGGAAGGTCGTCCAGGGGTTGCTCGACCAGGAATCGGCACCGCTCAACTACGACGAGCGCGAGGCCTTGGTAGAGCAGGTCTTGCACGAGATTTTCGGTCTCGGACCGCTCGAGCCGTTGCTACAAGACCCGACGGTTTCCGATATCCTCGTCAATACGTACGATGACGTTTTCATCGAGCGCGATGGAAAGCTCGAAAAGACGGACGTCCGGTTCAAGGACGATCGGCACTTGTTGCAGGTCATCGACCGGATCGTGTCTGCCGTGGGACGTCGAATCGACGATTCGAGTCCGATGGTTGATGCGCGACTTGCCGACGGATCGCGTGTAAACGCCGTCATTCCGCCGCTGGCGATCGATGGGCCGCACGTTTCGATTCGTAAGTTTAAGAAGGATGCGTTGTCGGCAGAGGACCTGCTCCGGTACGACACGCTGACGCCTCAAATGCTGGAGCTCCTTCAGGGTATCGTCAAGGCGCGCCTCAACACGCTTATCTCGGGCGGTACCGGCTCGGGTAAGACGACGCTGCTCAACGTGCTGTCGGGCGCGATCCCGGTGACCGAGCGGATCGTGACGATCGAGGACTCGGCCGAGCTGCAGCTTCGTCAGCCGCACGTCGTGCGGTTGGAGACACGGCCACCCAACGTCGAGGGGTTGGGTGAGGTTCCGGCTCGTCAGCTGGTGATCAACGCGCTGCGTATGCGACCCGACCGCATCATCGTCGGTGAGGTTCGTGGCGCGGAGGCGGTCGACATGCTGCAGGCGATGAACACCGGACACGATGGCTCGCTGACCACACTTCACGCGAACGCTCCGCGCGACGCGGTGAGCCGCCTAGAAACGATGATCGCGATGGCAAACCTGAATCTGCCCGACAAAGCGATGCGACAGCAGATCGCCAGCGCGATGGACGTGATCATCCAGGTCAACCGCATGGCGGACGGAACACGCCGACTGATCTCGATCTCCGAGGTCGTCGGGATGGAAGGCGACGTGATCACCATGCAGGACATCTTTGTGTTCGAGCGTCAGGGAATCGATGAGAATGGCAAGGTCATCGGGCAGTTCAAGGCGACCGGGATTCGGCCGCGATTCGCCGAGCAGCTCAAGACCTGCGGCATCGACCTGCCGACCGCCATGTTCTCGAACCTCGAGTACGGCCTCTCGACCAACGAGGAAGCATGATGGATCGACTTCCGCCGAACGTGATGCTGGCGATCCTCGTGTTCGCAGCGGTGGCGTGTGCGGTCATCGTCCTCGCTGTGTTGTGGGAGTGGTGGGGTGACCGGAGGCGTCAGCGTGACCTGGCCCGGCGGCTGGGAAGCGTCGAACCCAGCGGGGAGGGTCAAGGCGGCGATCCGTTCGGTGATCTCTTTAAGGAGGCGACGAACGCGGATGTCAAGTGGCTGCAACCGGTCGTAGCCCGTGTGCCTCATACGCGAGACCTGCAACATCTGCTCGACCAGGCCGACATGCCGTGGCAGGTTGGGACTTTCCTGCTGACCACGATCGGTGCGGCGATGGCCTTTGGTACGATGGCGCTGCTGATCACGAACAACACGATGGTAGCGATCGCAGCAGCGACGCTCGCGTCAACGTTGCCATACGTCTACATACGGCGTCGCAAGACGAAGCGATTACGGGCTTTCGAAGAGTGCTTCCCCGAGTCGATCGACCTGCTGGGGCGCGCGATTCGAGCCGGTCACGCCTTCTCGACGGGGCTCCAGATGGTGGCCGATGAATCCCCAGAACCGATCGCCGGAGAGTTTCGTCGAGTCTTCGAGGAGCAAAAGTTTGGTTTGAGCATAGACGATTCGCTGCTCGCGCTGGCCGATCGGATAGAGCTCGTCGATATGCGGATCTTTGTTACCGCCGTTCTTATCCAACGCGAGGTCGGTGGTAATCTGGCTGAGATCCTCGACAAGATCTCGTATACGATTCGTGAGCGGTTCACGATCGAGCGGCAGGTCCGTGTGTACACCGCCCAAGGCCGCTTCACCGGATACCTGTTGGGTATCCTGCCGATCGCTGTTGGTTTCCTGATCTTCCTGTTGAACGGCGAGTACATGACTGTGCTGTGGGAGAGGGACATCGGCCGTATGCTGATCTCCATTGCCGGCGTGCTCCAAGTCATCGGTTTCTTCGTAATCCGGAAAATCATCAACATCGAAGTGTAGGTAGAGAGCGATGCTGTTATACCTCGTCGTCGGCCTAATCATGTTCTCCGTCATCGCGCTCGTGTGGGGCTTGGCTTCAATGGCCCCAGCACGGTCGCGCTCTATCTCGCGACGTCTGAGCGAGCTCCAGGCTGGAGGCGGCGATCGGTTCGCGATTCAACACGCCATGCAGCGTCGTCGTCGCCAGGAAAAGCGGGAGAAGATGCAGGGCATCCTCGAATCGTTTGGCGAGCGGGTCGCCCGCCGTGAGATCGATTGGGGGAAAACGCAAACGATGCTGATTCAGGCCGGCTACCGTGGTTCCGGGACGTTGCCGATCTACTTTGGTGTCCGGATCGTCGCCGCAATGACTCTCGCGGCCGGGGCCCTTTTCACAGGGACCGTCTCGGGCGCCGGACCGAGTACGATGATCGCCGTTGGTGTAGCCGGGCTCATCGGTTGGGTTATCCCGTCGATGACCGTGAAGCGGAAGATTCGTAAGCGGCAGAAGAGCATTCAGCTGGCGTTAGCCGATACGCTCGACCTACTGGTCGTCTGCGTGGAGGCCGGTCTCGGCTTGAACCAGGCGCTGCTCAGAGTGTCGGACGAGATCGAATACGTGAGTAAGATCATGAGCGAAGAGTTAATGGTGCTCAACTTCGAGATTCGGGCCGGTACACCGCGCGACGAGGCGATGCGGAATCTCGGTGAGCGGACTGGCGTCCCCGACCTCAAATCGTTGACCGCTATGCTCATCCAAACGGATCGCTTTGGGACCTCGATCGCCAAGGCGTTGCGCGTCCACTCGGACACGCTGCGCATCAAGCGTCGGCAACGGGCCGAGGAGGCCGCGGCCAAGACGACGATCAAGCTCGTCTTCCCACTCGTGTTGTTCATCTTCCCGGCGATGTTCGTGGTGATTCTCGGTCCGGCGATCATTCACATCACCGAACAGATGAAGGGACTGATGTGAAGATGTTGCGCGTCGTTAATGCGACCCGTGACCGCGAGTTGGGCAATCGCGTCTGGCTGGCGAACCGGTGGTGGCCGCGTCTTCGCGGACTATTGGGCCGGGGGCCATTGCAGCCGGGCTCGGGCATGGTTCTGGAACCCTGCAAAGCGGTTCACATGTTCGGGATGAAGTACTCGCTCGACGTGGTGTTCGTGAACGCAGAGGGAGAAGTGGTCGCGATGTACCCCAAGCTGGACCCTGGTAAGCGGACGCCCTGGCATAAGCCGGCGCGAAAGGCGATCGAGCTGCCCGTCGGTACGCTGGCTGCGACCGGGACCGAGGTCGGTGACGTTCTGACTTGTCAATTTGCGGAGGCCGTCTGATGAACGCTGGATTCGGAGTCAAAACCGCCGCTCCCAAGGCGGGATCACGCAAACCGCCGATTCCTGAGTCGATCGAAGAGACCGGCCTGCTCGACGAGGCGATCAGCGACCTGATAATCAAGACGCTCTACACCAAGGGCGCTCTCACCGGACAGGAGCTGAGTGAAGCCGTGTGCTTGCCGTTCCGGTTGCTCGACGATCTCTACCACGATCTGCAACATCGCCAGTTTCTTGAGGTTCGCGGAACCCAAGGCCACGGCCGTGGCGGCTACGTGTACGACCTCACCGGTCAGGGACGAGATCGGGCACGCGAGGCGATGATTTCGAATCAGTACGTTGGACCGGCTCCGGTACCGATCGACGTGTATCGAACCTGGGTCGAGGCTCAGACGATTCGCAAGGTGCATATCACCGTCGATCGGATCCAATCGGGTTTTGGTCACCTGGTACTGGACCCGGCATTTATCGAACACCTCGGTCCAGCGATCAACTCGGCGAAATCGATGTTCCTCTACGGTGACTCCGGCAACGGCAAGACCAACATGGCGGAGTCGATCGCCCGGATGTTGGGTGGTGACATGTACGTTCCCTACGCGGTGGACATCGAGGGGCAGATCATGATTACCCACGATCCGGTGTACCATCGGCCAAAAGCGGACGAAGCGGTGACCGTGTCCGTCGACGGTGAGGAGTCGACCCTACTAGAGTCGGCGCCCACGTACGATCGACGGTTCGCCCGCGTCGCGCGTCCGGTGGTGTTCACTGGTGGCGAGCTCACGCTGGAGCAACTCGATCTGCAGTACGATCCGACGGCCAAGGTGTACCAGGCACCGTTCCAGGTAAAGGCCAACGGTGGGGTGCTCATTATCGATGACTTCGGCCGGCAGCAAGTACGACCGCGTGATCTGCTCAACCGATGGATCGTCCCGCTTGAGAAGCGGATCGATTTTATGACGTTGCACACCGGCCACAAGTTCCCGGTGCCGTTCGATTGCCTGCTCATTTTCGCAACGAACCTGAATCCGTTGGATCTCGTGGATGAGGCTTTCCTGCGTCGGATTCACTACAAGATTCATGTGCCGAGCCCGGACTACGAGCAGTTCGTTCAGATTTTCCGGCGGGTCTGCGTTTCGAGACAGATACCGTTTGTGGCGGGTCGCGTTGCGTACATTTACCGCCAGTACTACGAGCCGAACGGTATCTCACCTCGATCGTGTCACCCACGGGATATCGTCGATCACTTGTGCGATTCGGCCCGATATCTGGGGACCAAGCCGGAGTTGACGGTTGATCTGCTCGACCACGCATGCAAGTCGTACTTCCTCGACATGCCGGATGAAGATTACGTCGTCGATCCGTTAGAGTTTATGGGGGATCAGCGGGCCCACGCGGCCGCAGCTATGGCGATGACGGTGACCCATGGCGGTTCGGGACACGGGGAAGAAACGCCCCCGGCCGAGTCGGTCGAAGCCGGTGGTGTGGACGAGGTGCCAGCAACCGAGGGCGAGCCGGTGGTGGCAACCGAGGACGAGCGAGCACCCGGGCAGCCGCCCGGTAGCGCACCCGCGCCATGAACGACCGCAAACCCCGGATCTCGGATCGACGGGGCGAGTACGACGAGGTGACCTATCGCGAGGCGCTACGGTCGCTCGGTCTGTTCGCTCCGGTGATGCTCAATGACATCCATCGCGCCTATCGATCGCGCGCCAAGCAGATCCATCCCGATCGGTTTGCGGCTAACGGTGGTTACGATGAGGCCACCCACCGCATCCAGAAGCTAAACGCTGCCCATGACTACGTGATCCACTTCTACGCGAAGTTCGAGAAGTCACAGGGCCGCATCGCTCGCCATCACATGCCACCGGGACAAGCCGGTTCAATGAACCCGTTGTTCGAGATGCTCTTGCTCCCGATCGCGGCCGTCTACTCGCTAACGACGGTATTGGCGGCGGTACCGGCAGCGCTGCTCGACCGCTTTAGCTTCGAGGACGACGAGGACGATCCGGTCAAAGAGAACGCAACCGATGTGAACGTGAGTGGTGGGGACGCCAAGGAGCAGCGAGACATGACGCCGTCTCGCGAGGGGTGGCTCGTCGTCGGGCCGCACGTGATGGCGCTCGTCTTGTTCATGCTCGTGGAAGCATCAGGGATCGCTTCACCACTCTTCAAGTGGTGGGTAGGGCTTTCGCTTTTGATCATGTTATCGACCGACATCGCCAGCCGTGTCACGGGCGAGGAGAATCCTCTGCGGGATCACCGCGCGTTTGGCCGCGTGGACGCTTTCGTCCGCGGCCTCTAGCCACTCCTCCAGCATCATCCGGTGGGCGGCGCCCGCCGGCGCCGATCCGGATACGCAACCCGACCTCGAGTCGGGTGTTTTTTTGTTCGGGGGAAGCGAAAGGCGACCTCTGAGCGTCCCACTATATTGGATAATTCGATGTCGATGCTCGAAGATGACTCGTCGCGCTTTGCGTTGCTCTTTTCGGTGCTTCTGCACGCGCTACTGGTAGCCCCGGTCTGGGGATGGTTGGTGAGCGTCAAGCCGGTAGCGGCCGGAGCCGATGCGCCGCCGATGCAGTTCACGTTTGTGGAGGCCCGGGACGCACCGGAAGAGCCGCCCGACGCACCCACCCCGCTCCTCTCGACGCGGGACCAGCGAGCCGCGCAGGAGAGCGCCCCCTCAGAGCTGCCAGAGGGTTCGGCGTTCCAGTTGGGCCAAACGCCATTGCCGGTCGCCCCGCGGGCGCCGGGGTCAGTGGCTAACGCGGCGCCGACGGTTCCGCAGCCACCATCGAGCAACAACCGCGCGTCGGGCACTGAGTCGGTCGAGCGGCCGGCCGGAGAGGGCCCGATGACCCCCAGCGGCGACGCTCGGCTGGCGGTTCGTGAAAAGCCGATCGGACTGGCTACTGGTCGTTCGTCGAACCCCGGAAGCGGCGCCAGACTTCCGGCCCCAGAGGTCGATCAGCGACTCACACGGGCTCGCGCGGGCAGCACGTTTAGCCTGAACACCACCGCTTGGGAGTATGGACCTTACATGGCGCGCCTCAAAGCGCAGATCGAGGAGCACATCTTCCCACCGCCGGCGTTCTACTACGGCACCGCCGCGTGGGCGACACGGGTGCGATTCCGGATCGCACCTGACGGCCGGCTCATGTCACTCGAGCTACTCGATCACCGTGGCGTCCCCAATCTTCAGTACGTGGCGACATCGTCGATCGAAGCGGCCGCCGATTATGAGCCGCTGCCGCCGGGTTTCCCCGAACCGCTGCTGGAGATCACCGGGAACTTCTACTTCAACGTGGCTCCACCGGGCCGTTAGCGCTCGGCGAGGGACGCATGTTGGAGACACTGGGTCAGGGGGGCATCGTGATGATCCCATTGGCGCTGAGCTCCGTGCTCGCGCTGTGGGTGATTCTGGATCGAGCCTGGCGGCTCCAGCGCCGTCGGGTCCTGGTGCCGGAGATCGTGAGCGTGCTCGAGAGCCTGAGGAGGCCGTCCGACATTCCGCTCGCCCAGCTGATTTGCGATCGCAATCCTGGACCGTTCTCTACGATCGTCCAAGCCGCTCTCGACCACAAAGACCGATCTCGGGACGAGATCCGTGAGCGAGTGGAACATCAGGCTCGGCAGGAGATCGTTCACCTGGAGCGGGGGTTGGGACTGTTGGAGACGATTGCCGCCATCGCCCCGTTGCTGGGTCTGTTGGGCACGGTCTTGGGAATGATCGAGGTCTTCGACGTCGTCGCACAGCAAGGTGCCGGTCAGGCTCAGGAACTGTCGGGTGGAATCTCCCAGGCGTTGATCACCACCGCGACCGGTTTGTCGATCGGCATCCCCGCTTTGGTCGCCTACAACTACTTCGTCGGCAAGGCCGAGCGGCTGGTACTCGATATCGAGGACCACACCGACCGTCTCATTCAATCCGTACTGCTTTTCCGCGAAACGGAAGACGACGATGCATCTTGAGCCCGGTCGTCGCCGCAAGACGCTGATCAACGTCACCTCGCTGATCGACGTCGTCTTCCTGTTGCTCATCTTCTTTGTCGTTACGTCCACCTTTCTCGAGCAGCCCGGGCTCGATCTAACACTACCCGAGGCCGGATCGGCGGAGATGACCGTGCGCGAACAGGTCACGCTCGGTGTCGACGCCGACGGTGAGATCTTTCTGAATGGCGATCCGGTCGTGCTAGAGGGATTGGCGGACCGAATCGAGCAGGCGCTCGAACGAGCGGAAACCGAACGCGTGTTGCTCGAGGCGGACTCGCGCGTTTCGCACGGTCGTGTCGTGGCGCTGATGGACGCCGCCCGGCGGGCCGGCGCCGGGGCGCTGCTGGTAGCGACGCGTCCCCCCGAAGAAGCCGCCCGAGAACCGTGAGCCAACCGGCGCGAACCTTCGTCGCGGCGGCGGTGTTGGGGGGCGTCTTGTTTATCACATCACCAGGGCCGCTGGCGGTCGGACTGCTGATCGCTGCTTTGGTCGCGTTGGTGGTCGGCCTCGCCCGACGTTGGCCCCGGCGATGGGGATTACGCATCGCCCACCTGCTGTTGTTCGCGTATCTCGCGGCATGGGCCTACACGCACCTCGATGATTGGCGTCTGGCTCGCGGTGGCGCGGCGACTTCGACGCGGTTGGAGACGGCCAAGCTTGAGCGGGTGGCTGCGGTTCTTGGCGGGCGGCTCCAGACTGATCGCGCGCTGGCGGTTCGCGTTGCCGGTGCATTGGCGGCCGAGAGCGCGACCGGCGGACGCGACATGGTGCAGGACCCAGAGCTTTTCGTGTCGTTGGGTCGCGCGGTTCCGCCACTGCTACCGACCGGCGTCGGGATCGAGGTGTACGACGCAGCCGGCAGCTTGCGCGCATGGTGGGGTGAGCCACGAGGTGGCCGGCTGCCGGCCGATTCGGTGACGGCGCCACTGACCGGTGGCGTAGTGCGTCGGCCAGCTGGGTACACGTTGGCTTACGCCGCCGTTCCCTGGAGCGTCGAGTCGGACAGTTTCGTTGTCGCGGTAAAGGACCTCTGGGCGGTCGAAACCCCGTTGCGGCGAGGTGTCGGCGAGACCGATTTGATGCTGACGACGCTGGAACGAGGCGAGGACCTCGCTTTTCGTGTTCTGACGCTCGGTGACGAACCCGAGCAACGCTCCCCATCGGCAGCCATTCGAGGGTCGGATGGAGAAGCGGTGGCGTCAGTCGTGAGCGAACGGTTCCTGCTCCGGCGCTATCTGGCCGAACGGAGACGCGAGGCGCAGCGGATGCTGGCTGGTCTCTATATGTGGCCGCTTTTGTGGGCGACAGGCGCGATCTGGCAGCTGGCGCGTCGCCGTCGCGAGGGTGCGAGCTTGACGCGCTGGGCGATCGGTCTCACCGGACAGACGATCGTCTTGATCGGGCTTTGGGGGTTCGTGATCGAGTCCCGTTTCGCGGCGCGGTTGTTGCCTGAAACGTGGTTTAGCCCACTGACGTTTGCAACCGATTCCTTGGGACCCGGCGGCCGCTCGCCTGGGGATTTGATGTTCACATCCGCGATCGTGTTCTTGATCGTGTTGTCGGCCTACACCCTTATTCCAGAATCGCGAAGACGGCTGTCTGCAGTGTTTGTGGTGCCCGTGGTGGTCGGAGCTGCAGCGTTGGTACTCCAGGTCATGCCAGCTATCGCGACGATCGTCGAACGCGCGCTGCAGAACATGAGCCCAACCGTCTTCTTTAGCTCGACGCTCCTATTTTCGCCGCCATATCTGCTGGTGTTGTTGAGCTTCGCATTGTTGAGCGCGGCGGCGATCGGAGCGCTGGCGATAGTCTTCCGGTGGCTCAACATGCCGACCGGCAAAGGATGGGTGCTGGGTGCGGCGACGGTAACTGCGGCGATGCTCGCTCTAGCGGCTTTCAATCTCCAGAGTGCCGCCATGGCGGGCCGATTCTCGGCGATCGGGCCGTTGCTTGGCCTCGGTGCGGTTGGTGCGGCTGCGCTGATCGACGCTGCCGGGCGCCGGCGGGACGACTTGCAACCCGCTTCCAGTGTTCGTTTCTCACTCGTGGCGGTGGGGCTAGCGTGCTTGCTCACGTTCCCGATCATGACATTCGCGCGGGTCCAAGCGGCGCACGAGCTACTGGTGGAGCGAGCCGAGCGGATCGGCGAAGCCTCGACCCAGTGGCTTCAGTACACGATGACGCGGACGATCGAGTATTTGGCGACTTCTCCGGAGGTCAAGCGTGCGATTCAGGATTCGAATCGCGACGCCGCGTTGCTGCTGTGGAACCAGAGCCCGCTTCGGACGCTCGACTTTGCATCCGGCCTGTACCTGTTTGATGCGGATGGTTCGACGGTTAGTCAGTTCGCGCTGTCGGCTGTCGACTTGTCCGGTCGCGCTCGGCGCTACGCGCGGGAAACATCGGTTCCAAGAGTCGAGATCGAAGGCGCGCCGCGCGACCGTGGCATCTGGTGGGCGATCGTTCCGGTGAACGAAGTCGTCGACGAGGTCGAGCAGCGCGTTGGCGCGGCGGTCGCGATGACGACTGGAGCGCTCGAGCTCAGAGAGCCGGCGACCGGATCGGCGTTTGTCCTCACGGACCTCTTGGCTGGTTCCGGGCCACCGGCCAACGCGCCTCAGATTTCCGCGCTGGGTTCCGATGACGTGCCACCGCCGGGGACGTTGCTGACGACTGTCGTCCGCGAGGGTGAAGAGCCGGTCCAGCTCGCGATGCCGCTCGAACCGCTGTTGCCCACCGCACGCTCCTACGCGGTATTTGGTTTCGTCGGGGTTATCTTCGGAATGTTGTTGGGGTTGATCGAACGTTGGGGAGACGTGCGTACCCGAGGTCGATGGTGGGCCAGTCTCAGGGCCGAGAATCCGTTGCACTCCTTTCGCCTGCAACTGCTGTTGGCGTTTCTCGCGGTGGCGGCCGTGCCGCTCACGTTGTACGCGGTGCTTGGCTATCGCGCGACACGCATAGAACTGCAAGAGGCGACTCGTGGCGCGGCGGCCGAAGCGCTTGCCGCCGCCAGCCGCATGGTCGTTGATGACCCCGCGCTCGAACGCGGAACGCCGCGTCTCTTGACCGACCGTTTGCGAGACATCGCCGAGGTTCTGCAGCAGGACTTGGTTCTCTATTGGCGCGGTCGAACGGTGGCGTCCAGTCGACCCGAGATTTTCGCCTCAAGACTGTTTGCCGATCGCATGCCAGGGGAAGTGTACGCGGACTTGTTCGCCGTTCGCCGACCGCTGGCCTTTGATTCGATGGTGCTCGGCGAGCGATCGTTTCTGGTTGCTTACCAACCGCTGGTTGAACCCGAAGCGCCGGCGGGCTACGTGCTCGCGACACCGTTGTTGATCCGCGAAGACCGCGCTCGTGCCGACTTGCAGCGATTGGGCGAGGGCGTGTTCCTGCTGTCGGCGTTCTCGCTGGGGTTTCTGTTGATCGTGAGTGGTGGGCTCTCGAGATACATGGCGCGCCCGCTATCAGCGCTCGAGCGTGGTACTCGACAAATCGCCGCCGGAAGGCTCTCATACCGTCTTCCGTCACCCGCTCGACGCGACGAGTTCGGACGCCTACAGGGAGCGTTCAACGCGATGGCCGAACAGCTCGACGTCGGTCAGCGAGCGCTCGAGCGAGAGAAGTCCAGGGTCCAGGCGATTCTGGCTTCGGTCGGTGCCGGCGTGGTAGCGCTCGACGAGCGGGGCAAGATCCGGCTGCTCAACGATCGGGCGGCTAGCCTGCTAGGCCTCGACCCGCGTGATGTCGTTGATCGCCCGGTGCGCGAACTCGTTGATGACGACGGCGAAGCGAGCTCGTTCTGGCGCGCGGTTGGGATAGAGTTCGACCGTGGGGGAGGAGACGATCACGACCTGGTGGTTCGCCGAAACGGCGAAGAGCGGCATTACCACATGGTGGGAACGGCGTTGCGCGATGCCGTCGGACGAGAGCGGGGATTGGTGGTGGCGTTCGAGGATATCACTGCCAACGTGCAGTCGCAGCGCGTTCTGGCGTGGGGTGAGATGGCCCGACAAGTCGCGCACGAGATCAAGAACCCACTTACGCCGATGAAGCTTTCCTTGCAACACCTCGAGCGGACGGTCGAAGATCGCCCGGACGATTTCCATCAAGTGTTTCACTCCAACCTCGACTTGATCTTGGCCGAGGTCGAACGATTGGAGCGAATCGCCAGCAACTTCGCTCGCTTCGCGGTGCCCGATCCGGCCGTCAGTGAACCGTTTGATGCCGAATCCATCGCCCGGGAAGTGGTGGCGCTGTTCGAGCCCGGCGAAGACAACGTGGTGTACTCGCTCGACGTGGTCGGACAGCCACGGGATCTGCGCGGTGACCCCGAAGGGTTCCGCCGCATTCTGGTCAACCTGCTGCAGAACAGTCGCGAAGCGGTGCTGGCTGCAGACGGTGGGAGCGTGAGCCTGCGACTCGATTGGAAACGCGAATCGGGGTGGGCACGAGTCTCGGTCGTCGACGATGGGGTCGGCCTGCCCCCAGACGGGATCGATCGGCTGTTCGAGCCCTCGTTTTCGACCAAAACGCGCGGTACCGGGCTCGGTTTGGCGATCACGCGCCGGATCGTCGAGGCGTGGGGCGGGACGATCGAGTACGAGCGCCGCTCCGAAGGAGGCACCGCGATCCACGTTCGTCTGCCATCCGCCTCGATCGAGGACGACGTCACAACGCCGTAGGAATCCCACCTCCTTGTAGGCACGCGAGCGCTCCTGTATGGCGCCGGTTGCCGCTCCGGTGAACCAATTTTCCATAATTGAGAACTACGGTGCACTTTCGTTGACAATCTGGATAGATAAATGGTAGGCTGGAGCCTGCATAGAGAACTAATGCACTCTACGGGGGGTAGCTGCAGATGATCAACCTTGGAATCGAGCATGTGGCAAGATCATGTAAGTCAATTTACTGTAACGAATTAGGTCAGGACTTGGCGGAATATGCGATTCTCGCCTCGCTCATCGCGATCGTGGTCATCGCCGCCGTAACCCTGGTTGGGGGGACACTGACCGCCACGTTCAACACCATCGCCAGCGCCATGACCGGCGTCGCCGGCGGCGGGAGCTAGATCACCGTGGGGTTTTCGACTACCCCCGGCCGTCGCGGAGCCGGGGCCGCCCCCATCTTGCCACCGGCCTCGGCCTCCCGCGGCGGCAACTTCTTTCCACTTTTTTGGAATAGAATTGCTATCGACTGGAATTACCGGACCATTTCGTTGACTCTTTTTTCTCGACGTGGTACCGTAATCTAACCCGCATTGTCCTCTGGTCTCCGCGCCAGGCCCGCGAAGCGACGGGAAGATCCCACGGGGGGCAGTAACAAACCGAACCCGGAAAGGCTGGTGTTCGTGACTTTTTTGCTAGCTCAGGCCAGCCGGCTCCTTTGGGGGCCACGGCCCCTTCGGGGGCCAACCGACGACCGAGAAAGCCCGACCCCCCGAGACGGGTGCGGCTTGGACGAAAGCGGGCAGGATCTCGCGGAGTACGCGCTCCTGATCTCGCTCATCGCGCTCGTCGTCATCGGGGCGGTCACACTGCTCGGAACTCAGCTCATCGCGGCGTACAACAACATCACCGCGACGCTGAATTTCGGCGGCGGTGGTTCTTAGGTTCTTAACTCGCGAAGTAACAAAACCTAAACTCGGAGGGACCCATCCCGATGAGCCTCTGGACTCGCTTTTGGGCCGACGACTCAGGTCAGGATCTCGCGGAGTACGCACTCCTGGTTGCGCTGATCGCGCTCGTCGTGATCGGTGCCGTCACCTTGCTCGGCACTCAGATCCAAACCGTGTTCAACAACATCCCCGCAGCCCTCGCGGGCTCGGGTGGTGGTGGATCGTAGTCAACCGCAACTCAACCCGGAGGGGACCCATCCAATGAGCCTCTGGACTCGCTTCTGGGCCGACGATTCCGCTCAGGACCTAGCCGAGTACGCGCTGTTGATAGCGCTAATCGCGCTGGTTGTGATCGGTGCTGTCACCCTGCTTGGTACTCAGATCCAAACCGTGTTCAACAACATCACCGCTGCTCTCGCAGGTTCGGGTGGTGGTGGGTCGTAACCACGGCTGAAGAAAGTGGAATCGGGGCGTCCGGCCGTGCCGGAGCCCCGAGACCATGACACTCGTGTCGTGTCAACCTTTAGCGTTCCAGGACCCCCGCCTGGTCGAGAGGTCCTTTGACCGCAAACCCTAGTCTGATCGCGCTCGTTCTCGTCTTGGCGGTGGCCGTAGTGTGGGATCTGCGTACTCGCCGCATCCCAAACTGGTTGACCGTTGGGGCGTGCGGCGCCGCGCTGGGCTTGCGCGCTGTGCAGGGCTTCGAGCCGCTGGGGGCTGGCATGCTAGGACTGGCGCTGGGGTTGGCGATGTCGTTGCCGCTCGTCTTTGCCGGCGGGCTGGGTGGCGGCGATGCCAAGCTGCTGGCGGCGGTGGGAGCGTTCTTGGGGCCGGGGCGACTGATCGTTGCGCTCCTTGCGATGGCGCTCGTCGGTGGCGTGCTGACGGTGGCAGTTGCTACGCGTCGCGGGGTTATGTACGAGACGCTTCGTCACACGTGGCGGCTCACCGGCCAGCTGGTCGGATTGGGCCCCGAATCTGAACCGCGCCGAACGCTCGGCACCGCCGGGGCTTTAACGATTCCATACGCGGTGCCGATCGCTATTGGTGCTTTGGCAGGCCTCATCTACGGATAGTTGAGCAACGCACGGGGGGTGCTCATGATCAATCGTCTTTCTAGAACAATCACCGCGCGCCGTTGTTGGCTGCGATCGAACTCTGGCCAGTCGATCGTCGAGGTCGCGATCGCGATGCCGATTCTGCTCGGGCTGGTGATCGGGATCTTCGAGTTTGGCCGCGCCTGGAACATCCGTCAGGTGACGACCAACGCGGCCCGCGAGGGCTCGCGGTTGGCGGTTATTCAGGGATCCGATCAGCTGGTCGTCCAATCGCAGATCGAGGGTCGGATGAGTGATGCCGGCCTGGACCCCAGCCTTGCCACCATCAACATCAGTGGCATGTGCGCAGGGGCGGGGTGTGTCGGCCAACCGGTTTCGGTTCAAGTCGATTACCCGGTTCAGTTCACGTTTATCGGGCCAATCGTCGATTTGCTGGGCGGCGGAGGCTCGATCCCCGGCTCGATCAACATGACGACGACTTCGACCATGCGACACGAATAGGTGGTGACAAATGCGACGTAGACGAATCCTCATCGCGCTGGTACTGGCCGTAGTCTCGGGTATCGCGGCAGCGTACTTGGCGCTTGGCTACCTGCAGCGAACGAACATCGTGCCGACGCCGGCGGTGGCCTCTTCGGGCACCTTGGTAGCGGTGGCGGCGCGGGACCTGGCGATGGGAACCGTGTTGGACCCGGCCGACGTCGAGATCGTCGACTGGCCGACCGCTACGGTGCCGGTCGGTTACGCCCGGTCCGCCGACGAAGT
>CBDUCI010000003.1:0-35235 GCA_965365605.1 uncultured bacterium
GCGTGAAGTGGCAACGCATCGACCGGCAGCGAGTCTATTCGGGCCGCGTCGTCGATGTCGCGAGAGACACGATTCGCATCACCAACGGCGACGAAACCAGACAGACGATTTTCGACGTTGTTCGTCACCCGGGCGCAGCGGCGATTGTGCCGCTTTTCGACGATGCGACCGTGGCGTTGGTCAACCAGTTCCGGTACGCGGTCGGCGAGCGCATCTGGGAGATCCCAGCCGGTAGTCTGGGGGACGGGGAGTCATTCGAGGCTTGCGCCGAGCGCGAGTTGGAGGAAGAGGTTGGTTATCGCGCGCAACGGTGGACGCCGCTGGCCGCTTTCTACACGACTCCTGGTTTCTGCGACGAGGAGTTGAGAGTGTTCTTGGCGGAGCGCCTGATCCCCGGCAAAACCAACCATGAAGACGACGAGGACATCGACATTAGACGCGTCCCGTTGCAACAAGCGCTCGAGTGGGCAACCAGCGGCCAGATCCGCGATGCGAAATCGATGCTCGGGTTGTGGGCGGCGCGGGACTATCTCAGCGCTGCCAACCGTTGGCCGCCGAGTCGTGGAGCTTGAGTGAAGGGCGCGACCAAATCCGGTGGTGAGGTTCGGTTGGTCGTCACGACCTGTCCAGACGAGGAGTTGGGAGAAGCGATCGTGCGTTCGCTCGTCGAGGAGCGACTGGCTGCCTGTGGGAATATCGTCACCGGCGTGCGTTCAATCTTCTGGTGGCAGGGCAAAGTCGACAACGATAGCGAGTGCCTGGTGCTCCTCAAGACTCACACCTCACGGCTCGATCAGCTCGCCTGCCGGCTCGAAGAGCTACACCCTTATGATGTTCCCGAGCTGCTTGCCCTAGAGGTCGATCGGGGGGCGATCGCGTATCTCGATTGGGTGGTTGAGGAAACCGCGAGCGGCTCTTAGGTTCTTTCACCTCAGCCCCATGTCCGGTCAAATCACGCTATTTCGGAATCCGTCGATGCGCAGGATCGCGGTCGTCAACCACAAGGGTGGAACCGGCAAGACGACGACGGCGGTTCATCTTGCGGCAGGCCTGGCCGGCCTGGGTCACCAGGTTCTGCTGCTAGAGCTCGATCCCCAGGGCAACGTCGGCACATGGTTCGGCATCAACGAACGAGACGCGTGTATGGCGGAGTTTCTGGCTGGCGAGCTGGATGCGTATGATTCGCTGGTCGAGGTGCGCGACAACCTCGATGTGATCGCCAGCGACTGGCGGTTGGCTGAAACCGAGGAGCGACTAATCTGGGGTCAAGAGCGGGAGCGCGGCTTGGCCAACCGACTCGCCAGCATCGAGGAGTACGAGGAGTACGAGTTCACGATTATCGATTGCGCGCCGTCGATGAGCATGTTAACGACCAGCGCGCTCGCTTACGCTGACGAGGTAATCATACCGATCTCGATGGAGTACCTAGCGTTGGTTGGAGTGCGACAGATCGTCGAGAACATTCTGCGGATGTCATCGTGGAACGGTAAGGAGGTACGGATCGCCGCCGTTGTACCGACCTTCTATCGACACAACCTGCGAAAGAGCAAGGAGATTCTGGGTGTGCTGCGCAAACACTTCGACGCAGCTGTAACCGATCCGATACGCGACAACGTTCGGCTCTCGGAAGCGCCCAGCCACCGGGAGACGGTGTTCGAGTACGCTCCTCGCTCTCACGGAGCGGTCGACTACCGCAAACTGGTCGATCGTTTCGCCAGTGCCTGAGCGCGGCGACCAAATGAAGGGCTCGAGGGTCGGCACCGATCCGCTTGCAGCTCTCGACCCGGACCGGGTCGCTACCTTGCTCGGTCAGGAGCCTCGGCGGAAAGCGCGGCGCAAGAAGGCTCGACCCCCAGAAAATCGCAAGTCGTCCAAGCCGGCCCGAAAGCGGTCGCGACCCCCAGCTGAGCCCGAACCGCCGGAGCTGAAGCTGATTCCAGAGCCTGAACCGGCGCCGCTGGAAACCACCCCCGCACCGGAGCCGATCGAGGTTGCGCCGGCGGAGCCGGAACCGATCGAGGTCGCGCCGGCGGAGCCCGCAGCGGCCGAAACGGTGTTGGTGGAACCCCCACTGGTCCAACCTCCGATCGTCGCGACACCGACAACTGAAACGTCATTGGTCGAGCCGCCGATTGTCGACACACCGTCGGTTGAAACACCGCCGACTGCGGCGGGTGAGGCGACCTTCGAGGTCGTCCCCGAAGACGATCCTGGGACCGATCACGGGCTCGATAAGCTATACGCTGCCCTGCGCAGCGATCCGCGGGATGTCGATGCGGCGATCCAGGTCGCGGATCAGCATCTCGAACGCGGCTTGCACGATCAAGCGATCGCACAGCTTCTAGAGACCAAGGAGTTCGTTCCGGATTCGGTGGACGCGGCTATCGCGCTGGGCTCCGCGTACTGTCGAGCCGGCATGTACAGCGAGGCCGAGGCCGAGCTGGCGCGCGCCCTCCGACTCGATCCCGACAACGCGAGCGGCCATTGTGAGCTGGGGATTGTACACGGCAAGAAGGGGCTCTACGAAGAGGCGATCCAACAGCTGGGCCGAGCGCTCGAGCTGGACGCTGAACAAGCCCGCGCGCACTACTACGTGGGAGTGTACCTCAACCATATCGATCGGCTCGACGAGGCGGCTCAGGCGTTCGAGCGCGCAGTCGAGTGTGATCCGGCGCTCGGACGCGCCTACTACCACCTAGGCATCATCTGGGATCGCAAAGGTCGAACCGAGCGCGCGAAAGAGATGTACCGCCAAGCGCGGGAAGTCGAGAGCGACGATCGTGGATAGTCGCCACGGCGACGGTCGCGGGTTTGCCACCAAAGCGATCCATGCTGGACAACATCCCGACCCGGTGACCGGGGCGGTCATGACGCCGATCTACCAGACGTCGACCTACGTCCAGGACGGCGTTGGTCGCCACCGCGGCTACGAGTACGCTCGTACGCACCACCTGACCCGAGCCGCACTGGAAGGTTGCGTGGCGGCTCTCGAGGGCGGGAGCCATGGTATCGCCTTCGCCTCTGGGACGGCTGCGATTCACGCCGTGATGACGCTGCTCTCTGGAGGAGATCATCTGGTGGCTGGCGAGAACCTCTACGGTGGCACCCACCGACTGTTCCAGAACGTGCTCGAACGGTTTGGCCTTTACTTCGACTACGTCGACACGCGAGACGCATCGGCGGTGGAAGCGACGATGACCGCCAATACGAAGATGCTGTTTGTCGAGACGCCATCCAACCCGCTGATGCGGATCACCGACCTCGCGGCGATGCGCGAGATCGCCGAGCGAGCGGAGTGCATGCTGGTCGTTGACAACACCTTCATGTCACCGTTCTTTCAGCGCCCGCTCGAGTTCGGGGCCGACATCGTCGTTCACTCGACGACAAAGTTTCTGAACGGTCACAGCGACATGGTGGGTGGCGTCGCGGTGACCAACGACGGTGAGATTGCGGAACGATTGCGGTTTATCCAAAACGCGGTTGGCGCGGTGCCGGGCCCGCTGGACTGTTTTCTGGCGCTCCGCGGTCTCAAGACTCTGCCTCTGCGGATGGAACGCTCAGAGGCGACAGCGGTCGAGCTGGCCGGTTGGCTAGCCGAGCAAGATGTCGTAACCGCGGTTCACTTTCCCGGCCTTCCGGATCACCCTGAGCACGAGCTCGCCACCCGTCAAATGAGCGGTTACGGCGCGGTTATCTCGCTTGAGTTTGGCGGTGGCGCGGCCGCGCGGCGATTCCTCGAAGGCCTCGAGATCTTTCAATTGGCTGAGAGTCTGGGTGGGGTGGAGAGCTTGTGCAGCCACCCGGGCGAGATGACGCACGCCGCTGTCCCGGTCGAGCAGCGCGAGCGGATGGGTCTTGTCGATCACCTGGTTCGGCTGTCGGTCGGAATCGAGGACCTCGATGATCTCCGATCGGACCTCGAGCGAGCACTGAGCAAGGTCTGAGCTCAGCATGAAAACCCTCGTCGTCGGTAGTGGCGGACGCGAGCACGCGCTCATCTGGAAACTCCGACGCGATCACCCCGACCACGAGTTTCTGGTCACCGGACGCAATGGCGGCCTCTACGATGTCGCACGATGCGTCGAGACGAGTCCCACCGATATCGACGGCTTGGTCGACATGGCGCGGCGCGAGCGCGTCGGCTTTACCATCGTGGGCCCCGAGGTGCCGCTGGCGGCTGGTCTGGTGGACGCATTTCGAGCTGCGGGGCTGGCCGTTTTTGGGCCGACTCGGGCCGCGGCTCGTCTCGAGTCATCAAAGGCGTACGCGAAGCGCCTCATGCAAGCCCATGGGATCCCGACAGCGCGGTTCGAGGTCTTTACCGCCAAACCACCGGCGGCCGAGTTTGCGGCAGAGCTGGGGTTGCCATGCGTGATCAAGGCGAGCGGGCTAGCCGCCGGTAAGGGAGCGTTGGTATGTGAGACGACGACCGACGTCGAAGAAGCGCTGACGGCGTGCTTTGATCGCCGTGATTTCGGCGCCGCCGGGGACGAAGTGGTCGTTGAGGAGTTTGTGGCTGGCGAGGAAGCGTCGATGATCGCGCTGACCGATGGGCAAGATCTACTGCCACTGTTGCCTTCGCAGGATCACAAGCGGGCTGCAGACGGCGATCGGGGGCCGAACACGGGCGGCATGGGTGCGTACGCTCCGGCGACGATGCTCGACGCGGCGCAGCAGGCAGACATCGTAGAGACGGTCTTTCGGCCGGTCCTGGCGGCGCTCGAGGCGGACGGGGTTGCGTTTTCCGGGTGCCTTTACGCAGGCCTCATGCTGACGGCGACGGGACCGCGGGTGCTCGAGTGGAACGTCCGTTTTGGCGACCCCGAGGCCCAGGCTTTATTGCCGCTCATCGACACCGATCTGCTCGCGTTGCTGATGGCTGCGACCCCCGGGGGCCGATTGGGTGAGTGTGAGATCGGTTGGCGTGAGGGCGCTTGCGTGACGGTCGTCGCGGCATCGGTCGGCTACCCATTCGACTATGAAACCGGCGCGCCGATCGACATCCCACCCGAGCTGGAGACCGACGCTTCCTTCGATCGTGATGGGGTGGTGGTGTTCCACGCTGGCACGCGGCGAGAGGCCGGCGGCCTCGTTACGGCCGGAGGTCGGGTGCTCAACGTGACCGCGGTTGGCGTTGATGTCGGTGTAGCGCGGGAGCGTGCATACAGCGCGTTGGCGAGGATCGAGAGCCCGGCGCTGCGGTGGCGCTCCGACATCGGGTGGCGGGAGCTCGCGCGATCGCTGGCTGACTGACGTTCATGCCGGAGCTGCCCGAGGTCGAAACGATCGTTCGTCAGCTGGGAAAAATCCTTCCGGGAAACCGCGTCGAACGAGTCCAGATTCTAAGAGACAACATCGTGCAGGGGTCGCCGGCGAAACTCACCAGCGCGCTCGAGGGGGCAGCGATCCGTTCGGTCAGCCGTCGCGCCAAGTTCATCGTGGTCGAGCTCGAGAGCGATCAGGTGTGGCTAACGCACTTGAGGATGAGTGGCAGCTACCGAGTGCTGCGGAGCGGCGGAAACGATGGTTCTTTGCCGGTGTACACCCGGGGGATCTTCGACCTCGAAGATGGCTCTCGGCTCCTGTACGTCGATCCGCGGACCCTCGGTCTACTGGAGATCGTTCCCGCCGTTGCTTGGATGGCGCGTGCCGCCAAGCTCGGTCCCGAGCCGCTGAGTCCGGCATTCACAGTAGCCGTGCTCGAAGATCGTCTGGCCCACAGCCGCCAACCGATCAAGACGTTCCTGCTCGACCAACGACGAATCGCGGGGCTCGGTAACATCTACGTTGCCGAGGCCTTGTGGCGAGCTCGGGTGAGCCCTCGCAGGCGCGCGAAAAACGTAGGCCCAATGCGCGCCGCCCGCCTCCATCGCGCGATCGTCGACGTCTTGTCCGAGGCGGTCGGCGAGTCGGGCACATCGTTGGGCGGGACGTACCTGAATTTCGCCGACGCCGACGGCGATCCAGGTGAGTTCTACGAAGCGCTCAACGTCTACGATCGCGAGGACGAACCCTGTCGTCGTTGTGGCGAGGCGATCAAACGGATCGTGCAGGCTCAACGCTCGACATATTACTGCTCGCTCTGTCAGCGTTAGGCACTCGGGAGCGGGCAAGCCGCTTCCTCCGAGAAGCCATCCGATTCAACCCCGAGCGCATGATTGAACCGCGCATGAAAGTTCTCCCACGCCAGAAACGCCGTCAGCTAGATGACCTGCGCAACAGCGCCTTCTCCTGGGCGGGAAAAGCCTCGGATCGCTCGTGCCATCGTGCTTTCCTCCAGCGTAAACGTTCTATCGAGACCCTAGAGCTGGATGTGTCTTAAGTCGAAGGTCCCGTTATCGAGCGTCAGAATGCCTGCCGACGGCGGAGCGCCGAACCCACCGGCAGTGCCCGGATTGAAAAAACGGATGCCATCGACGACCTCCGACATGGCGACGTGACTGTGTCCAAACAACACGAGGTCGGGACCGAGACTCTGGAAGTGACGCGCGAAATGCTCGATGCTACCACGGGGGAATCGGTGGCCGTGGATGACGGCGATCGTCAGCCCGGCTCGATCGAGTAAGAGCTCCTCAGGGAAGCGTTCCACCAACCCCCTGGCGTCACAGTTGCCGTGCACGGCCGCCACCGGCGCGATCGCGTCGAGCTCGACCAACGTGTGATCGCGGCAGATATCACCGCAATGGATGATCTCGTTTGTATCACGAAGCGCTTCGTGTAGGGAGGCTGGGACCCGGTCGTGGGTATCGGAGACGATTCCGATCTGCACGGCCCGCTACAGGATCGATTTGCCCAGCGCCGACAGGATGAGCTCCACGCCGAGCGTCCCGGTGCGGTTGCGATCGTCCAAAATCGGGTTCGTTTCGACGCAATCCATGCTCACCACCCCGCCACTGTCACTCACCAATTCGAGCGCCAGATGCCCCTCCCGATAGTTGACGCCCCCAATGACCGGCGTCCCGACCCCCGGTGCGTAGTTGGGATCTACGAAGTCCATGTCCCAAGACACGTGAAAACCGAGGGTTCCCTGACGCACGATCGCCAGCGCCTCTTCGAGCACGTGCACGATCCCTTTCTCGTCTATCTCACGCATCGTGAAGACGCGGATTCCCGATTCGTGGACCGTCTCGCGCTCACCGCGATCGACGTCGCGCGCGCCGATCAACGCGACCTTCTCGGCTTTGACCTTGGGGGCTGGGCCGCCAAGCTCGGTCAAAACGGGGTCGCCGTATCCGAGCGACGCGGCCAACCCCATGCCGTGGATGTTGCCGCTCATCGTGGTGTCAGGGGTGTTCATGTCGGCGTGGGCGTCGAACCACAACAGCCCGAGATCGTCGCCTTCACGTGCGGCCCACGACGCGGCACCAGCGATCGAGCCGATCGACAACGAGTGATCGCCGCCGAGCACGATCGGGAATGCGCCGGCCTCGAGGGAGGTCGCGACGCGCTCGGCGAGGGCTCGGTTGGTGCCCGCGATCTCGTCCCTGAAGCGTGCTCGGTCGGACCCGGCATCGGCCGATTCGGGGATCCTCACCGCCACATCGCCAGTGTCGACGACATCGTACCCGAGGCGGATCAGTCGATGACACAGCCCAGCGATTCGCAGTGCGGAAGGACCCATATCTACCCCGCGTCGCCCGGCGCCGAGGTCGATCGGTACTCCGATCAGGTGAACGGGCCCTCCGTCGGTTGTGGCCACCATTCTACTCCTTGACCCCGGTGTGAAGCGCTGCGATGCCGCGACTCAACAGACGAAAGCGGACGCGCGAAAAGCCGACGTTGGTTAGCATATCGGACAAGGCCTCGCAGTCGGGGAAGTCGGCCACCGAGTCGGGCAAGTAGCGGGCGGCACTGGCATCTCCCGCGATCAACGCCCCGGCGCGTGGCAGGAGGTGGTGAAAGTAACCGTGATAGAGGGTCCGAAAGAGTCTGCCCGGTGGCGTCGTGAACTCGAGCACCACCAGCCTCCCGCCACCGTCGAGGACGCGGTGCATCTCGGACAATCCGGCCTCGAAATCGACGAGATTGCGCAGTCCAAAGCCGATCGTGCAGCCGGCGAAAACGCCATCGGTCACGGGCAGCGCCAGCGCGTCCGCGGCCACCGGGAAAACCGATGGCTGGCCATCCAGCTTGCTGGCGCCTCGTCGAAGCATCGGCAACGAGAAGTCGAACCCCACCGCCACCGCGCCCGGGGCGCGTGCGGTGACCGCCCGGGCCAAGTCGAGAGTGCCAGCGCAGACGTCGAGGTATCGGCGGCCCGGTACCGGAGCCAGCGCGTCGATCGCGTCTGCCCGCCAGAGTCGGTGGACGCCGGCCGACAGAACATCGTTGAACAAGTCGTAGCGTGGCGCGATCGTGTCGAACATCGATCGCACCCGGGTCGCCTTGGCGCGATCAGCTTCCAACGGCGAAACTGGCGAGCGACACGCTCCGTACGGGGTGCACGTGGGCATAGCTGATGAGCAACTCGTGGTCGAGGCGCTCGCGGGGTCGCAGAGCGCGTTCAGGGAAATCGTGCATCGCTTCGAGCGCCCCGTGTTCAACCTCGTTGCCCGCATGGTACACGATCGGACGTTGGCCGAGGACCTCTCGCAGGACGCGTTCGTAAAAGCGTTCAGCCGTCTCGACACGTACCAGCCAGAACAGGGGAAGTTCTCGAACTGGCTGTTCAAGATCGCCCACAACACAGCCATCGACCACCTGCGTCGGCGGGCCATCGATACCGTTTCGTTGGAAGCCGGTAGCGAGGACGAGCCCGACTACGCGTCGACGACACCGGACCCGACGGCTCAGTCGCCGCTCGAATCGATGGTCCAGACTGATCTGGCGGCCGTCCTTTCAGAGGCGATCGATCGCCTCCGGCCCGAGTACCGCGAGGCGATGGTGCTCCGTCACCAGGAAGGGTTGGCGTACGAGGAGATCGCCGAGATCATGGAGTTACCTTTGGGAACGGTCAAGACGTACCTCCATCGGGCGCGGAAGGAGCTGGCGGGTGACCTCTCGGCGGCTGGCTGGGGCCCCGCAGGCCCGGATCTGACGCTTCCCGCGGCGGCTGAAACCCAGCCCCCCCGCCCAGCGTAGGGCCAGATAGGAGAATGAAGATGATGCGGAGACTCCAGAACGATCTGAAGCGCTGGCTCGCGGCCGAGGCCGCGGGCGACGAGCGCCAGGCCGAGGATGCGTTTGGCACATTGCTCGCCTCGGCACCCCGGCTGACACCGTCGGCGGGCTTTGCCGAGCGGGTGCTGTGGGCGATCCAGCCGGCACCGGCGCCACAATTGGCGCTCGGCGCGTGGTGGTGGAAAGCGGCGATCGTGGCTGCCGTGACGTTGGTTGGTGCAGCCACCGGGCTGCTGCCGCTCGTACAGTGGCTGCCGATCGATGCGCCGAGCTTTGGCGAGGTCTTGAGGACCGGTGCTGACGGCTTGGTTTGGATCGGCGAGTGGCTCGCGGCGGGGCTCGCGCTGTGGGGGTTCCTGGCCCGGATCGGAACCGCGCTCCAGGTTGCAGTGGCGACCCCGCAGGTGGCGTCACTGCTTTTGGCGAGCACGCTGATCGGTGTTTCCGCGCTCTATAGTCTGAATCGCTTATTGGCTTTTGAGAGGAGAACATGGTGATGATCGCGTCGACGAATCTCTGGCGCGCCCTGACGCTTGGAGCGTTGCTCATGTTGAGTTTCGCTCCGACCAGCCTGGCGCAGGCGACCGCGGGATCCGCGGCGCAGGAAATTGCACCCACGTTGGGCGAATTGCGTGACCGGATCGAGCGCCGGTATCAGGTGCTGCCGATTCAGAGCGGCATCGTGCTGATGCCCAAGTACCGGACCGACGTCCAGTCGATCGAGTTGGCAAACGGCTCGATAGGCATCGATGGAGAACCGGTGACTGGCGCCGAGTTGACCGAACGGGTTGGTCAGGACGCCGAAGATATCACGCGACTTTCGTTCATGGATTCGACGACTCGTCGCGTCCTGTTCGGGATCGGCCCGCCACCAACTGGTAACCTGGCGGCCGATGCCGCGGCGGACGTGGTTGCCGATGCGGCAACAACCGATGACACCACCGCCGAACCGAGTGATCAAGAAGAGCCGCTGGATGACGAAGATCATGAGGGCGCCACGTTCGTCAGCGAGGAAGGCGACCAAGTTCGGGTCGGCGGAAGCGTCACCGTTCCAGCTGGCAGGCACGTCGAAGGGGACGTAGTGGCGGTTGGCGGCTCGGCGCGTGTGGATGGTCACGTAGATGGCTCCGTCGTTGCGGTCGGCGGCTCGGTCCGGTTGGGCCCCAACGCGGTGGTCGAAGGCGAGGTAACGTCGGTCGGTGGCACGATCCATCGTGCGCCGGGCGCGGTGGTCCATGGTGCCGTCAATGAGGTCGCCTTCGGACCAAACTTCGACTTCCACCCTGGATGGGTCGGTTTCAGCCCGATGATCGGTGAGATCGGTGGGTTGATCGGTACCGTGCTGTGGATCGCCTTCCTGGCGTTCATCGCTAGCCTGGCGTTTTTGCTGGGGCGTGGCCCGATCGAGCGGATGGAGTATCGGATGGCGACCTCGGCGTGGAAGGCCGCGGCCGTGGGTCTAGTCTCGTGGCTCTTGTTTATCCCCGTGTTGGTCATGACGACGGTGATTCTCGCCATCTCGATCATCGGGATCCCGCTGTTGCTGGTGATACCGTTCGCGATGTTGGCGTTGGCGATCGGGATCCTGCTCGGTTTCGTTGCTGTCGCCAAGTACATCGGCCACGAGGCTGAGCGGCGATTTGGGTGGGATCACACGAATCCGTACCTGTCGATTCTGGTTGGTGTCGGTTTTCTAACGGTGCTGACGCTGTTTGGCGGGGCGCTCGGGTTGATCGGTGGTCCGTTCGGGATCTTTGGTGCGATTCTGACGGCGATCGGGCTGGTGATCCAGTTTGCCGCCTGGACGATCGGCTTTGGGTTGTTCCTGCTGACCCGCTTCGGGACCCGCTACAGCTGGGGCAACGGGGAGACCCCCGAGCGCCCGGCGTCGGTCCCCGCTCCGAGCGGCTTCGCCCCAACCGAATAGCTACACGGAACTCTTCCCCTCCTCGGGTGGTACATTTCGCCCGAGGAGGGGCATTCTCTAATGCTGACATATCTATTGCGATCGACGGTCTCGCTATCGCTGGCGCTTGTGGCGACGTTGTCGCTCGCTGCGACCACGCTAGCCCAGGCCCCGACCGATGGCGCATCCCGGTCGTATCGGGTGATCCTGTTCTTGGCCGAGGATGGAGCGCCGAAGGACGTCGAGATCCAGCGCCTCAAGGAAGTCTGGCGCGAGGGCGAGGGGGCCGACCGACTGCAGCAGTTGCTCGCTACCCGCGAGGTTCGGCGGTTGGACGAGGTTACGATTCTTCCCGGCCGCGAGACCCCGGTCGTCCAGATGGGCGACGTGACGGTGCGGGTGAATGGGGTTCTCAAGGAGCCCCGCCGTGATCGGATGTTTCTCCGCGTCGAAGTCGATGGGGGCGAGGAGGCATTCGTCAAGGAGATGATCTCGCGCTTCGATGAAACGATCGTTGTCGCCTACCCGTTGGCTCGCGGCGACCGATCGATCGTTGCCCTGATCGTGCCCACCCGGGGCTCTCCTTAGGTCTTTTCTGCGAAATCGGGCTGGACTAGGTTGTCGGCCTAACGATCGACTTTGCCCAAACCCCGTGAATCTCATGGTTAGCAAAACCGCCGAGATCGGTGTCACAGAGTATCTCCGCCGCAACCCCCGCCGTCCGGTGTTGGCTTTCGACGTGGTCCCTGCCTACCGGCGTTACGAGTTGCGACTGGCTCGTTATCAGGACATGGTGCCCGCGGTGCGTGACCTGTCGCGATCGGGCGAGATGTTGGAAATCCTAGACGTCGGGTCGGGAACCGGACCCGCCAAGCGGTTCATTGATCATGCCGGCGTGGCGGCCCGCTGGACTGGGATCGAGATCCACCCGGATCGGATCGAACTCTGCAGGCAACTCGGCTACGATCGAATCATCGACGATCACGATCTTGAGCGGGGCCCGCTTCCGATGAGTGCAGACTCCTTTGACGTCGTCATCGCCAGCCATGTCTTGGAACACCTGGAGAATGCAAGTGCAGCGCTGGAGGACTGGATGCGGGTGTTGCGACCCGGCGGCTTGTTGATACTCGGCGTACCGATGCACTTACCTCCGGTTGCAAAGTTGGCTCGCGCACGCTTCCGCTACCGGGGTCGGAAGCGCACCCGCGCTCACTGCCACTTCTTCTCCATGCGCTCGCTGAGCGAGCTGTTGCGTCCTTATCCGGTCAGTGCGATTCGGGGCTTTCGGCTGATTTCAGCCCGTAAATGGCTGCCGTTGGAGGATTATCGCTGGTTCTATCTCGTCAACCGCAGAATTGGGCGTCGATTCCCTGCATTAGCGGCCGAAGTCAACGTTGAGATTCGGAAGCCGCTGAAATGAAAACGCGACGCCTCTCGGTCATGATCTCGGCTCTATTCCTGGGTTTGCTGGTTGCCTGTGGCTCTGGCTCAGACGAGTTCCCATCGTCCAACTGGACCGGAAAGTACGCCACCCGGATTGTGCAGTCGTCGACTGATTGCGTCGACGCCGATGGACCACCAGTCATGACCGGGTTCATCATGGACGTTGTGCAACTGACGACCAATAAGACGACGATCAAGATGAACCCGATCGTAGAGTTCAAAGGTGAGTTCGTCGGTGATCACGTCGAAGCGACGATGCACGTCGATCAGCCCGTTTCGCTACCTGACTCGATCGTCGCCCGCGCGACCCCGGCAGACTCTTTGGACGTTATTACCTATTTGCTGGCTGCGGATTTTGAAAGCGATGGATTCGAGGGCGTGTACGTTGTGCGCTCTCCCGACCTTCGCGCGTTGATAAACCACAACCGTGGAGGCCGGTGCGACTTCCGCTACCAACTCGCGGGCACGCGGTTTGTGGCGATAGTCCCGGAGTCGGAAGACTAGGCCTCCAGCACTCGGCGCACGCCTACGAGCCAACTCGCCAGACGATTCCCGAACTCCGACTGCATCGGATCCGCCGGATTGAGCGTATCCCAAGCGACCCCGTTGCGGGTCGTTGACGCATGCACCATCTGTCCGCCGGTGGTCAAGATTCCGACGTGAGTCACGCGCTCGCCGGGTGGCTCGGCGAAGAACGCCAAATCTCCATCGCGGATCGCACCCCAACCAGCGTCGGGCTCGATGGGGGCTCCGATCGCGAATTGCTGATCCGAGTCGCGCGGCAGGTACACCCCGTGGAGGCCGTATACCCGTTGGACGAGACCCGAGCAGTCAAACCCCTTCTCGGACGTGCCGCCCCACAGGTAGGGAAGGCCCATGAAGGTCGAGGCGTGGGCGACGATCGCCGAGCCATCGTGTGGATAAACATCGTTCAGGTGGTCGCACCGCACGGCGGCCTCGGCTTCGATCCACCCCCGGGTGCCATCGGGGAGCGTTAGCTCGAGGGCGTCGTCCCGGGCGCGAGCGTCAACGATCGCCCCCTGCACGAGGTCGGCCACGATCGGCGCTTCGAGCTCTGGGGCCTGCCGTGCGACGGCTGCGCGGGCGACGACGATCCACGATCCTTCGCGGAATTGATTGGTGGCGAGCCGGCCCCGGTACTCGCCGGGATCGCCAGGATCGGACAGCAAGCACGCGCCGTGGTGAACCCACGCCACGTAGCTGTCGCCGGTCTGCACCTGCAGCCAATCGCCGCTGCGACGCAGCGCGAGCGCTTCCTCACCCATGATCATCTGGGAAACCATCTCGCCGGTATGACTTGGATCTCGTCGCAGGTACGCCAGGCTCCTGTGTGCTACGGCGCGGATCGAACCCTTTAGTGCCGGCTCGGGCAACAGCTGCACGTCGACCTCAGTGTGATCAGCAGCTTTCGCTCGCAGCTCCTCGAGCCCCGCGGCGGACGTCGTCGCGCCGCTCAAGCGCACCTCGCCGTTGGATGTGCGGTCGACGGTGATGTCCCACACGCCTAGCCGGGGGTCGGGAACGTGCCGCGCACCCAGCTCAATCGAGCGTTCTTCCCAGTTGGAGCCGCTCACGACGGCTCGGCGGCTAACCGTCGCCGCTGCTCCTGGTCTGCGAACTGAAGCTCGTACAACCGCGCATAGACGCCCTCGTGAGCCAATAGCTCCTGGTGAGTTCCATTCTCGCAGACCACTCCCTTGTGCAAGACGACGATCTGGTCGACGCGCCGAATCGTCGACAACCGGTGGGCTATGACGATCGACGAGCGGGCAACCATCAGCTGTCCGATCGCCTCCTCGATCAACACTTCGCTGGCGCTGTCAACGCTCGAGGTCGCTTCATCCAAGACGAGTACTGGAGGATCGTGAGCCAAGACTCGGGCGAACGCGACGAGTTGCTTCTGCCCGGTCGAGAGAGACCGTCCCCGCTCGCCGACTTCGGTATCGGCAAGATCTGGGAGCTCGTCCACGAACTCGTTGGCTCCGATCGCCTCCAAGGCCGCAGTGACTTGACGGTCGTCTACGCCAACGGCATCCAGATGAACGTTGTCCGCCACCGAGCGTGAGAACAGGAAAACGTCTTGCAGGACGAGGCCTACTCGACGACTGAGGTCGTCCCGTGGGTACTCCCGCACGTCCAGTCCATCGAGCAAGATCCGCCCTTTGGTTGGCTCATAGAATCCGCACAGGAGGCTGGCACAGGTCGTTTTTCCGGAGCCGGTCGGGCCCACCAACGCCAGCTTCTCACCCGGCCGGACGTCAAACGACACTCCGCGCAGCACCCATGAGTCCGGCGTGTATCGGAACCACACGTCGTCGAATACGATCCCCCCGCTTGGCTGTGGCAACTGGCGCCCGCCACTAGCCGGCGCCGGCGCCAGCGGTTCGTCGAGCAATGTGATCAGTCGTTCCCCAGAGGCCATCGCCGCCTGCAGCAGGTTGTACTTCTCGGCCAGATCTCGGATGGGCCGGAAAAACTTCTGGGCATACTGAAGAAAAGCCACTAGTGCGCCAAACGTAAGGGCTCCTTTCAAGATCTCGCCGCCGCCGTACCAGACGATGAGTGCGACCGCAAGCGCTCCCACCAACTCGATCAACGGGTAGAACAATGCGTAGTAGTGCACTGAGGCGAGCTGTGCGCTCTGGTGTTCACGGTTGATGTCTGCGAACTCGGCCGCGCTCGCGCGCTCCTGACGAAACAGCTGCACGACTACTAAGCCCGAAACGCGCTCCTGCAAGTAGGCGTTGAGTCTCGCCAGCTGTCGCCGGATCTCGCGTTGCGCGTCGCGCATGCGGCGTCTCAACGGAAACGAAATCGCGAGCACCAGCGGAACAACCAGCAACGTAATGACGGCCAACTCAGCGTTGACGGCGAACATCATTATGGCGATCGCAACCAACATAAGGGCGTCACTGAGCACCGCGACGACGCCGGACGAGAAAAGCTCGTTCAACACCTCGACATCCGATGTGACACGTGTCACCAACCGACCGATCGGCTGACGATCGAAGAAAGACACTGGCAATCGCTGTAGGCGCTCGAACAGCCGTTCGCGCAGATCGTGCATGGCCTGCTGGCCGACCCAGCCGGTTAGATACGTTTCACCGTAGCCGACACCGAACTCGAGCACGAGCAGGCCCAGATAGACGAGGGCGATTGTGAGGAGGCCCCTCAAATCACCGGTAGCGATGTAGCGATCGATGGCGACCTTGACGAGATACGGCTGGAGGGCCTCGATGGACGCCAGCGCGATCAGCAGCGCCAGCGCACCAGCGACGTGCTTTCGGTATGGGACCAGGAACGCCAGCAACCGCCGCGCGACCTGGGAGTCATAGGGTGCGTGCAGCGGTTCGTCCACGCTGCGGCTCACGATTTCTGTGGGCCGGGAAGAAATTCGGGTCGCTTCATCGTTGCGCAAAGGTGCCGGCCCGCGCAGCGTGGGTCAAGCAACCCGGCGGGGTTAGCTTCATTCGTTTAGCGGATGTCGATCCGGACCCGTACCGCTGGCCTGGGGTACATTTCTACGAATCGATCGGTGATCCGCTGAACGGAAGGAGTTCCGATGAAACTGCGGGCGACGGCCATACCGTGGTTGTTCGTCGCCATTTTGGCGGCGGGTGCGTGTGAGCAGGGCGGTGAAACGGTGGTCGATGAGGCTCGTGTCGATGATCGCCTGGGTTCGCTCAACGTGGTGAACGCTGCTGACGAGCCGGTAACGGTGTACTTGGATGGCGAAGAGGTGTATTCGGTTCCGCCAGGAACGGCGTATACGTTCCGTAATCTGCCCACGCGCGAGGTTTCGATCTATGGTGTGGGGCGGGTCACCGAGCGCCACTATGGATTGCCAAAGCTGACGATCGAAGCGGGAGGAGAGTACGAGTGGACGATTCGCCAGTGATACGGGACGAACCCGAGGTCCCATCGGTGGGCAGGCGTCAGCGGGGTTTGGGGCCCGCCGCCAGCATGCTCGTCCTGGGCGTCTTGATCGGCCTCGGCATTGGCTGGCTGACATGGCGCGAAACCCCCGGCTCAGGCCGCGCTGTTGCTGCGGGACCCTTGTCCGAGTCGACTGTCCTGGTACACGGCGTCGACGTCGGCGCAGACCCGGTTCTCGGTCCCGAGAATGCTCCGATCACGATCGTCGAGTTCTCCGATTTTGAATGTCCGTTCTGCGAGAAGTTTGCGCGCGAGACAGCGCCCGCGTTGAGGCGTCAATATGGCGATAAGATCCGCTGGATCTTCGTCAACAACCCGCTGCAGTCGATCCACCCCAAGGCCTATGACTTGGCGCTAGCTGGCGAGTGCGCACACGAGCAGGGTCTTTTCTGGCAGTGGTACGACGTCATATTTAGTGGCCGATTCGGAACCGACGATGAGGCCGTGGCGGCTGCGGGCCGAGCGATCGAAGTCGACGAGGAGCAGTTCGAGGCTTGCTATCGTAACGCCGATCACGCCGCCGAGGTGGCCACCGACTTGAAGGAAGCGCAGAAGTTCTACATCCTCGGTACGCCGACCTTTTTTGTGAACGGTCAGCGCCTCGAGGGCGCCCTGCCAGCCGAGGTCTTCGCTGAAGTCATCGACGAGCTGCTGGGCGCGTAGCCCCTCTTCAGGCCTCTTCCAATGCCGCTTCCAACTGTTGCCGGCGGTACAGCTCTGCGTACTGACCGCCAGCTGCCAGGAGCTCATCGTGGGTGCCGCTCTCGGCGATGCGACCGTACTCCAGAACGACGATCCGGTCGGCGAATCTCAGCGTCGACACCCGGTGACTGATGAGCAGGGTCGTCCGGTTGTTCATGAACGTTTCGAGCCGGCTCAAGATCCGCTCCTCCGTTTCCGTGTCGACCGAAGAGAAAGCGTCGTCCAACAGTAGAATCGTGGGTTCTGTCAGCAGCGCTCGAGCCAGCGCCGCGCGTTGCTTTTGTCCCCCCGAGAGCGTAATCCCACGCTCTCCGACTACGGTCTCGTACCGATCTGGGAACGTCTCCACTTCGTTGCCCAAGCCGCTGATCGAGGTCGCCGCTTCGAGCGACAGCTCGCCGTCGGGCGTGCGGCCAAACTCCAGGTTCGCTTTCAGCGTGTCGCCAAACAGGAGTGGTTCCTGTTGAGCCACCGCCACTGCGCGACGCAACACATCGAGCGGGTAGTCCCGAACCGGGCGGCCGTCGACCTCGATCGTGCCCGCCTGCGGTTCGTACAACCGGGTGATCAGCTTGAGAAGGGTCGTCTTGCCGCTCCCTGTCGGCCCGGTGATCCCGACCGTCGTTCCAGCGGGTATCGATAGGTTGAAGCCGTCCAAGACCGGAGGTCGATCCGGATGATAGCGGAAAACCACGTTCGCGAGAGCGATACTTCCGGCGGTGATCCTTGCCGAAGGGTCGGCGTCCGCGTCGTCGATCGCAGGGATCGCAAGCAGAACCGCATTGAGCCGTCGCATCGCTGCGGTCGCGCGCTGAAGGAGATTGGCGATTCAACCGAAAGCGATCAGCGGCCAGCTGATCATCCCCAGGTACATCAAGAACGCGACCAGGTCGCCGAGCGTCATGTGTCCGGCCACGACGCGGCGGCCCCCTAGCCAGAGCAGGATCAGCAGGCTCAGGCCGAGCAGGAAACCGAGCGCTGGGCCCAGCACCGCCCGTACTCTGGCCAGTCTGAGGTTCGCGGTGGCGTACTCCTCGCTTCGGATTGCGAAACGACCCTCTTCACTGCCCCGCAGGCCGTAGGCGCGAACCACTCTGAGGCCCGCCAGATTCTCTTGAACGGTGGTCGTCAGCGTGGCCAAGGCCGTCTGACTAACAAGGCTCAAGCGATGGATTCGCTGGCCCATTAGCTTGACTGTCACCGAAACAAAAGGCAGCGGCAGTAGCGCGAAGAGGGTTAGCCACGGGTCGATCCAGAGCATGAACGCGATCGCCAGCGCGATTGTCGCCACGGTGTTGACGCCAAATAGAATGCCCGGTCCCAAGCTCATGCGGACGGCGCCGAGGTCGTTGGACAGGCGACTCAAAACGTCGCCCGTTGGCAAGCGATCAAAAAACGCTGGCGATTGTCGAAGCAGGTTGACGTACAGATCGTCGCGGAGATCGGTTTCGATCCTTCGCGAGGCGCCGTACACCAAGTGTCGTTGAGCGTACCGGAAGACGCCTTGAATCGCCGCGATGACGACGATCGCTCCGGCGTACATGGAAATCGTGGTCCAGGTGGCCTCTGCTTGAAGCGCATCGACCGCGAACTTGACCACGATCGGGCTCAGGGAACCAAACCCGGCGCTGAGGGCTATACAGATCGCCCCCCACACCAGGGATCTCCGATACGGTCGGACGTATGGAATGAGCGAACGAAGAGGATGCATGCGCCGTAAGCTCCTGAAGCGGGCGGTCTGTGGCCAGCCCACCGTCGTTGCGGCGATGACGGCGGTCGCGCTCGGATGTCAGCACGAACCCGGCCGCACGATCGTCGTCGAGGCCGACTCGACAGCCATGTTCCCCGCATCGGTGGATACCATTCCGGCGGTGGCACCGCCAGCCTTCGAACCGATCGAAGAGGTCGTCATCGTCGAGCGACCGGCCTCCCCCGTCACCTTGGAAAACCTGGATCCGGAACCCGTCGATATCTCCGAGGCGCCACGCGGGACCGAAGCCGGAGAACCCGACACCGTCGCGACGATGATCGAAGGAACACCCGATACAGCGACTCTCGATCCGGCCCTACCGGAAGGAACCCAACTCGAGCTCGAGCTCAGGACGCCGCTCCATACGGCGACCACACTCGTCGGAGACCGCTTCGCAGCCCGGCTCACCGATGACGTACGGGTGGGCGAGACGGTCGTGCTACCGGCGCACACGTTGGTCGAGGGGCGAGTCAGCCGGGTCGTGAGAGCCGATGAGGGCGACGACCAACAACCGGCGCGGGTCGAGCTCGAGTTCCGGTCGCTGATTCTGCCGTCGGGCGAACGGCGCCCTTTCAAAGCCGAGCTGGTGGATCCGGCAGCCGACGAGCTTAAAGCGGACGTTGAGAGTGATACCGGTGGCGATCGGGTGGCGGGTGGGGCCAAAGGTGCGCTCACCGGCGCGCTGCTGGGTCAGGTGCTGGGTGGCGGATCCCGGTCGGTCCTCGTTGGAGCGATCCTGGGCGGTGTGGCCGGCGCGACGCTCGTCGCGTCTGCGCCCGATCGCGAGGTGATCGTGCCCAGCGGCACACTGTTGACCGTCGTCCTGAACGTCCCGATCCGCGTATCGCTTCCCGAGATCAGCGAGCCGTCAATCGACCGATAGCGCAAGGAGAGCGCTAGAACCCCGCTGCTTCGCCCCCGCCTCGGAGGTCGCTCCGGCCGTACAGGAGGCCAGTTTCGACGCCCAGCTCGATCCCCTGAGCACGACCCCAGTAGCCGCGTCTCGTCTCCACGCGATGTCCCATCGACTCGAGCTGACTCACGGTATCTTCCGAGAGGGTCCACGGCTCGGCGCGAATCTTGTTCGGCAAGTGTTGGTGATGGAACCGTCCGCCGTCGAGCGCTTCGGCGAGCGTCATGCCGTAATCGATCACACCGATCAAGATCTGTGCGACGGTCGTGATGATCGTCGAACCGCCGGGGGAGCCGACAATGAATCTCGGGTTTCCGTTCTGTACGACGATCGTCGGGGTCATCGCCGATAGCGGTCGTTTGCCGGGCTGGATGGCGTTTGATCTTCCCTGAACGAGCCCGTACGCGTTTGGCACACCGGGCTTCACGGTCAGATCGTCCATCTCGTTGTTGAGAAAGAAGCCGGCAACCGTTTCCAACGATCCGAAAGAGCCATTGATGGTGGTTGTGGATGCGACTGCGTTGCCCATCGGATCGACGATCGAAAAATGGGTCGTCTCGGTGCTCTCCACCGTGGTGTGCGCCGATGGTGCGCTGAGCTCGGGTCGGATATCGGTGGACGATGTGGCGTGCAACGTGTCGATTGTTGCCGCGAGATCGCGGGCGTACGACTCGGTCAAGATCGATTCTGGGATTTCGACAAAGTCAGGATCACCAAGCAACGCGTTGCGCTCACCGAACGCGCGTCGCATCGCCTCGACGATGCGGTGAACTGAGCGCGCACCGTGGTAGGGATAGTCACCGAGCTCGATCGTTTCGAGTTGTTCGAGGATGAGCTTGAGCGTGATCCCGCCCGAAGATGGCGGACCCATGCTGTGAACGGTGTAGCCGCGGTAATCGAATGTGATCGGAGGTCGCTCTACGGCGCGGTACCGGCGCAAGTCTTCGTGGGTGATCAAGCCTCCACGCCGCGCCATCGCGCCGACGATCGAGTCGGCGATCTCGCCGCGGTAGAAGACGTCCGGTCCCCGAGTCGCAATCAACCGAAGGGTACGCGCGAGCTCGGGCTGGCGGAGGGTGTCTCCAACCGCCGGCAGCTGATCGGTCGGGAGAAGGATCGCAGCGGCGCCGGGGAAGCGTCGGATGTCGTCGATCTTGCCGGCTATCAATCGACGCGAGTACGGGTCGACGGGAAAGCCTCGTTCGGCCAATTCGACCGCTGGCTCGAGAAGATCCGCCCACGGCATCGACGCATGGCGTTCGTGAACGAGCTTCATTCCGGCGACGGACCCGGGTGTGGCTGCGGCGAGCGCGCCAAACCACGACGGACGGTCGGGTCTCACTTCCCCAAACTCGTCCAGGTACATATCCTCGCTCGCGGCCAACGGGGCGGTTTCCCGGTAATCGTATGTGTGGACCGCGCCATCCGACGTTCGAACGACGAGAAACCCGCCGCCGCCGAGATTACCGGCCGATGGCAGAGCGACGGCGAGCGCGAAGTGGACTGCGATCGCCGCGTCAACGGCATTTCCACCGCGGCGCAGGATTTCAATGCCGACGCGTGTCGCCTCACTCTTGGCGCTCACAACCATCGCGCTGTCGGCGACGACCGGCGACCACCACCGCGGTTGCTGGGCCAGGGCTTTCGAACCGGTCAGCGACGCGACCAGCAATCCGAGCGCCATCAGATTACGCATGGCACGAATATATCATTACCTTCTGCAAAGATGAGTTCGGCCTCGAAAACCCTCTTCGGAGCGCTCGCGGCGCTCGTTGCGTTGTGGATTGCGACCCCGGTGGCAGCCCAGGATTCGACAGCGGCAGAGTCGGATACGATGGCCTCTGAACCCGACCGTGGGTTCGTCTACCGGGTCGAGATCGACGGCGCCATTCAGCCTGCATCGGCCGAGTTTCTGGTCGACGCTATCGCCAAGGCGGGGGACGAGCGCGCCGACGCGTTGATCATCGAGCTCGACACGCCCGGCGGTCTGGTCGATTCGACGCGCGACATCATCCAGGCGATGTTGGCCAGCCGAGTTCCGGTGGTTGTTTACGTCTCACCTGGTGGGGCGCGCGCCGGGTCGGCCGGGGTCTTTATCACGCTCGCTGCGCACGTGGCAGCGATGGCACCGGGCACCAACATCGGCGCGGCGACGCCGATCAATATCGGTGGCGGCGATTTCTCACCGGGTGGACCGGCGCCGGCAGACTCTGTGGCCGAGGAGCAGACCGAGGGCCAGAGCGATCTGGAGCGCAAGATCTTGAACGACACAGTGGCGTTCATCCGGACGATTGCCGAGAAACGGGGTCGCAACGCCGACTGGGCCGAGCGCGCGGTGCGCGAGGCCGATGCGATAACCGAGACCGAGGCACTCGAACTAGACGTCATCGATCTGGTGGTACCAAACCTTGCCAAGCTGCTGGATGAGATCGACGGCCGCGAGGTCGAAGTGCTGGATCGCACCGTCACGCTCGCCACCGCCCAGGCCGAGATTCGGGACATCCCGAAAGGCTTGAGGTTTCGAATTCTGGACGCGATAGCCAATCCCAACATCGCGTTTATCCTGATGTTGATCGGCATCTACGGCATTTTCTTCGAGCTCATGAATCCGGGCGCGATCTTGCCTGGCGTGGCGGGGGTGATCTCCCTGCTACTGGCGTTCTTCGCCCTCCAGGCGCTGCCAGTGAACTACGTCGGTGTGTTGCTGCTCTTGTTCTCGCTGGTCTTGTTCATCGCTGAAGTGAAGATCGTGAGTTACGGGCTGCTTAGCGTCAGTGGCATCATCGCGTTCGTACTCGGGGCCACGATGTTGTTCGACGCGCCGGGATCGTTCTTCCGGGTCAGCTGGAGCGTGATCGTGCCGGCCGTCGTCGTGACGGCTGCGTTCTTCGTGATCGCGCTAGGGCTGGCCTACCGTACGTGGCGGACGCAACCGACGACTGGTCGCGAGGGGTTGGTCGGCGAGCGCGGTGTGGTACGCAAGGGAATCGACCCCGCGGGCCAGGTCCTAGTGCACGGCGAGCTGTGGAAGGCTCGGGCCGATGAAACGATCGAGCCTGGTGCCGAGGTCGAAGTCACCGCCGTCGACGGATTGACCGTTCACGTCAAGCGGACGTAGCCGCGACCAACCGATGGCCGATCGCGATGTCGTGGCGGCGGCCAAGAGTGCGCTCAGAAGACAGATGCTCCTGGCCCGCTCGGAGCTTGAACCGCGCTTCCGGGAAGAGTCGGGACAGGCGATCACCAAGCGGCTGGTCGAGCTCGAGGAGTACCGTCAGGCGGACACCCTCCATCTCTACATCGACGCCCTTCCCGGGGAGGTGCCGACCCACGAGCTAGCGACCCTTGCGCTGACCCAGGGCAAACGGGTCGTGGTCCCCAGGATCGTGGCCTTCAACCCGCCGGAGATGGTCGGGCTCGAGATCAGCTCGCTGGGGGAACTGACGCTCAGCCCGGCCGGGCTCTGGGAGCCCGATCCCAGTCGAACCGATCGCGTCCCGGAGGCCGAGATCGACCTCGTCATCGTGCCGGGTGTCGCGTTCGACCGCTCCGGGCACCGGCTCGGACTCGGGGGCGGCTTCTACGACCGCTGGCTGCCCTCGGTACAGGCCCCGCGGGCGGCGTTGGCACTCTCCTTGCAAGTCGTTGAGAGGGTTCCACATACCGGGCGCGACCAGAGGGTCGATTGGATCGTCACCGAGAACGACCTTATCGATTGTCGCGAGTCGCGATAACCCCTCGGCAGGACCCAAAGCGATTGAGCGGCATCGTTCTCACCGATCTGACCAAGTCTTATGGCGCGTTTCCCGTGCTGCGCGGGATCTCCCTCAACGTCGAGCCGGGGGAGCTGTTTGGGTTCCTGGGGCCCAACGGCGCTGGCAAGACGACGACCATCAAGATCATGACGAGCCTGCTCCTGCCCTCTGGTGGTCGGGTCGAGGTCGCGGGGTACGACGTCGTAGAGGACCCGTACGAGGTCAAACGTCGTGTCGGGTTCGTCCCCGACCGGCCCTTCCTGTACGACAAGCTGACGGGATCGGAGTTTCTGGAGTTCGTCGGGCACCTGTACGACCTGAGCCCGGCGACGGTCCGCGACCGCTCACACGACCTGATCGAGCTGTTCGATCTCGGTGAATGGATTGATGAGCTCGTCGAAGCCTATAGCCATGGAATGCGACAGAAGCTGGCGATGACCTCGGCGCTGCTGCACGAGCCCGAGATAATCATCATCGATGAACCCACGGTGGGCCTCGATCCGCGCAGTCAGAACCGCATGAAAACCTTGTTATCAAACCTTACCGCCAAGGGCCACACGGTGTTTCTGTCGACCCACACGCTGGAGATCGCCGAAGCGCTGTGCACCCGAGTCGCGATCATCCATCGCGGAGAGATCATCGCTCGCGGAACGATCGACGAGTTGCGCCGCGAAGCGCGTCGGGAGGAAAGCTCGCTCGAAGAGATCTTTCTGGGGCTGACCGAGGGTGGCGGGCCGGTGGGCGAGCCCACCCCGGTGTGACGACGCTGTTCTATCCCCGAATCGCGGGACTTAGACGCGAGCAGCGACCCGGCGGGATTCACAGGATCAGCGTACCGATCGTGCTGGGGCTCGTTTTTTGGGCCGCTTTCTACCTGGTGATGGTCCGGGTGTTGAACCACTTCACGACCGTCGACCCGGACTTGGGTCGGATCCTGGCGGCCAAGCTCCTGGCGCTCTTGTTTCTGCTGTGGCTCTCGTTTCTCGCTTTCTCGGCGCTGATTACGGCGGTGACACAAATCTTCCTGGCGCGCGATCTCCCGATGTGGCTCGCGGCGCCGATTCCCCTGCGCCGATTGTTTCGCGTCAAGCTGGTTGAGGTCGCCACACTCGCGTCGTGGACGGCCATCTTTTTGGCGATCCCGGTGTGGGTGGCGTATGGGGTCGTCTTTGCCGCCGGCTGGGCTTATTACTCCGCGTTGGTGGTAGCGGTTGGATGTTGTGTCGCGATCGCAACATCGATCGGCATGTTGGTGGCCGTGGCGTTGGTAAACCTGTTTCCCGCTCGTCGCGCGCGAGATTTGTTGTCGCTAGTCGCGCTGATGTTCATTGCGGCGATCGTCATTCTCCTGCGCGCGCTCCGCCCCGAGGAGTTCGTGCGGCCCGAGGACTTCGGGACTTGGGCCGAGTACCTGGTTTCGCTGTCGAACCCAACACTGCCGTGGCTGCCTTCCTATTGGGCGGCTCGTGTTCTGGGTGAGGTTTTGGGGGTATACAACGCAGTGCACTGGGACGCGGTGACGCTGTACGGCTCGCTGCTGGTGGTTGGGGCGACGGTGTCGACGCTTGCCGCAGCTGGCGTGTTTCGCGAGATGTTCCGAACCGGCTACTCGAAGTCCCAGGAAGCACGACAGGTCCAGTGGACACGCCGGTTGTGGTGGCGTCGCACGTTACAGTCGTTGGCCCGCCCGTTCCCGCGGCGCGTGCAGGCGATGATCGTCAAGGACGTCTCGACGTTTTTTCGCGACCCGGGACAATGGTCACAGCTTTTTCTGTTGCTCGCTGTGATCGCGATCTATCTGTACAACTTCAGGGTACTTCCCCTCGATGCCGCCGGCGGGACCGGCTACTTGGTTCGAGACCTGCTGGCATTTTTGAACATCGGTTTGGTCGGCTTCGTCGTGACAGCATTGGCGGCCCGATTCATCCTCCCCGGCGTGAGCCTCGAAGGCCAGACGCTGTGGTTACTTCAGACCAGCCCGCTGACGATCGAGGAGATGTTGTGGGCCAAGTTCTGGACTGGATTCCTGCCGCTGGTCGCGCTGGCGGAACTGTTGGTTGTATTTTCCAACGCGTTGCTCCAGACGACGTTGCTACTGAGCGTGATCTCGGTAGCAACGGTTTTGTTTTTGTCGGCGGCCATCGTAGGAATGGCCGTTGGGCTTGGAGCCTCCCATCCGCGGTTCGATGCCCCCGACAGTTCACAGGTAACAGCCGGCTACGCGGGGTTCTTGTTTATGGTCATGAGCGCATTGTTGGTGCTGGCGTCGGTTATTGTCCTCGCCTGGCCGGTCTACAATTCCTTCCGCGCCTCGTGGCTAGGCTGGGGCGTCGGTGCGGGCGAGTGGGGAGGGATAGCAGGTGGTCTGGTGGCGGTCGGCGGAGTTTCAGCGATTGCGTTGTTCACGACGATGCAAGCCGGTAGTCGCCGGTTGGCAGGGAGAGAGCTGTAGCATGCTGAAGTCGCCGCGTCTCGTGTTGTTGCTGCTGGTTGTACCGGTCGCGCTTGCCACGTCCCCGATCGCCGCAACGGCACAAGGTGGCCTGGTACGTGATGGTGTCGTGGAGGAAGGGGGTGCGGCGGCGATCGCCGAGCTTCTGGACCCCGTCGTTCGTCACCGAAGTGGTCGTATCGGTGTCGCGGTGTACGCCGCTGATCTCGGTAATCCGCTCTACCTTCACAACGCCGACCTGCCGCTGACACCGGCTTCGAACATGAAGCTGTACACCACCGCTGCTGCGCTCGACCGGCTTGGACCAGACTTTCAGTACACGACATCGGTTTACGCCGATGGCGAGATCTATCCCGACGGCACGCTCGATGGCGACTTGATCCTCATCGGTCGTGGGGATCCAACGCTCTCGGGACGCTTCTACGGAGATAGTGTGACCTTCGTTTTTGATCGTTTTGCCGCCCGTCTCAAGCAGATGGGCATCCGTCGTGTCACCGGCGCGGTTGTCGGGGATGCCACATACTTCGACGATGCGAGGATCGCACCAGGGTGGGACAGCAGGCACTTGCTCCGTTGGTACGGAGCCCGTTCCAGCGCGCTGTCAACAAACGACAACGTAGTCACGATCGAGGTCCACCCCGGTGAGTGGGTGGGAGCCCCCCCAGCGCTGACTTTTTACCCGCACACCGATCGGTTGGAGATCTCCAATCAGGCGACCACCGTTGGACGCCGGGGTGGTCGTTCAATCGGAATTCGACGCGAGTCAGAGACCGGTAAGTACGTGATCCGAGGTCGAATCCCGCTCAGAAGCCGCGCTCTCCGGTACATGGTTTCGGTCGAGGACCCGGCGCTGTACACGACATCGGTATTCGCCGACCGGATAAAGCGTGCCGGAATCGAGGTTGAAGGTGGTGAACGTGTCGTGCACCGCTGGCAACGAAAGGGAGCGAGGTCGGCGACCTTGCTCGTGAGCCACACCAGTCCCGCATGTCGGAGATCGTCAAGGTCGTGAACAAGCGCAGTCAGAATTTCTTTGCCGAGCAGGTCTTGAAGACGCTGGGCGCTGTTTTTAAAGCCGACGGGTCGTTTGCCAGTGGTGCCAAGGTGGTTTATGACGTGCTCGGCCAATTGGGCTTGGCGACTGATGGACTGACGATCGAGGACGGTTCAGGTCTCAGCCGTCTCAACCGTGTCACCGCCAGGCGCACCGCGGAACTCTTGGTGGCGATGCGCTCCCACCCGCTGTTCGATGAGTTCTACGACTCGCTCGCCATCGCTGGCGAAGACGGAGATCCGCGTAGGCTCGACTCGGCAGCTGCACGCGGCAACGTGCACAGCAAGACCGGCACGCTGCGCGGTGTTTCGGCGCTGTCGGGCTACGTGACGACCAGCGATGGAGAGCTGCTGGCCTTTTCAGTTCTGATCAACAATCTGTCGCGCGGGAAGTGGGCCGCCATTTCGATCGAGGATGCGATCGTCGAACGGTTGGCGGAGTTCTCGCGATGGGATCAGCCACTGTGCGCAACCCAATCACAGATGTCAAACAGTGGAGAGGATTGCCTGCCCGGCGGGGGTTAGTCTCGTCGCCTGAGCTCGTATGCGAGGACAGCCAACGCGACCAGTGCAGCAGATGCAAAGACGATCTTGGTCGTCGCGGTAAGCGGCGGTTGCAGATAGAGGTGCGATTTGTGGCGGCTGGCCCGGCCGTTGCCATGATCGGATACCCGGACGTGGTCTTTGGCGACGCCATCGAGGTTACGGCGTATCGCCCGCTTGAGCCGGCGTATCGCGCTCGACTCAGACTGACCGTACGCGATGTAGCCGGGCAAAGCCGGAGACGTGGCCGCAAACGTGCCTTCGTCGGCCTCCTCCAGGAACACTTGGAAGCCCTCAATCGCCCCAAACCGGTCTCGGATAAACCCAAGCATATAGATAAGATAGCGGGTTTTCGCGTGGTCGCCAAGCGGCTTACGTCGAACCCCGCTCGCGGGATGGGGTAGAATATGGCTGCCCCCGGAAAGGAGGCTTACGTGAGGCACCGCATCCGGTTGGTGCCGATCCTCGCCGGCTTTGTTATGGCGACCGGGTCGCACCTCAATGCGCAAGACACTCAACTCGACCGCGCCATTCGGTCGTTTCACTCCGATTTTCGGTTGTCATCTGATCGTGCTCGCACGGCCCGTGGTGATTTCAACGGCGACGGTCGCGAAGACGTGGCCGCAATCGTCGAGGGACCGAACCGATCGGCTTTTGTCATCTTCCACGCCCAGCCCGGAGGGTTCACGCCGCACCCACTGTTTACCAGCCTGCCTCCAGGACGGGTCGAGCTTCGAGTGCTGGAACCGGGGCGACACAGGGTGGTGGGACCGCAGCGCTCGGTGGTGACAACCACATCAGCTGTCGAGCTGATCTTCGCGGGTCGTTCGAGCGCCATGTATGTATGGCGTGATGGCCGCTATCACGTGCTGGGTACGGAGAACTTCCGCTAGTCCTCGAACGCCTCGCTATTCATCGCCGTCACGAATAAGCGGATCTCCTGCACTTGCGGGGTCCAGCCCGAGTTCGCTCAGAAAACGACCCTTGACGATCTCTTGAATCGACACCGGATCTTCGCCGATGTCGATCTGAGCGCCCGCCATCCGCCCGTGGCCGCCTGCCGTGCCGAGATCGCCGACGATAGCTGTGATCAACGCGCCTGCATCCAGTGTTTCGTCACGGCTCCGCAAGCTGAGGTAGAGACGACCCTTGTGGCGGCCCATGACGAGCGCGTACTCGGCTTGCTCGAGCGGGGCCAGGAAATCTGCCAACTCGGCCAACAGATCGGGGTTGTCGGCATCACCAAGATCGGCGATCACGGCCTGCCCGTGGACCACCGAGCGCTCGAGTGCCGAGTGAAAGGCCTCGAAATGGCGTCGTGGTATGAGCGGGTTCTCGATCCGCGCTAGCAGTGACAGATCGGCATGGGGGAAGATCTGGAGGTAAGCGTGCAGGTCGGCCTCGCTCGACTCACGCTCCAGTCCTCGGGTATCCGACTTTATGCCAATCAGGAGTGCTGTGGCCAGCCGGGTCGACAGATCGATTCCGGCCGCCTCCAGGTAGTAGTACATGATCGTCGAGGTGGCCCCATAGTCGGTGCGCACATCGGCGAACTGCACGTTTGCGGTCTCGGGTCGCATCGGGTGGTGGTCAATAGCGATCGAGATTGGGAGATCGTTGGGTAGGGAGTGGTTTCCGGTTTGCGGTTGGGTGTCGATCAACGCGTGAGTCCCGTAATCGTCGAGGCGGACTTGCGCGAGCGGGTACAGGCGAACACCGAGCTGGTGAACCATGGCGCGATTGGTGGCCCGGCCGATCGTTCCGCCAAATGCGATTATGGGCTCGATTGAGAGTTTGTGACTGAGTAGAAAGCTCAGTGCAAAGGCGCTGGCGATCGAGTCTGGATCGGGGTGGTCGTGGGTGTAGATGGCGACCGGCTTCTCGATGTCGACCGCTGCCAAGAGCTTGTCCAGCAACCGCTGGGCATGGCTGGTCGCATCGGCTGATGTAGCAGAAGGCTGGACCGCCACGTGTGCGCTCCCTAGTCGGTCGCCAGGATGATGCGCTTGGCGATCTCGCGGAACCGCTCGGCGATCGGTGATTTGGGTAGCGCCACTACGATGGGCTCGCCGCTGTCGCCGGTCGGCGTGACGTCCTCATGCAATGGGATCGTACCGAGAAACGGAATGTTGAATCGCTCAGCGGTCGCTCGCCCGCCACCGCGCCCGAAGATCGAGTGCTCGGTGTTACAGCTCGGGCAAACGAAGCTGCCCATGTTTTCGACGATGCCCAACACCCGAGCGCCGACCTTGTCGAACATCTTGAGCCCTTTTTTGGCGTCGATCAGCGCGATGTCCTGTGGGGTGGTGACGATCACGGCTCCGTCCAAAGGCACGGATTGAGTCAGCGTCAGGTGTGCATCGCCGGTTCCGGGCGGTAAGTCGACAACCAGATAATCGAGCTCCCCCCAAGCGACTTCGCGCAGAAACTGGGTAACCGCCGAGTGAACCATAGGACCCCGCCACACCAGCGGCGTGTCCTCACCCTCAACTAAGAACCCGAGCGACATGAGCGCGATCCCGTGGCGAGTCAGCGGTTGAATGCGCTTGCCGACGGTGCTCGGTTGAGCGCCTTTGAGTCCCATCATGGTGGGGATCGAAGGGCCGTAGATGTCGGCGTCAAGCAATCCCACGCGGTGTCCCTCAGCGGCGATTGCCAGCGCCAGGTTGACCGCTACGGTCGATTTACCGACGCCACCCTTTCCGCTGGCCACCGCCAACACATGATGCACGCCCTCGATCGGCTGCTGCGGCGACGGTCGTCGCGCCGGGCCAGTGGCGGTTCCTGGCTGCTCCTGGAGGCTGATCGCCACCTCCTCGACGCCGTCGAGATCGCCAATCTGGCCCTTGAGCTCCTTGAGGACCGTCTCCGAGAGCGGCTGGGTGGGATCGACGAGCACCTTGAATGCCACGCTGCCATCGTTGATCTTCAGTTCCTTGATCCGGCCCAGCGAGATGAGATCCTTGTCGCTGTCCGGGTCGCGGATACGGCGGATCGCTCGGATTACGTCCTTTTCTTGCGCCGGCATAGTGTACGACGAGTTTTCTGGGGTTGAATGAGGACCTGAAAGTGATAGCAGACAGCGGCGAATATAGTAGCCCCCAATACCGCCATCATGCGGCGCTCAGAATCGCCCTGTTGTGGACGTTGGCGATCCTGGCAGTGGGTTTCGATGCGCGTCCGATTCACGGCCAATCCGGGGACCGAGTCCCGGCGGTTCGATTCCATGTTGGTGGTGCCGAGCTGCTGCCGATGGTGTATCCCGAACGGTACAGTGGCGGTCCTCAAGCGCTGACTGAGGACGCGGGGTGGGTGCGTGACAACGCTGACGAGCTCATCAAATGGTGGGACCGCGACGGATTGTTGTTCCTTCAGCGGATAACCGACTTCGCGGGACTTCGATGGCCCTACCAAGACATCGAGGTTTACTTGGTGCGTCACTGGCCGATCGTTTCGATCGAGCGACCACTGGTGATCGCGCTGGAGGCGGTGCGAGCCGGTGGGCGGGCGGTGCCGGTGCCCGAAGACGACGACGTCCGCATACTGCTCGTGGCTCATCAGATCACCCACTACATCGTCGATCCACCTGCTTTTGAACCTTCAGGTCCACGTAATCCGGCATACGAGCATCCGTTCATGGCGCCTGGAAACTTCGAGGCCGAGGCGATGGTGAACTGGTTGACGTATCGGGCGCTCGAGGATCTTTGGGGTCGTGAGCGGCTGGCTGCCGCGACCTCGGATGAGCTCTGGCAGGCATACAACCCCAACCACGGTTACGTCATCGACGAGCTGGAGCCCCGCCATCGATTGTCACGTCGGCGTCCGCTCGCTGATTGGCTCACCGAAAATCCACCCGGGAGCGAGATCTTTCGTGTGCGGGACGCCTATGTGCGCCAAGCCGGCACTCCATCGGCTCAACCGGTGGCCGAGCGCGAGAGCGTGACTGGCACCGATTACGGCCTTGATCTCGGTGCGTCGCATGACGGCCGCATCTTTGTCGCCTACGTCGATGGTGAGTCGCCAGCGGCTCGGGTGGGTGTTCGGCAGGGGGACGTTGTGTTCACGATCGAGGGTCGTGAGGTCGGGACCGATGTCGTCAGCGCGCAGCAACGGATGAACGAGTCGTGGGCGGACAACGGTGAGATCAATCTGAGTGTGGAACGGCAGGGTCAGGAGATCTTCTTCAGCATCGAGGGGTCCTGAAGTCCCGCCGCGGTCTCACGCTAGGCCATACGGTCGTGGTCCTCGCCGCTACGTTAGTCATGGCCTACTGGCTGTTAGCGCTCACCGAGCGGCTTTTTCCCGACTGGCCGGAAATCGTCCGCCTCGCGCTTCCAACCGAGATCGCCTTCGCGGCCGCGATCGCTTTCGTGGTTTGGAGAGGGGATGTGGGTTGGAAAAAGTCGTTAGCCCTGAAAGCGCTGGAGCGGCGCTCGGTCCCCCCGCTCATTCTGATTCTGGTCGGGTCGGTGACTGTGTTCAGCGAGCTGTACGTCGTTATTCAGCGGCTGGCTCCGGTGCCGGAAGCATATGCCGAGTTCCTCCGCGGTCTCCTCGACACCTCAAGCCCGGAGGCGATCATTCTGGCGGTTATCCTGGCCCCGCTGCTCGAAGAGGGCCTCTTTCGTGGCGCGATCCTACAAGGCCTCAGCCGGACCCGTGGACCACGCTCGGCAAGCACGTGGACAGCGATCTTTTTTGCCGTGTTTCATCTCTACAACCCGTGGCAGCTGTTGCCGACTTTCTTCCTCGGCTTGGTTCTAGCGTGGCTCGTGCTCACCACCGGTTCCCTGTGGGCGTCGGTGGCCGTGCACGGCCTCTTCAACGCAGTCTCACTGCTGTTGATCCGGCTCCCAACTGACGATATCTCGCCGTCTCAGTGGGCCGTGCCGTGGGTCGTATCGGCGATCGTGCTGGCCCTGCTCGCCGGGAGCTTGGCGTTGCTGGTTGGCATGGCGTGGATCGAACGCCAGACCGGAGGTGGGCCGTTTGCCGAGCCCGAAACGGACGCCGGTGGTCAATCGCCGCCGGGAACAAGCTACGTGCCCGACACCTCATCGTAAGCCTGTTTGAACGCGTCGAGCTCGACGCGGCTCCAAGTGACCCTTCCTGCCCGGCGGACCTTTTTGAGCGAGCGCTGGAAGCGCTCCAGGTTGGCTTTTGCGCGCGCCGCGTCCGGCTCCGTGATGCGTGCCCGATCGAGGTCGAGCAAGGCTGCCCGCCACTGACCGTCGGCTGATGGCTGCACAAAGACATTCCCGATGTTCAGATCGGCGTGGTCGAGCCCGCATCGGTGAGCGCGTCCCACCAAAGCGCCGGCTGCGCGCATCGCTGAGATGCGGACGTCCCCCGGGTACCGATTGGGCGCCAACAGCGCTTCGAGGTCGTGTCCCGGCTCGAGCCACTCGGTTCCCAGGTCCCCACGGTAGCCCGGACGCGCCGACGTCACAACGGCGCACAAAACGCGGGGCGTGAAGACGCCGGCGCGACGGAGCTGATCACTGACCGCGAGCTCAAGGAACGGTCGCGGGGGTGAGTCGAGGTAGCGATCTCCGAGTAGGGGCGCCATCCAGCCGCCACGTCGAAAGTGACGCACCGCGGCGTCGTGTTCTCCAAGTCGGACTCGGTACACTAAACCGCGGCCGGTGTCGATCCTTTGCCGCGATCGATCGGCGGCCCACTCGCACAGCGATCCGGAACGATCGATCGCAGCGCGAACGGCGTCAACGGTCGGTCGCCATGCGACGATCGTGTGCGAACCCTGTTGCCAGTGATCGTATTCGGGTGGAGTATGCGTTGGACGATCTGCCAACGGCTACGGCGCCCAGCCCAGGACGAACCCTTCCACCAGACGATCGATGGCTGGATTGGCTTGTGAGCCCGCGCCGTTGACAAACACGCTGAAGGCGTATTCGCGGCCGGAAACCGTGCTCATATAACCGGACAGCGCGTAGACGTTGGCGATAAAACCGGTTTTGGCTCGCACTCGCCCCTGAGCAGCACTGCCCCGAAAGCGCCCCTTCAGCGAGCCGCTCTGACCAGCGACCGACAGCGTTCGTGCGAAAACATCGCCATGAGGGCGTGAGCGCATCGTCGTCAGCAACTCAACCAGCGCTCGCGGCGTCGTCAGATTAGCTGGCGAGAGACCCGAGGCGTCGCGCAAAAGGAACGCGGTCGTATCCACTCCCAGTTGAGCTAGCGTCTCGCGCTCGACTCTTAGCCCCGCGTCCCATGTCCCGGCACCGGCGATCTCCCGCCCCAGCGTCTTGAGCACTTGCTCGGCGTGCCAATTTTGGCTCCGGCCATTGATCGACTCCAGCACTGTCGCCAGCGGTACCGATCGATGGTTGGCGATCGCGATCGTGCCGGCCGATCCGACCGGTGAGACGAGTGGGTCCGACACGGTTCGAACACGGCCGCTTATTTCGATACCGCGCTCGGCGAGCACGCTTCGAAACATCGTAGCCGAGTAGGCGGCCGCGTCCACCACCGCGACATACGCCGTTTCCGGTCGCTCATCGAGCGGCAGCACGCCAAACGCGGTGATCCGATTGGTACCCGGTTCGCGCTTCATGTCGAACGTCGATTCAACGCCTCTGGCCCCGGTTACTGCGCGATTGTCCAGGGTGTAAAAAGGCGACTTTGGCAGGGTCTCGATCGACGGCTGGGCGCCGGCTCGGGGTCCCGGTCGGATGGCGACGTCAACGCTGTTGTCGTTGAATCCCAACGCTCCCACGGGTGCCGCGTACCACCACATCTGATCAAAACCCGACCAGTCTCGATGGTGATATTGATCGTCCCAATGGGATTCGTCGGCGATCAAGTCTCCGGCAACCCGTTTCAACCCATGTGAGATCAGCGAATCGGCGAGCCACTCGAAGATCGAGGTCATAGACGGAGCGTGACGTCCGGACAGGTTCGGGTCGCCGCGACCGTACAACACGAGGTCTCCGTTGAGTGTCCCATCCGGTCCAACTGGCCGCGTGGCGTAGACAGTCGTGCGGTAGGTGAATTCGGGTCCCAACCGTTCGAGCGCCACCGCGCTCACGACGAGCTTGAGGTTGGATGCAGGAACAAAAAAGCGATCCGCGTTGTGAAGCGCGACCCACTGCTCGGCTTCGGTGTCGTATACAGCGACACCCCAGTGCGCTCGGGAAAGCACGCCGCTGGCTACGGTGGCCAGCCACGATGGCAGCGTATCCGGGGGAGCGAACCGGATCGTAGAGTCGATCGCTGCGCTCGGTTGGCTCGCGACAGCCGTCAAGAGCGACAGCCCGAGCACCGTCGAGATCGACCGGACTTGTCTCGAGTGAGCGAATATCATCTGGAAACGAAGCTAGGAATGCGCCTCGGGAGGCGTCAATGTTGACGCCCGATTGTGAGTCAATCGACCGAGGCGATCGTCCTTCCAGCCGAGAACTCGACCAGTTCTGCGCGGAACTTCCCGAGGCCGATCTTGCTCGACAACTTGACCGGCATGTGCCGATCGTCAGCGGTGATCCAGATCAGGTTCTCGCCGCCCTTCTTGAACATGCCATGGTTGGTCTTGAAATCGAGCTTCAAGAGGTAAGTCTCGAATGTTCCGGCGGGCACCTTAATGCGTTCCTTCTTGAGAACCTGAATCCCCAGCGGGTTATCCCC
>CBDUCI010000004.1:0-34914 GCA_965365605.1 uncultured bacterium
CCGGTGGATCGGCGCGGGTATCGTCCCATAAAGCCACCGCCAGATGGTTCGCCATCGGTTACGATCACCAACCCACCCGACGGATCGACCGTCTACGGAATCGTCACTGTCGAGGCTTCAGCCGTCGATGACGGCGGCATCGCTCAAGTCGAGTTCTTTGTTGATGGGAGTAGCATCGGCGTCGACGCCAACGGTATTGACGGCTACTCGGCCCAGTGGGACACCTCATCCCACGCTGACGGATCGTCGCCCTCGGTCCGCGCGATCGCTGCTGACTTGGGGAGCAAGACCGGCGACGACACCGTCGTCGTGACGGTCGACAACACATCCGCCGAGGTTCACGTCGGAGACTTGCTCGGGGTAAGGGTACGACTTGGATCAAGGTGGAGGGCGGATGTGACGATCACCGTCCACGACCACGACCACAATCCGATCGACGGAGCGTTGGTAACCGGTAGCTGGAGCGGAGGTGCCAGCGGACCCGATTCGTGCACCACTTGGTCCGTCGGGCGCTGCGCCGTCGGCAGCCCTAGCATGAAGAACGGCGTGCCCAGCGTGACGTTCACCGTCGAGTCGGTGCAGTTTGGCGGTGTCACTTACAACGCCACCGCCAACCACGATCCGGGCGGCGACAGCGATGGGAAGACCGTTACCGTAAACAAGTAGACGGTCTGATTCACCGAAGAGTCTGGAAGCGGAGCCACGCTTGAGTCAGCAGAATGCCACGCGGCGCGGTGAGCTGGAAGGAAGACTCCGGCTCCTTCACAGCGGGCGGCGACTCGAGGTCTTAACGGTCGTGTGGAACTCCGCCGAGGGCGTCGTCAGCATCGTTTTCGCGCTGCTCGCCGGGAGTGTCGCGCTTATCGGCTTCGGGATCGACAGCTTGATCGAGACGTCCTCGGGGCTAGTGCTTCTGTGGCGTCTCCAAACGCGACGCGATATGGAATCCGCAGAGCGCGCGGAAGCGATCGCGCTGCGCCTCGTCGGATTGTCCTTTGTGGCGCTCGCCGTCTACATCGCGTTCGAATCGATCTTGGCACTGGTCAAGCAGGAACCGCCGGGGGCGAGTCTCGGCGGGATCGTGATTGCGGTGTTGTCGCTCATCGTCATGCCGATCCTCGCCCGGTCGAAGCGGCGAGTGGCGGCCGCGCTGGATAGCCGCGCTCTTCACGCCGATTCAATCCAGACCGACATCTGCATGATCCTCTCGGCGATTCTACTGCTGGGCCTAGGTCTCAACGCGGCGCTCGGTTGGTGGTGGGCGGACCCGGTCGCCGGCATGGCGATGGTGCCGCTAATTACGCGCGAGGGGGTGCATGCGCTGCGAGGCGAGCGATGTGAAGAGTTGTCTGAAATAGCGGGGCCGGGATGACGGCGGCCGGATGGCGCTCGAAGATTGAGTCCGAAATACGAGCGATCGTCGATCGCGACACGCGGGCTTGGGACGCGGAGCCGTAATCGCCCGGATCCGATCTAACCGCCGATGATCTCCGCCAGCGCCTCCATCACCGGATCGCGATTGCCAAAGTAGTCGGTTGACGACAGCGCAACCGGTACGTCGACGGGTACCCAGACTCGGTGGTCACCCGGATACGAGTCCTGCCAGTATCTGGACGAGATACTGAGCCGAAGCCCCGAGTACGGGAGCTCGACCGACGTCTCCTCGCCGACGAAGTTGGGTTTCGAGCTCGACGGCTCACCCACGAACACCGCCTCGGTCTCGCGATCGATGAAGTTCACCAGGTTCTGACAAGCCGAGAACGTGTTCCGACCGGTGATGACCCATGCCCGGTTATCGGGATCGCTCGCCTCGTGCCACATCACCAATCGGACGATCGGCCAGATCAAAGAATTGTTGCCGCCGTTGTTGTGGCGCAGATCGAGGATCAGGTGCTGGGCATCACCGGTCGTGATCTCGGCCTGCACCGCATCCGCGAACTCGGCGATCGATTGTTCCTCGGCGTTCCGCACGCGGTTGAACTGAGCGTACACAGCGCGCATCGCTGGAAGAGCCTCGAAGCCATAATTCCGATCGATATCGCGAAGCCAAAGTGGTGTCTCCTGATTGACACCTCCCGGTGAGCGCAATCGATTGCCGTCCCACGTCGCATCCGGAGGTGATAGCGCGACATCGTGTCGATCTCCACCCGGTCGTTGGAGGGTGAAGACCGCACTGTCCAGCCGATCGGTATACCCCATGGCCCGCAGAGCCGCGGTGTTGCTCAGATACCGGGGTCCCAACCAGAGGATTCCCTGATTGTTGTCGCGGCTGACAAACGGTCGCAGATCATTGACGATGTTGTCGACTGATTTGCCACCGATCGCCACCACGCGCTGACCGATGAGATCCGTGTGGCTGTCGTCGGCATCGACGACGTACAAGCCATTCGAGAAGAAGTACAAAGTCATCGGCAGCGGTGTCGGTAAAGCAACGCTCTCGGTAGGGACCCATCGGTACAGAACGCTATGACCATCGCCCAGCGAAACGATGATTCGTTGCAGCTCCATCGCGATCGCGACATCATCGAGCTCCTCGACGCGGCCAGCCAATTTCAGAACCCGATCAGTGAACGCGTCCGAGTACGCGATCCGGTCGGGATCGGCGTGGAGCCGTTGTGCCTCCTCCAGAAAAAACTCCAGGTCTCTATGCCAGCGCTCCACTCGGTCGTCGGTCTCAACGGCCGGGAAGCCGGCCAGCTCGCGGAAGCGCGGGTCTTCCCGGAGACCCGCGAACGCTTCGTCGTTCTTGAGCGCCGGCCGGTCCTCGAGCTTTTGCAACAGCGCCGCCTCCAACCACTCGAGCGCGGCCTCGGTGTCTCCGGCGCGCCCCATCGCCTGGGCGACCGCCAAGCTGACTCGCGCGGCGTCGCCAAAGCCCATACTCGCCGCTCGCTCCCCAAGCTCGAGAGCCCGTTCCGCGTCGCCGCTGATAAACAGCCCTCGCGCCCACCGGAACATCGCCTCGCCATTGCTTGGATCGGCGGTCGCGATCTGCTCGTAGAGCGGTGCCGCTTCCGCGTAGCGCCCGGCTTCGTACGCGGCATCAGCCTCGATGCGGAGCTCATAAATCTGGGCCGGTGACAGGGGCTGCTGAGCGGAAGCCGGTGTCGAAGCCGCCGAGAGCACCGCGGCGAGAAGCAAAGTCACGCGCATGGATCCTCCTGGATCGAACGAGAAAAAGCTCATGGTTCACCTACGACTATCGGTTGGGGCCGGTTTCAGCTACGACGTGGTGCCGCGGTGGGACAGCGCGACTCGGAGCTTCGAGCTTGGTCGCCAGTGGCTCCAGTGGCGGTTGCCGCGCTCGGGTGGTCCATCGACCACGGTCCGGACGTCGAAGTCGCGAGCGAGCACGTCGACAAAAGCGCGGCTCACGAGCATCGTCAATTGAGCGCCCAAACACGCGTGGTGGTCCAGCCCGAACGGCGAGAACTCGTCACTAGAAAACCGCCGGTTCACGAACCTCATCGGATCGAACACCTCCGGTCGATCAAAGGGCGGATCCTGCTGATGTGCCTCGGCGACGCATATGCGAATAAACCACCGCGCGGGAATCACGAAGCCTTCGAACTCGATCGGCTTGGTGACCTTCCGGTATACGTACTCGCTCTGAGCCAAGCGCAGGCTCTCGAGCACGACGGGCTCTTCGGCAGAGTCCGCTCCGCGTTTCACACTGCGGACCATCTCCACCGCTTCGGGGTTTTCGGCGAGGTTCTTCAGGATCCACATCAACAGCCCACCGATGCTGTCGCGGGACGCCTCGAGCAGGAGTAGTAAGTTCCCGATCGCGGTCGAATCGGAACCCGACTCGGGTCTCAACCGCAATACTTCGCCCCATACCGTGGACACATCAGCGTGCGAAAACGAACCGCCGGTGCCGCGGTCACGGATCAGTCTGTCGAATGTGTGCAAAGCGAGACGCGCGGAGGAGCCCGCCCTCCCCACGGGCTTGTCTGACCCGATGTCCCTGCAACAGTTTTCAATGACGCCCTGATCGCCCGGGGTTAGGCGGTCGCCGAAATAAACCCGCAGCAACACCGTGAGCGCGAGCCGTGCCACAGACTCCCGGGGATCGATACCGCCGGGTTGCGCGTCTTCGCGGGTAGCCGCCAGATGACCCAACTCGCGACAAACAACGTCGCGAGCAAAGTCTCGATTTGCGTCGAGGACACCGGCGGAGAACGCCGATCGAAACAATCGCGAATAGAGAGCGTAATCGTCCGGTTCCATGTAGCGGATAAACCCGCCGGGGATTTCGTCGCTGATGGGCAGCGGGGCGAGCACGAGGCTCTCGGACGCGCGCTTGAGGAGTTCTCGCCCTTTTCCGATGTCCACGATGCAGGCTACTGGCTGGTGGAACTGCGCCATCTTGAATACGGGACCGTGACGCCGGACCTGGCCGGCGTAGAAGCTTCGATCTACGATGGCGTCGAGCGAGTTCTTGAGGCTCAGGGAGCCGGGCGGTCTGGAGCGGCTACGACCAAACGTCGGGCGGGAGCGCCATGCGAAAAACGCGACGCACACGACCGCAGCGATCGCCATTGATCGTAGAACGATCGGTGAGCGAACTGCAGCCCACGCCAAGACCGCAAAGGTGGCAACAGCAACGACCACCAGAAACGCTGTGTGCCTTGGCTGTTCGCGCAGCTCTCGACGAGCGGCCGGCATTAGTAGAATCCGCAACGCCAGCATCGCCGCGACCGACAAGACCCCAAGCTCCAAGGCGCGCTCCATGAGCGAAAACTCGTCTAACACCCCGGATCCCGGCCACCTCGCGATTCTGACCTTTCACGGTTTCGGTACGCCGGCTTCCACCATTTCGTTTCCACCCGCAGTGCTCCGAAGCGGGCTTGCGCGCCTTACCCGCGAGGGGTACCGGAGCGTCGACCTCCTCGAAGCGGTGCAAATCCTCCGTGCTGGCGAGCCGCTTCCGCCAAGAGCACTCGTACTCACGATCGACGATGGCTACGAAAGCACGTATCGCGAAGCTTTCCCCGCGCTGCAAGAGCACGGCATGACGGCTACCGTCTTTGTGACCACTGGTCGTCGAGCCAGCCGCAACCCGTCTGACAGGCTTCCACCGATCGAAGGTCAAGCCATGGTGAGTTGGAGAGAGCTCGGCGAGATGGTCGGTGCCGGTTTCACAGTTGGAGCGCACACGCTGACGCACCCCGACTTGACCCGTTTGGGGGAGTCAGAGGCCGAGGCGGAGATCGTGGGTGCCAAGGCGATCCTCGAAGATCGTCTCGGGGTAAGCGTTCGGAGCTTTGCGTACCCGCGCGGAAGGTACGACCAGCAGGCGCGAGAGATCGCAGCCCGACATTACAGTTGTGCGTGCTCGGATCGGCTCGGCCTGGTGACCCGCACGAGTGATCCCTACGCGCTCGAGCGAGTCGAGATGTACTACTTCAGCCGGCGACCGATTTTCGATCTGTTGACGACCCCACTCCTTCCGGCCTACCTGCGCTTCCGCGCGCTGCCGCGTAGAGCCCGTCGTGCCTGGACCCGATCTCGATGACCACGTCCGCCCCACCACGCATCGCCGTGATCATCGCGACAGTCCACCGACCCGAGGATGTCGTCGCCGCCTTGGAAAGTGTGCTTCGAAGCACGATTTCGGACTACGAGGTGCATATCATCGATCAGAGCACCAACGAGATCAGCCGAGAGCGGCTCGGCGTCTTCCTAGACGACCCCCGTGTGCACTACACCGCGCACTCCGGTGGCGGGCTGAGTGCAGCTCTGAATCGTGGCGCAAGCTTGACCCAAGCCGAACTGCTCGCGATCACCGGCGATGATTGCACCGTCCGCTCGGATTGGCTCGAGAAGATGATCGACGCGTTTGACTCGCACCCGGACGTCGGCGTGCTCTTCGGCACGGTATTACCCGGGCCCTACGAGCGCGACGATGGGTTCGTACCTGGCTGTGTCCTGTCGGAAACAGCGCTCATCAAGGAACTGGCTGATATCCATCGCCTGAATGGAACGACCGCCAACATGGGAGTGCGGCGTTCCGTCTGGCGCGAATTGCACGGCTTCGACGAGAAGCTGGGAATCGGCGCACCGCTGCGCTCCGCCGAAGACCTCGACCTGACCCTTCGCGCCCTGGCTCGCGGGCATCACGTCCTGCAGACCCAAGGCGTGGAAACGACCCACTGCACTCCGACCCTTTGGATCGACCGGGCAGCCACGATCCGTCGCAATTGGTATGGCAGCGGTGCCGCCTTCGCCAAGTCTCTAAGGCTCGCGCCGATGTCGGTCCTACGCGCCTTGGCTCGGATTTCTCGGCGCTGGGTTGGCGGCGGCTCCGAGGTCGCCGCCACATACGGACCAAAGCCGGATCGCCTCTCGATGCTGGTGGGTTTCGGGTGGGGGCTCGTCGTTGGGTTCTTCTGGCGCCTCGATCGCGAGACACACCGTTTTCGTTAGCAGACTAGACACGGTCATCGACATGAGTAGCTTTGATAAGCTCTAGTGCGGATGGCTTCTTGACGTTTATTATAAAAAATGCTAATATGTGTGCCTTCCGAAGATTATCGGTCATAACTAGTACTTTATAATGAGTCGCACCGGCTGGTCGGACCTTTCTGCCAGCCGTTGTGACCAATCCCATAAGGAGATACGCATCATGACCAACCAGACCCGCAGTGCCACCATGTACGGCTCGCTGTCACGTTGTCGACCCACCAGCCACGCCTCAGGCCGCCGCAAGAAAGGGCAGATGCTTCTGTTTAGGCGATGGCTTTCCCGTCGTCCAGCGCCGCGCTTTGTCCGCCACGTCGGTTAGTCGATCCAACGAGCCCAATCTAGTCATGGATTGCGCCGGTTCTGGACACCTCGCCGAGTTGGCGCGATTGACCAGCTGTAGCGCAGCGCAAATCTATCGATTCGTCGAGCTCGGCCTAGTGGGCCCATTCAAACCGGATCGCCCCCACGAACCAGGCGACGTCACGCGTGTTCGATTGGTGGCTGCGCTCGAGCGTTCGGGGATCGACCTCACAGAGTTGTCCGCGGCAGTTCGTGAGCGCCGTCTTTCGTTGCGGTTCGCGGGTGACGTGTTGGCCGATCCGGTGACCCCAGCGGCCGGGAGGCGTGCCGAAATCTTTTCCGAGCTCGGGATCGATCCTGACCTCGCCACCCGGATCGAGCTGGCGATCGGCCTGCCGACGACCACGCTGGACGACCCGCTACGCGAAGACGACCAAGAGTTGTTCGCCATCGTCCAAGAGGCCCGTCGGGCCGGGCTAGATGAAAGTGAAATCCTGCGCGCACTTCGCGTTTTTGGCATCAGCCTTCGACAGATCGTCGAGGTGCAGAGAGAGTTTTTCCGCGAGGCGGTCGAGGAACCACTGTTGGCGAAGGGTATGTCTTATCAAGAAATGCTCGACACGACCACCGCACTACGGATGCGACTTCAGCGACTCGGATTTCGCGCCGTGTTTCTGATCTTGAGGCGTTTTCTCGAGCAGGTGGTCTTCGAGAATCTGATCGACCGGATCGAGGCGTTGCTCGCCAAAGAGGATATATCGCCTCAAGATGAGCGGCGTTTCCGCACCATCGTGTTCATCGACTTGAGCGGCTCCACGGACTTGATCCACGCCGTGGGAGACGAAAGCGCGGCGGTCAACGGCACGCGCCTCATCGAAATCGCTGCGGCTCGCGCGGCGCAATCCGATGGCCGGCTCGTCAAGACGCTGGGCGACGGAGTCATGTTGAGCTTTCGAAGCGCATCGGTCGGAGTGCAGACGACGCTGAAAATCGTCGAAAGAGTCGCCGCGGAAGGTCTGCCCTCGGCCAGGGCGGGAATCGCCACCGGTCCGGTCATTCATCGCGACGGGGACTGCTACGGTGCTGTCGTCAATCTCGCCGCACGGCTGGTCGATGTCGCTGAACCGGGCACCGTGCTGGTCACTCAGTCGGTTGTCGGCCGCGCCGGTCAGGGGTTTCACTTCACTGACCGAGGGCTGATCTCCCTGCAGGGCTTCGATGAACCGCTGCCCGTTTTCTCAGTGTCCAAGGGCACGAACGCGTGGTTCGAGCCGAAGGAGCTGCTGGAGGTCGCCGCACCGAGCTGATCCCTGGCGTTACCTTTGAAGCATGTGGGATCCCGACCAGTACATCCGTTACACCGACCTACGACTGCGACCAGCGATCGACCTGTTGACGCGAATTGAACTTCAATCGCCTCGGCGGATCGTCGATCTGGGCTGCGGCGTGGGGAACGTCACGCAGATGATCGCGAGTCGGTGGCCAGAAGCAGAACTGACCGGGGTCGACAGCTCGCCTGAGATGCTCTCCCGGGCGCGCCAGCTTCCGGATGATATCGACTGGGTTCAAGCCGATATCGCGACCTGGAACCCGACAGCACCGCTCGACCTCGTGTTCTCCAACGCAGCGTTACACTTCGTCGACGACGAGCACGAGCGCCTTTTGCCAAAGCTGCTCGAATCTGTAACGCCCGGTGGTGTCTTGGCGATTCAGATGCCACGAAATTTTGGCGAGCCGTCTCACACACTGATGTACGAAGCCGCGCGCGAAGGACCGTGGCGCGATCAACTCCAACCCCTTCTGCGGCCAACACCCGTAGCCGAGCCAGAGCACTATTACGACATCCTGACGTCCTGCACATCGTCGCTCGAGATCTGGGAGACCGTATACCTGCAAATACTCGAGGGTGAGGACCCGATCGCCGCATGGACCGGCGCCACGTGGGGAAAACCCTTACTGGAAGCGCTCGATGATGACGACCGCCAGGCGTACGAATCCGATTACAAGAAGCGCCTACGCGCTGCTTATCCACGGCGTTCGGACGGCACGACGTTGTTTCCGTTTCGCCGATTGTTCATCGTCGCGTCTCGCTAACGACCTTGTACTGAAAAACAAATAGCCCTACGTTCGGTCGACCTCAGAAACAAATCGCTGCTCTAGGAGGCCGCATGAGCGACGACCGCGTCGAATCTTCCGAACCCATCGAAATCGGCTCGCATCCCAAGGGAACACTCGCCATCGTCGCCATCTATGGTGCGCTCTTCCTTTTGGCTTGGCTGGTCCTGTACTTCTTTGTCTTCGTGCCGCGCGGCACGCTCACTCCGTGAGGCCGTGATGCACGTCGACCTCTACGAGCGGATCTGGATGTGGGGCGCAACTGCGATCATCGTCGTGTTCTTGATCTCGATCGGGGTCACGACTTTTAGCCAGGCGGTCGTGCCACCAAGCCACATCGAGACGATCGATCCAGATGAAGTCCGTTCCCATTCCGAGTTTGGCGAACCCGGTGTAACGATCCACGCGGATGGCAGTGCGACGGTCGTGGTGCAAGCGATCATGTACGCATTCCTGCCGCGTGAGATCCGCGTGCCCCGCGGGGAGCCGGTCACGTTTCGGATCACGAGCCCGGACCTCATACACGGCTTTCAGATCGCTCGGACAAACGGCAACGCGATGGTCGTTCCGGGCTACGTCACTCAGTTCACGACGATCTTCGAAGAAGCCGGTGAGTACTTGATCGTGTGCAACGAGTACTGCGGCCTTGGCCATCACAATATGTTCGGGACGCTGATCGTCGAGGATACCCAATGATCCCCTCGCACCGGCTCACGTTGGCAAACGTCTGGGTCGCAGTCTCAGCGTTTACGATTGCATCGGCGATGGCGCTCATGCAGGCGCTGTCGCGCGCCAACCTCGATCTGCCCTTCCGCACTCCCAAGATGTACTACCTCTCGGTGACTGCGCACGGCGTTCTGATGGCGATCGTCTTCACGACGTTCTTTATCATGGCGCTTGGGTACTACTTCACCGAGCGCGCATTTGGACGATCGGTCGAGCAACGCACCGTAGGGTGGATCTCCTTTGCCATCGCCACGCTAGGAACGCTAATGGCGGCAGGCGCGATCCTGCTTGGCAAGGCTTCGGTTCTATACACGTTCTATCCGCCGCTCAAGGCGCACCCGCTCTTCTACATCGGCGCGACGCTGCTGATCGTGGGGTCGTGGGGTTGGAGTTGGGTGATCATCCGTACCTACCTGGTTTGGAAACGGGAGAACCCCGAGAGCCGAACGCCGCTCGCGGTCCACGGGATGTTGGCGACGATCATCGTCTGGCTGTTGGCGACTGTCGGCGTCGCCGCCGAAGCGTTGCTGCTTCTGATCCCGTGGTCGCTCGGATTCACCGAGAAGATCGATCCAATCCTGGCCCGAATGCTCTTCTGGTGGTTCGGCCATCCGCTGGTCTACTTCTGGCTGATCCCGGCGTACGTCATCTGGTATACGGTCACGCCCAAAGTGGCAGGTGGAAAACTGTTCAGCGATCCACTGGCGCGGCTCGTCTTCGTCATGTTCATCGTGTTGTCCACCCCGGTCGGGTTCCACCATCAGTTGATGGATCCTGGCGTTGACGCAACGTGGAAACTGTTCCACGTGTTCAACACACAGCTCATTATCTTCCCGAGCCTGGTCACCGCGTTCACGATCATCGCCTCGTTCGAGGTGGCGGGCCGAATGAAGGGTGCCAAAGGGTGGTTTGACTGGCTCGAGAAGTTGCCGTGGGGCGACCCGGCGTTCTCGAGCGTCGCGCTGGCGATGATGATTTTCGCGGTCGGCGGTTGGGGCGGAGCGATCAACGCCGCCTACGGGATGAACGCGATGGTTCACAACACAGCCTGGGTGCAGGGACATTTCCATCTCACGGTGGGCACCGCCACGGCGCTCACCTTTATGGGCTTCGCGTATCGACTCATGCCCGCGCTGACGGGACGCGAGCTCGAGCTATCGCTGCTGGCAATCATCCAGCCGTACTTGTGGTTCATGGGGATGTTGATGTTCTCGATCTCGAACCACCTGACCGGACTCCAGGGCATGCCGCGGCGCATCTATCAGTTCCAGTACGGTGGCAGCGAGATCGCCCAGCAGTGGCTCCCTGGAACCGGCATTTCGGCGGTCGGTGGGTTGTTCCTCTTCGGCAGCGCACTGTGCTTCGCCGCGGTCATGTTCGGAACCGGCTTGGCCGGGGCCAAGCGCCCCCAGCAAGAGGTCGAGTTCGCTGAGCCGCTGCAACCACCGGGGCGCAAAGGGTTGATCCTCGACAACATGAAGATCTGGACCGTGGTGGCGATCGTGCTCGTGATCGCGGCCTACGCATTACCGATCATCCAGCACTTGCAGATGGAGCGTTTCGGCGCGCGCGGTCTGTCGCCGTTCTAGAGCACCTGGAGACAATCGTTGCACACGAACGTCCGCCGATTCATCAAAACTTCGATCGTGTTCCTCTTTGCAGGCTTGTTGATCGGTGCTTGGATGTTGGTTCAGCGCGAGCTCTACGGGGCGTGGCCTGATCCGTATTTGATCTCGGCCCACGCGCACGTGGTACAACTTGGGTTCGTGATGTTTCTGATTCTTGGCGTCGCTCTGTGGCTTTTTCCAAAGCCCCCCTCGGGAGACACGCGTTACCGGCACAACCGAATTCTGGTCTCCTACATAATGCTAACGGTTGCGACGGCCGTCCGGCTGATCGCCGAAGTCGGTCGTGCGAGCGCGGGTCCGGATTGGCTGGCATGGTTTGTCGCCTCGGCTGGAGTCATGCAAGTCATCGGATTCGCATTGTACTTCTGGGCGATGTGGCCCAGAATTCGGCCTGTCGGAAGTCAATTGCGTGAGGCCAAGGGCGAGAGGTTCTGACCACCGGCCAGAGCGACAGGTTTTTCCCCACATACCGCAGTGAGTTCTCCCCGACAGACATCGGATCCGCGGGCCCGCACCTTCGACGCGTGCACACATGTCGCGGCGTCGGCAGGCGCTCTCTCCGAATCGTCTCGCAAGAAGGCTCAGTCAGATGAAAAGCAACCGAAATTTCCGATTCCTGATCCCGATCGCACTCCTCGTTTGGACGCTGGGTCCGTCTCGCGCGGCAGCCCAGGACGTCACCGGCGATTGGTACGGCACGCTAGACGTCGGCACACTCGAATTGCGTATCAACCTCCACGTTGAGGAGACCGCGGATGGATACTCGGCCACCCTCGACAGTCCAGATCAGGGCGAGACCGACATTACGGTCGAGGAGTTCTCTTTCGAGGACGGGCAGCTCGCTTTTCGGACCGGTGGATCCGGAGCTGAATACGATGGGAGCGTCGACACCGGTTTCACGACGATTGCCGGCACCTTGCGCCAGGGCAACGACAGTTACGCCCTCAACTTCAGCCGCACCATGCCTGAACCCCCCAGGGGTAGCCCTGTATGGTCTGCAGAGCGTCTGACCAAGATGGAGGTCTACATCCCGATGCGGGACGGCGTACGACTGTTCACTTCGATCTATACTCCGAGAGACACGACCCAGACGTATCCGATCCTCCTCCGCCGGACCCCGTACAACTCGGAGCCTCGGGGAGAGGAGGCGTACACACCGCGTCTGTCGATGGACGCGGATCTCGTCGAGCAGGGTTACATCCTCGTTTTCCAGGACGTCCGCGGACGCTACATGAGCGAGGGAGAGTTCATGGACGTGCGCCCGTACAATCCAGACAAGAAGAGCGAGCAAGACATCGACGAAAACAGCGATACGTGGGATACGATTGACTGGCTGGTTAAGAACGTGCCCCACAACAACGGCCGCGTCGGGATCTCCGGTATCTCGTATCCCGGGTTCTACGCGACGATGTCGTTGCCCGAGGCTCATCCCGCGCTCAAAGCGGTGTCTCCGCAAGCGCCCGTCACCAACTGGTTCATCGGTGACGATTTTCACCACAACGGCGCGTTCTTCTTGATGGACGGATTTCGATTCTACTCCTCGTTCGGGCGTCCGAGGCCCGAGCCGACGCGGGAGCAGCTATCGGGTTTCGAGTTTCCAAACCAAGACAACTATGAGTTTTTCTTAGAGCTCGGTCCGATCAAGAACGTCGAGGCCAAGTTCTTCGGTGACAGCATCCGCTTCTGGTCGGAGGTCATGGACCATCCCGATTACGACGATTGGTGGCAGGCGCGCGATCCTCTTCCCCATCTCAAGGACATCCAACCCGCGGTGCTCGTCGTCGGGGGTTGGTTTGACGCCGAGGACCTGTTTGGGCCACTAAACGTTTACAAGGCGATCGAGACCCAGAGCCCACCCACGGCCGAGAACCGCTTGCTGATGGGGCCCTGGTTCCACGGCCAGTGGGCCTTTGACGAAGGCGACAACCTGGGGAATGTGCACTGGGGCGACAATACATCCGATCTGTACAACGAGATCGAACACCGTTTCTTCAACTACTACTTAAAGGACGAGGGCACGCTCGACCTCGCTGAGGCGACGGTGTACGACACGGGCGCACTGGATTGGCTCGAGTTCGAAACGTGGCCACCCAGCGATGTCGTCGAGAGAAAAATCTACTTCCATGCCGGAGAGGGGCTCTCGTTCTCGCCACCGACGTCCGCCGAGAGCTACGACGAGTACGTCGCTGACCCGATGCGGCCGGTCCCATACACCGAGGACGTCCACCTGCGGCGTACGCGGGAGTACATGACCGATGACCAGCGATTCGCCACCCGAAGGCCCGACGTCATGGTGTACGAGTCCGAGGTGCTAACCGACCCGGTGACGCTAGCAGGCCCAATCGTGGCCGATCTGTACGTCAGCACGACGGGGACAGACGCTGACTACGTGGTCAAGCTAGTCGACGTCTTTCCGGATTCATTGACGGATTACCCGACCAACGACAAGTCCGTCCCGATGGCCGGATACCAGATGCTGGTGAGGGGCGAGGTCCTTCGCGGCCGGTACAGGAACAGCTTCGAGAACCCTGAGCCGTTCGTTCCCGGTGAAGTGACGTCGGTACAGTTCGAGATACCCGATGTCGCTCACACGTTCCAGCCCGGCCACCGCATCATGATCCAGGTGCAGAACTCTTGGTTCCCGCTCGTCGACCGCAATCCGCAGACGTTCGTGAACATCTACGAGGCCGATGAAGGGGCTTTTCAGAAAGCCACGCACCGGATCTATCACGATGCCGAGCGGCCGTCGGGGGTCAGGGTGTCAGTGCTCGAGCGGTAGCCTATCGCGTATGATGGATACAGACTAATTCGCCAGCACTGCTCGCAAGATGAACCGCTCCATGATCTTCTCTGGCTGGCGCGATCGTCCGTTGCGGTAGTTGCCCGAGGTCACGACAGCCACGAGCTCGAGCTCGGGGACGACAAAGACGTACTGGCCACCGTAGCCGCGGGCCTCGATCGACGTCACGGTTCGATCGCCGACCTGGTAATCGCGGCGAACGACGAGCGAGGGCCTCGCCTCAGCGCACGCGGACCCGTGGACCGAGCTAGGGTCCGTACTCTTTCAGGTAGCCTCGGACGCGGACTTTGCGCGCGGTGTTTTCGCTGCTCATGTAGCGGATCTTGCCAAAGATCGGGCGTTCGGGACCCCAAGGCCGGTCGTAGCGTCCGAGGCACCAGAAGATCCCACTGTAGCTGTTCGGGTCACGGCCATCGAGCGCATACTTGTTGTTGAGCTCGATCATAACGTCCGCTGCGCTCTGCGGGCGCTTCGTCCATTCCAGAATCTTCTTGCCCCAAAGCATCCGCAGGTAATTGTGGATCCGTCCCTCGCGGACGAGCTGTCGTTGGGCCGCGTTCCAGAGCTCGTCGTGGGTCTCGGCCTTCTCGAACTGTTCGAGCGTGTAGACATACTCGCGGGCATCGGTGACGTGCTCGGCGAGCGTCTTCTGCGCCCAGTCGGGGAGTGACTTGTACTGATCGTAGTCGGACTCCTGCCACGCCATGTTGTATCCGACCTCGCGCCAGGTGATGAGCTCATCCAGAAACGCTTCGACGGCGGTGCTCGCCCCCCACCATCCATGGCGGCCACCGGTGGTCTCATCGGCTAGGTCGTCGGTCTTCCAACCGTCATTCTCCATGACCTCGGAAAACACTTGATGCACCGAGATGTGACCGAAGTGAAGGTACGGCGATAAACCGCTCGTCACTTCCTCCTCCGGTTGGTTCCGATCACTGTCGTATTTCGAGAGCTTCGACTCCAAGAACTGTCGCAACGTCGCCTGCGCTGCCTTGGGTCCGCCCGTTGTCTCTGTCGGCTTTACCGCGTGATCGATCGGGAACTCTTCTAGACCCTCGGGAGTCGCAAGCGAATCGTCCAGCTCCGCAGCTGGCCACTTGCGGGCGATCTCCTTTGGCAGCTGTTCAAGCGCTGGTAAACGTACGTTGAACAGTGGATCGGCGTCGGGCAACTCCTCGAGATGGGGTTCCAACGTCTTCTGCAAGAAGCGTCGGAAGTCGTGCGCACGGAGGAAAACCTTGTCTGCTGCTCGCATTGGCAAAATGGTGTTGGAGTCGACCAGCTCGAACGAAACCGGTATCTGGTCGCTGGCAGCCTCGATCATTCGTGGTAAGAAGAACGCCGGATAGTCGTCGCTGACTACGACCGCGGCGCGCTTTGCTAGGGCCGCCAGCAACCCTTTTCCGGCGCCGGCTTTCGGCTCTAGGTAGGGATAGTAAAGCACGCTCTTGCGGGAATCGATACGCTGCGCGTTGTCGATCATTCCCTGGATCACGAACGCGTGCAACCGGTCACTGGCCCACTTGTAGCCACAGCGGAGCGGCTCGAAGACCAATAGCGGCTTGCTTAGCTTACAAGCCCAATGGACGGCGCGCTGCAGACCGAAATTCCATTCGGTGCGACGGCTGGCGATCATCCAGTAGAGAACGAAATCCGCCGACGAATCGACTTCCTGGTCGTTGACCTTGCGCACGCGCAGGTCGGGTACGTCAGACAACTCGCGAACCCGACTCTTCTCTTACTGCCCGGGCGATGTTTCGTAGCATCCCCGCGAACATGAGACCGTGGATGGGATAAAGAGCGTACCAATAGGCCAGACCGAACAAACCCGCCGGATCCCAGATCGCCGTCTGTCTAATCGTGCTCTCGCTGCCGTCGCCGCTGACTTCGAACTCCAGCCAGGCTCGGCCGGGCACCCTCATCTCCGCCTGCAACCGAAGCATTTCATCGGGCTCAAACGCTTCGACACGCCAGAAGTCCAAGGCGTCGCCGACTCGGATGTTCACCGGATCCCGACGGCCGCGCCGCACCCCAACCCCACCGACCAACAGATCGATGAAACCGCGCAATCGCCAAAGCAAGTTGCCGTAGTACCACCCCGTGTCCCCCCCGATCCGCTGGATGGGGGCGAAGCTGGCCACACGCGAGGCCTGAACCTTCGCTGTCCGCGAGTCCACTATCCGCGAGCGAAAGCGAACACCGCCCCACGATTTTGGCACCCCTGACGACGACAACGCGTCCGACCAGCGGGTCTCAGCGATCTCCCGGTCCTCTTTGACGAGCGCCCTTTCGATCGCCTCACGCAGCCCTCTCGGCCGAACCGAAAACTCCTTCTCCGCGGCGTCGTTCGATACGAGGGTCGGGTTTCGCAAGCTCTCGATCAGTTTCTTGCCTATCCGCGCGTAGACCGGTGTGACGAGGCCGAGCCAAAGGCTGGACAAGTACGGCGTGAGGACCGGAACCGGGATCATGAGCCGTCGCAGGCCACGTTGACGCGCGTACTCACGCATGATATCGCCGTACGAGACTTGATCCGGTCCGCCGATCTCGAAGACGCGTGACTCGTCGCCCGGCAGCTCGATCGTCTGGACGAGATACTCCAGCACATCCTCGATCGCGATCGGCTGCGCCATCACACTCACCCACTTCGGACATATCATCACCGGTAGCCGTTCAGTGAGCGCGCGCACCAACTCGTAGGAGAGACTTCCCGACCCGATAACGATGGAAGCGCGAAGCTCGATCACCGGAACGCCCGAGGAGCGAAGGATGTCCCCGGTCTCCAACCGACTACGGAGATGCTTCGACAGATCTTTCTCGGAGCTACCTAGACCGCCGAGGTAGACGATTCGCCGCACGCCAGCCGCGCGCGCGGCTGTTCCAAAGTTCGTCGCGGCGTCCCGATCTTCCTCCTCGAAGTCCTTGGTCGCCCCCATGGAGTGGATGAAGTAGAAGGCTGTATCAACGCCTTCGAGCGCCGGCGGTAACGAGTCGGGGTCGAGCACGTCACCCCGCACGACCTCTACGTCATCCGATGCGCGAGACCGCAGCACCCCGGGGCGCCGGGCCAGGCAGCGAACGCGGTAGGGCACCTGCTCGAGCCGCGACAAGAGCCGCCCACCGACGTAGCCGGTCGCCCCCGTCAGCAGAATCAGTCGCGGTTCGCCGGTCACCGGCCGATCTGCGCGAACTGCTCATCGGACAGTTCGATCGATGCCGCGCCGACGTTCTCCTCGAGATGTGGAATCGACCCCGTACCGGGGATCGGCAGCATGACTGGAGACCGTCGCAGCAACCACGCCAGCGCGATCTGCGCAGGCGTCGCCTGAAGCGCCATACCGATCTCCGCCAGCGCTCCACCCCCATGGGCCAAATGACCCATCTCGAGCGGGAACCACGGGATAAACCCGATCTCCAGCTCTTCGCAACGGTCGAGCACGTCCTCGGACGATCGATTCGTCAGGTTGTAACGGTTCTGGACCGATACGACGTTCACGATCGCGCGCGCCCGATCGATCTCATCCACGTCGACATTCGAAAGTCCTATATGACGGATCTTTCCCTCCTGCTGAAGATCGGCCAGCTCACCAACCGATTCCTCGAACGGGACATTATCGTCGGGCGTGTGGAGCTGATACAGATCGATTCGCTCGACCCGCAGGCGCTTCAGGCTCCCTTCGGCCGCTTTGCGCAGATACTCCGGTCGCCCGTTGGGCTCCCAGCGACCTGGACCGGGCCGCGTGTACCCACCCTTGGTGGCGATCACCAGCTCGTCCGGGTAGGGATGCAGCGCCTCGGCGATCAGGTTCTCGGAGACCTCGGGGCCGTACGAATCGGCGGTGTCGATCAGATTGACGTCGAGCTCGACGACGCGGCGCAAAACGGCTAGCGCACGGTCGAGATCGTCGGGTTCGCCCCACACGCCTTCGCCCGTGACTCGCATGGCGCCAAACCCGAGCCGGCGAACCTCGAGATCACCGAGTGCAAACGTTTCGTTTATCAACCGACCTAACGTCGCGTGCGGAATAGCCGGTCCCGTCGGCCCGTGCGGCCACTCGTCCCGGGCCATGGAGAGGCCCTTCTCGAGGCCGTCCGCCTGCCCGAACGCCTCGTCAGGGGTGAGCTCGCCCGTGTCGGGGTCAACCCAGTACATCAGCACCTGTCCAGCGTTCGGACCGATGCCGGTCACCACCACCCGATAAGTACCGGGGTCGACCTGTGCATAGTGCGGCATGAATCCCTCGTCGAACGTTTGTCGCGCCACCTCGACCGGGCTCGTCGGATCAGACACGTCAAGCGTCACAATCGCGTTCGCGAACATGATCGGGAGCACCTCGAACTTCCCGACTATAGTTGGCACAGAGCACCCGGCCATCTGCGGCCAGTTCATGAGCACGTCGACCTGCGGCTCGTCGGTGTCCATCGCGTGGATCCTGTACAGGCCGCACGCGAACGTGTTCAGGATCGCCGACCCGTCGGGGAGCGTACGGGCTTCGAAAGGGCGGTTGTGACCGGCGATCCTCGACGGTGTGCAGTCTTGCCCGGTCATTAGGTGTTCGACGAAGCACTCCGGCTCTTCCGCGGGCGGCAGTCCCGGAAGCATAAAGGTCGTCAGCAGACTGAGATCGGAGAGCCGCCAGAGCTGAAGCACGTTCTCGGCGCGCTCAAACAGGAAACCGCCGGTCTCGTGATCAATCAGCGGCATCGCATTGCTTGTTGTCAGGACTCGATCGATTTGAGGGAACACCTCGACTGCGTACGGACGAATCATACGGCCTTCGAAGTCGGGGTCAGCGGCGGAAGACACCCGCACGAAGTCGCCGTCCCTGTCGAACTCGGCCAGCCCGCCGGTATCGCCGGGTCGGCTGCCGTCCCCGCGTTGGAACGTCGCGAGCACGTGGCGGTTCTCGAGGCGGTAAAAGCTGTGCGGGTACTCAAATCCCGGAACCTTCTCGAGCTCCCTCACGAAAGACGGCTCGCCGGTAGAAGACAGGTCGAAGAGGAAGGTCCGATTCGCATCGAATCCGTTGGCGAAGAGCAGCCCGTCGTTCGGTGCGATCAACTCTGAATGATGGGGGTCGTTGCCCGCCGAGCCCACTGGCGCAGTCCCCAACACGGAACCGTACGTCGAGCTCTCCGGGTCGGCGTCCACCACCGCCAGAAAGTCCGAGTCTCCCTCTGCCGCGTCGGCGTCTCCCGCCCAGACGTAGAGGTACGGGCTGGGTGTCACTGGTGCGTCGGGGGCATCGAGAGAGGTTACGTCCTCCGTTGCGCGGCAAGACACGAGGCCGAGCACGAGGCCGGACAGGATGAAAAGCCGGATGTGAAATGTGGTCTGCATAGTCCTCCTCGCAGGACAAGATGGGCGTAGCCAGCACCGATCCGCGTCAGCGCTCAACCCAAGCTACCGACCTCTCAGGCGACTCGCACGAGTGATTTCTATGTCGTTGAGGAAAAACGTCTCGCTAGCGGGTGCCCTTGTCGCCTCCGCCTCGATCGGGAAGTGTATGAAATTGTTGGAAGATAGAGCTACGTCTACCGCCTATTCTCGGCCCCGTCGAGCTAGGCGTGCTCAGAGAATACCGATCCTCCGCATCCACGCTAGATACTCGGACCACACGTCGAGAAACGGCCCCATCCCGCTGTCGTTGTCCCGGAGATCGTGTCGTCCGGTCGGGAACCAGACGAACTCGTAGGGCAAACCGAGCGACTGGAGGTGGCGCATGTTGAGCGTATCCAAGCGGCTCGGGATGCTGCGGTCCATCCCGCCATAGAGCCAGAGGCTCGGAATGTCGAGGCTCTGAAGTGTTGGCATCGGATCAAAGCCGTTCGGACCGTTGAACTCGGACAGCTGAGCGTAAACATCGTCCAGCGGCGTATTCGTACCCTCGGCCAGGTTGCTGTAGAAGATCTCCAGCCCCACGCTGACCGTCGGCCCCGACCACATCATCATGAACGACACGTCGTCGGATTGCGCGGCAGCCAACGGTCCGACCCAGCCACCCTGGCTGTTGCCCATGATGCCGATGCGGTCGGGATCGATCTGCGGGAACTTCTTGAGGCGCGCGATCCCAGCGGCGGCGTCGCTGGCGAGCGTCCCAAAAGCGGAGTTGGTGAACGTCCCGCTCGATTCCCCGACCCCGCGCTTGTCGTATCGCAGAACCGCCAAACCCTCCGGAACGAGCGGATTCGATCCCACGGCTTGAGAATTTCGATTCAGCATCCCCGACCCGTGAACCCAGATGACAGCCGGGAAAGGTCCGCCGCTGTCATCGGGCAGATCGAGATCGTACCGCAATCGAACACTCCCGTTGAGAAAGAAACGGTCGCCGAGTACTTCGAAGAGGACCTGATCGATGACGGCGCCGGATGTCGCCGTAATCACCGAGGTGCCGAAATCACGCGCTGTGGCGACTCCAGTTGCATCGACCGTGGCTACAGCCGGGTTAGACGACGACCATATCACCGACGTGCCAGGTACGGGGTTTCCGCGAGCATCAACTGGAGTGGCGACTAGTTGCGCCGTCTCGCCGCTGAACTCGACAAATGTGGCGCTGCCCGAGAAGTCGATGGTGGCGACCGCTTGCGCGACGTTCGCTGGTACGACGATCGATACTCCGCCCGAGACCACAGTGATCGTGGTGGTGCCGTTCGCGACCGCCGTGGCTCGCGCTCCACCGTTTGGTGTCTGATCGACGGCTACGATCGAAGGGTCTGACGAGCTCCACGTGAAGGATGCCGTCGCGATCACGTCGCCCGATGCGTTTCTCGCCACTGCCGTCAGCGTCTCGGACTCACCCAGCGAGGCGAAGGATGGAGCGCCGGGGGTGACCGTGATCGTGGCGACGGTCTGGGAACCACCGGACCCACCCGGGCCACTCGGCGTCGAGCTACCCGAGCATGCCACCAGGCATAGACAACCGTATACAATCGTCATCCACTTCATGCGACGACTCCTTCTCGGGCGAACGCCCGTTCGTGACTAAACGCGGCTCCGGGGTCGGCTGGTTTCTTCCGACAGTGGCCGCGCGGCCGACGGACGTCAATGAACCGAACCTAAACTGGGACCCAAGCCCCAGGCTGAGATGGTAATCCTCTCTACGACAAGGATCTGCGATGCTGACTGAGCGTCAGACGCCAGGTGCGAGATTCGGGCCGTTCGAGCTCGACATCGATGGTTCGACCTTGTGGAGGGACGGCCGCCCGGTCGATCTCACCTCGCTCCCGCTGCGCGTGCTCGCCTACTTGGTCGTCCGCCAGGGTGAGATCGTGTCTCGCGAAGAGCTGCGTCGTGAGATCTGGGGCGAGGGGATGGTGCTCGGGTTCGACGACCGACTGAACACCTGCATCGCGACGATCCGGTCGGCGCTCGAAGACGACGCGGCGAAACCATCCTACATCCAAACGGCGCGCGGCCGGGGATATCGCTTTATCGCTGCGGTATCGGAAGCGAAACCACCCGCTGCGACCGCGACCCGGTTCTCGCTCACGGCGGTTCTCGCATTGGTCACCGTGTTGGGAGTCGCCTTGTCGGTGACCGGCGACGCGGTCCAGTCCGGTGACACTGCACCAGCACTCCAAGTCGTCGATCCGCTGTCGCCTTCCAACACTGACGATGTCGAGGCGTGGTCACTATATCTCCAAGCCACCGCGCTCATCCGGAACATGCGGGAAGCCGACTACCGCCAAGCGGTGAACCTGCTCGAATCAGCGATCGAGCGTGACCCGGAGTTCGCCCTCGCCCACGCCCGGCTCGCGATCGCGAGTGTCAACCTCTCCTGGCATTACGCAGATATCGCGTCGCTCGAGCGGGCCGAGGAGGCCGCCCAGCGCGCCATCGATCTGGCACCGAACCAGGCCGAGTCGTGGCTCGCCCTGGGCGTCCTCCGGTACTACGGGGGGCGTCATTACGATGTCGCGCTCGACGCGCTGCACCGAGCGGAAGAGATCGACCCCGTCGACCCGGAGATCTTGAGCACGATTGGATGGGTGCTCCGACGGCAAGGTCGGTGGGAAGAGTCGACCGAGTATCTAGGGCGTGCAGCGACGCTCGATCCACACTCGATGGAGATCCATCGATCGCTCGGATACAGCTATGCCTATTTGCGGGACTTCGAAGCGGCCGAGCGTCACATCCGGCTCGCACTATCCGTTGCGCCGACCCACGCCAGCCTCTACCTCGATCTCGCCGAGTTGGCGTTGCTGAGCGGTCAAGGGCCGGATGCTGCGATGAAAGCCCTGAATGTCGGAGCCGCGCGGACGAGATCGAGTATCGAGACGTTGCTCCTCGGAAGCCCGATGCTCAGCCGCGTACTCGGCGATCGGATCCCCGCGCAGACGCTCACCGTTTCACGCTTCGAGACCCCACGCGAGGACGTCGGTGATGCTGGACGCATGGAACTGGCCGTCGCTTGGCTCAAGTCGAGACACGGAGATCGCGCCGGCGCCCGGCGGCACTACGCCGCGGTTCGCGATCATCTTTTGAAACGCGAGCGTGAGCGTCCGGTGCGCGGCCTGTCGGAGGAGCAGGCGAACCTGGCGATGGCGGCTGCTGGACTGGGGTTCAACGAGGAGACGCTCCGTCACGCCCGGATGGTGCTGCACAAGTACCCACCCGAGTGGGACGCGATCCACTCCGGTTACCTGACCCGTAGGGTCGCTGCGGCCTTGGCGTTGGCCGGAGAGCACGAGCAGGCGCTGCGTCTCGTAGCCGAATTGCTGGCGACCCCATCGCCGATGTCGTCCGCACTCCTTCGCGCCGACCCGATCTGGGATCCACTGCGCGAAAACCCACTGTTTCGAGAACTAGCCGGCTCCTAACGCCACCACCGCTCCACCGCAGTGGCAAACTCTCTTCGGCTACCTGTTAGGTTGTCCACTCCATGACCGAAGAACATCTAGGCCTTTTTCTGGTCCAGGTCCTCCTGCTACTGGCCCTCGCGCGCGGGCTTGGCGAGGTGCTGAGGCGGTTTGGGCATCCCCCGCTGGTGGGCGAGATCGCGATCGGGCTTCTCCTGGGGCCGACGATCCTCGGCCGTGCGTGGCCGGAACTCCAGAGCACGATCTTCCCCGCCGATCCGATCCAGGAAGCGATGCTGAGCACTGTCGCGTGGTTCGGGGTGCTCTTCCTGCTGCTCGAGACCGGCCTCGAGGTCGACGTTTCGGCCGCCTGGCGCCAGCGCGGACCCGCCCTGCGCGTTGGTATCATCGGGGTGCTCGTACCGCTGGGGTTCGGGTTTGGGCTGTCGCTCGGGTTACCGGAACGGTACCTCGCCGACCCGTCACTCAGAGTCTTGTTCGCGCTCTTTCTCGGCACGACGATCGCGATCAGCGCGATGGTGATCATCGCCCGCGTGTTGCAGGATCTCGATCTGGTAAAGAGCGATCTCGGGCTGGTAACGTTGTGCGGCTACGCCGTCAACGACATCCTCGCGTGGGTGATCTTGAGCGTCGTACTGGGCCTCGCCACCCCTGCGGGTGTGCACATCCCAACGGTCGTGCTGGTGGTGGCGTTCTCCGTCGCATTCACCGCCTTCTCCCTCTCGTACGGGTTACGCTGGGTCGATCGATCGATCCGGTTCGTGAGCCAGCAACTACCCGACCAGCCAGGAGCCGTCTTGACGCTGGTCAGCTGTCTCGGGCTGGCGTGGGGCGCGGCGACCCACAGCGTCGGCTTGACCGCACTGCTGGGCTTCTTTCTGGCCGGAATCATGGCCGGTGACTCCCACGCCCTAACTGAGCGCACGCGACAGATACTGAGCCAGATGGTGCACTCGGTATTCGTGCCGCTCTACTTCGCCGGAATCGGCCTGCAGTACGACTTCTTGAGGGAGTTCGACTGGTTCATCGTCGCATTCGTCACGGTCATCTCGATCGTCGCCAAGTTCGCCGGCGCGTGGCTTGGAGCGCTCGGCACGTCGTTGTCGCGGAGCGACCGGTTATCGGTCGGGATCGCCTTCATCCCGAGCGGCGTCACCGGGATCGTCGTCGCCGACATCGCACTCGACCACGGGATCCTTACGACCCCCGTATTCGTTGGCATCGTCGTCTCGGCGATCGTCTCGTCACTGCTCGTCGGGCCGTTGCTCTCGTGGTCGATCCGGCGCCGTGAGGCGGTCAGCATCCTCGAGTACTTCGTGCGTCCGGCCACCGTGCCCGACCTCGCCGGCAAGACGCAGTGGGTGGTGATCGACGAGCTCTGCCAAAGCCTCGTCGAGCATGACGCGATCCCCGACGCCGTGGATTGCGCGGCAGCGGTGCGCGAGCGCGAGGAGCTTCTCGGAACCGGCACCGGCCACGGCGCCGCGATCCCCCACGCGCGACTCGACACGCTGGCCCAGCCGATCCTCGTCTTCGGCCGTTCGATCGGCGGCGTAGAGTGGGACGCACCCGACGGTTTGCCGGTACACCTGGTGTTTCTGTTGTTGACGCCGACCGACGAGGAGGGTTTACAGCTTCAGATTCTGGCCGCGATCGCCCACGGGTTGAGCGACGCCGAAGCGCGGGAGCAACTGCGGAGGGCCGACACCGACGCCGAGGTTTGGGCTGCGCTCGACCGCATCGTACACGCGCAGAATCTTGCGCGGGTCACCGATTAGCGGCGGGCCGCGTCGCGTCCTTCATCAACGTCACGAACTCGACCACATCGCGTCGGTCACCGATTCGCCGAACGATCGCCGTCCCTGCGATCACGCCGGCCGCCCCAGCGCCAAGCGCCTGTTGAACCTGCTCTGACGAGCCGATCCCAAAGCCCACGACCGGGGGCGGAGCGCCGATTTCGCGCAGCCGGCCGAACAGCACATCGTGCGCGAGACTCGCACGGTCGGCGTCGCCGGTGACACCGGCGCGGCCCAGCACATACGTGTACCCCTTACTGCGCATGGCGACCGCCCGCAACGTGCGGTCGTCAGCGTCGACTGGCGCGATCAATACCGGATCGACGCCGTGACGATTCGCGGCGTCGGCGAACGGCGCAGCCTCGGCCACCGGCACGTCAGCGATCAGAACCGAATCCACGCCGGCAGTGGCCGCGTCCGCGTAAAACTCGTCCATCCGGTGTGCGAGCACCGGGTTAGCGTACGTCAAGAGTCCGATCGGGATCTTCGGATACTCCTGACGCGCATCGTGCACGAGCTCGAGACAGACGCGTGGGGTCGTTCCCGCCGCCAACGCACGCGCCGACGCCGCCTGGATGACAGGTCCGTCAGCCACCGGATCGCTAAACGGGACACCGAGTTCGAGCGCGTCGGCGCCGCTTTCGACCAACCAGTCGATGACGTCGCGTGATCCGTCCGGATCGGGATCGCCCAACACCGTAAACGGAATGAACGCTCCCTCGCCGACCGCGGCGAGGCGCTCGAACATCGCGCCGTAGCGACTCATCGGTGGCCCATCATCGTCTCGAGATCCTTGTCGCCGCGTCCCGACAGGTTAATCAACATCGTTCGCGGCTCGGTGGCAGCGGCTGCCAGCTCGAGTGCGTGGGCCACGGCGTGCGCCGACTCGAGCGCCGGGATGATGCCTTCGGCTTGGGCCAACTCCTCGGCGGCGGCCAGCGCGGCCTCGTCCTCGACGCCGACGTAGCTCGCCCGTCCCGACTCGAGTAAGTAGGCGTGCTCGGGGCCGACACCGGGGTAGTCGAGCCCGGCGGACACCGAGTGCGCTTCGGCGATCTGCCCTTCATCGTCTTGCAGCACGTAGGTGTATGCGCCGTGCAGAACCCCCGGCCGACCGCGCTCGAGGGTCGCGCCGTGATGCCCGGTGTGGAGCCCGCGACCGGCGGCTTCGACACCGATGAGCTGCACCCGCTCGTCGTCGAGAAACGCGCTCCAGATTCCGATCGCGTTCGAGCCGCCGCCGACGCACGCGAGCACGATGTCCGGCAGACTACCAACCGCGTCGACGAACTGGGAGCGGGCCTCGGTTCCGATCACCGATTGGAACTCGCGCACGATCGTGGGAAACGGATGCGGACCGGCGACCGTTCCCAGCAGGTAGTGGGTCGTCGGGTACGATGCCGCCCAATCGCGCATCGCTGCGTTGATCGCTTCCTTTAGTGTGGCTGCGCCAGCGGCAACGGTCTCGACGGTGGCGCCCAACAACTCCATCCGGAAGACGTTTGGCTGTTGGCGCTCGACGTCCTTGCTGCCCATATAGATCACCGTCTCCAGACCGAGCAGTGCGCCAGCCATCGCCGTCGCCACGCCGTGCTGTCCGGCGCCGGTCTCGGCGATCAACCGGTGCTTGCCAAGCCGTTTCGCCAACAACGCCTGGGCCAGCACTTGATTCGTCTTGTGCGCTCCGCCGTGGAGCAGGTCCTCGCGCTTGAGCCAGATCGTGGCACGGGTATCGGCACCGAGGTTTCGGCACCGGTAAAGCGGCGTCGGCCGTCCCGCGTACGTCGCCAGGAAGTCGTCGAGCTCGGCGCGGAAACCGGGATCGTTCTGCGCCTCGACAAACGCCGCCTCGAGCTGCTCCAGCGCCGGCACCAGGATCTCGGGCACAAACACGCCGCCGTACTCACCAAAACGGGTCGTGAGCTTCATCGGCCGACGCCCCTTCGTCCGGTCACGCGAAGCGCGTCAAACAAGGCGCCTATTCGCGCAGCGTCTTTGACACCCGGTGACGACTCAACCCCGGAGTTGACGTCGAGCGCGAACGCACCGACGGCGGCTGCCGCACGCGCGTTCTCGGGGGTGATCCCCCCGGCGACGATGATCCGGTCGCGATCCGGCCGGCCACCGATCGCGTGCCAATCAAACGACTGCCCGGTCCCGCCGCGCTGGCCCTCGACGCGCGGCTCCAGCACGACGCGGTCGGCGGCGGTGTCAAACGACGGTAACAAAGCGCCGTCCACGTGAACGACGTTCCAGATCTCGCAACCGGAGGGCAGAGCTTCGCGCAGTCGCTTGACCACACCCTCAGGCTCTTCACCGTGCAGTTGGACGGCGACCAGCGACAACCGTTTCGCAGTTTCGACGATCGCACGCGGCTCTTCGTTGACAAACACGCCGACCAGACCGAGCGGGGACGCGTCACCGATCGCTTTCGCCTGTTCGAAACTCACGCAGCGCGGCGACTCGGGAGCAAAGATGACGCCGCCGTAAATCGCACCTGTCTCCCAGGCCGCGCGCGCGTCCTCGGGCCGCGTGAGACCGCACACCTTGACACGACCAAAAGCGAGTGCGCGGGTCGCGGAGTCAAGGTCCGGCTCGGCCATCAGCGACGTTCCTACGAGCAGCGCGTCGACGGGTGACCCGACACGTCGAACATCACGATTGGAGCGAAGCCCGGACTCGCCGATGACGACTATCTCTTCGGGAACGTCTTCCGCGAGGGTCTCGGTCACCGTCAAGTCGACCGAGAACGTCCGCAAATCACGGTTGTTGATCCCGATGATCGACGTCTCGAACCGGAGGGCGCGATCGAGCTCATCACCGCCGTGCACTTCGACGATCGCATCCATGCGGAGCTCCCGGGTGAGCGCCAAACACTCAGCGCAATCCCTGTCGTCGAGCACCGATAACATGAGCAAGACCGCGTCGGCGCCGCTTTCGCGCGCTTCGGCGATTTGATAGGGGTCGACGACGACGTCTTTGCAGAGCAGCGGGACGTCTACCGCGGTGCGCGCGGCGCGCAGATCGTCGAGGCTGCCGCCAAAGAACCGCTCGTCGGTCAACACCGAGATCGCCGCCGCGAACGGCGCGTAGCTCTTGGCGATCGCGATCGGGTCGTAGGGCTCGCGTATCGCGCCTTGTGACGGCGAAGCACGCTTCGATTCCAGGATGAACGCGACCGTATCGCCACCGAGCGCATCCAGCAAGGAGCGCGAGCTTGGCACCACTCGATCGAGCAGCTCACTCAGCGACAAACGATCTTTCCGATCCGCGATCTCACGCCGCTTGTGAGCGACGATCGCACACAGCACGTTGGTCGCAACCGTGTCAGTCGAGCGCACGACCCACCTCGATCCACCGATCGAGTTGATCCGCCGCGCGACCCCCTCGAATCGTCTCCAGCGCCATCGCCGTTCCCTCATTCAGGTTTGATGCGTTACCGCAGAGCCAAGCCAGCGTCCCCGCGTTGATCGCGACGATCGCCTCGTGGGCCGCTGCTCCGCGGTTCTCCAGCACGGCGCGAATCGCGCTCGCGTTGTGCTCGGCGTCGCGGCCGCGAACCGCGGCGAGCGGGTACCGATCGAGCCCCGCATCTTCGGGAGTGATCGTATCGAGCTCAACCGTCCCGTCTTCGTACCGCGCGACCGTCGTCGGGCCGTGGACCGCCACCTCGTCGATCCCGCTGCCGTGGACGACCCACGCGGTCCGGCGTCCCAACAGCCCAAGCGTCTTGGCGACCGGCTCGCACAGCGCGGGGTCGTAGACGCCCACCATCTGGACCGGCGGCCGGCCGGGGTTGACGATCGGACCCAGCAAGTTGAGCAGCGTCCGCGTGCCGAGCGCCACGCGCACCCCCATCGCGTGACGCAAACCCGGGTGGTAGCTCGGTGCGAGCAGGAAGCAGATCCCGGCCTGGTCGAGGCACCGCCGCGCGGCGGCCGGATCGAGGTCGATCGGTACGCCGAGATGCTCCAGCAGATCCGCCGAGCCGCACCGCGACGACACCGAGCGGTTGCCGTGCTTGACGAGCGGGATATCCATCGCCGCGCCGACCATGGCGACCGCGGTCGAGACGTTGATCGTGTGGTGCCCGTCGCCACCGGTTCCACACACGTCGGCCGCGAGCCCCGGGGGCGTGGCGAACGGCGTCGCGGCTTCGAGCAACGCTTCGGCCGCGCCGGCCACCTCATCCGGTGTTTCGCCTTTGACCTTCAGCGCCAGCAACATCGCTCCGAGGTTGGCGTCGTCCAGCTCGCCGCGCACCATGGCGCCAAACAGCGTCTCGGTCCGACGCCGATCGAGATCGCGGCCCTGATAGAGTACCGCCAGCGCGTCGCGAACATCCTCTAACACGCGCTCGCCCACGTCATCACGTTGTCGATCAAACGGCCACCTTCACTCGTCAGGATTGATTCGGGGTGGAACTGAACCCCCAACCACGGACGGTCGCGGTGCTCGACCGCCATCGGAATCGTCTCGGATCGTGCGGTGACGTGCAACGCCTCGGGCATCTCGCAGGCGGCCAACGAGTGGTAGCGTCCGACCGTCATCGGTGTCGAGCAGCCGGCGAAGATGCCGCGTTCGTCGTGGTCGATGGCGCTCGCCCGACCGTGGACGACTTCCGGTGCACGATCGACCCTTCCGCCGCACGCGGTCACGATCGCCTGCATGCCGAGACACACGCCGAACACCGGCTCGGCCGTCAGCTCATTCAACAGCGACAGGCACTCGCCGGCAGCCTCGGGTCGCCCGGGGCCCGGCGAAAGAACGACGAGTCGCGCCGCCGGTGCTGCATCAACGCGGCGCAGCAGCTCTCCGGTTGGCGTGTCGTTGCGCCACGTCTCGACCGTCGCGCCGCGTCGGGCAAACTCGTCGACGAGGTTGAAGACAAACGAATCCCGATTGTCGACGAACACCACGTGGAGCGGCCCACCGATCACGGTCTTCCCTGACCGCCGCGCGCGATCGCCTCCAACACCGCAGCCGCTTTGTGCCGTGTCTCATCGGCTTCGGCCGCAGGAATGGAGTCGGCTACAACCCCGGCGCCGGCCCGCACGTAGGCCACTCCGTCGCGGACGAAGCCGGCCCGGATCGTGATCGCGGTGTTGAGCCCCCCAGCGGTATCGAGATAGCCAACCGCGCCGCCGTACGGTCCGCGCCGGGTCGGCTCGAGCTCGCGCAGCACCCGCATCGCTTCGAGCTTGGGCGCACCGACCAGCGTGCCCATGTTCATCGCCGCTATGTAGGCGTGAAGCGAGTCCAGCTCGGCCCGCAGCGTCCCAGTGACGCGCGACCCGAGATGCATCACGTGAGAGTAACGCTGAACCGAGAGCAGATTCTCGACCTGTCGTGTTCCCGCGACCGATACACGCGCCACATCGTTGCGAGCGAGGTCGACCAGCATCATGTGCTCGGCGGTCTCTTTGACGCTCAACCGGAGATCGGCCTCGAGTCGATTGTCGAGGTCGGGATCGATCGCACCCGCCGGCGTCCTTCCTCGCGGCCGCGTCCCGGCCAACGGCCCTACCTCGACCCGACGCGTCTCGGCGTCGACCTTGACCGCCGTCTCGGGCGACGCGCCAAACAACGTTCCATCGGGAGTCGTCAAGAAAAACATGTACGGGCTAGGGTTGCTTCGGCGCAGTTCGAGGTAGGCGCCAAAGGCGTCATCACAGGCGGTCATGAACGTTCGCGAGGGCACCCCCTGAAACAGATCACCGGCATGGATGTGCTCGCCGATCGACTCCACGCGACGCACGTACTCAGCGTCGTCGAGGTCGACATCGACGGGTGGTTTCGCGGTGTCTCCGACGGATCGCGCCGTATGGGATGTCTCACCCGCGCGCGCGCAATCGTCACACAGATCGTCGAGCTCGGCTTCGAGCGGTCGTGCCCCTTCCCAGCTACCGATCGATGCGATCACCGACTCTTCGAGCGGGTGGATCTCGACCCAGCGGCGCGGAACCCAAAAGACGAAATCAGGAAATTCGAGCGGATCACTGATCGGCGCTGGAAGCGTCTCGTAGTGGTCGACGAGGTCGTAACCAAAGATCCCGGGCACGATCGCGGGGCCGTCGAGCAACCGGGTGATTCGGCGCACGACCTCGATCGGTGTGATCGCCGTCAAACGCTCGTGGTCTTCGCCGCCAGGACGCCGACCGTCAAACGCGAGAACGACTGCATCACCCTCCGTTCCGACCTGGGCCGGGAACCCCGTCTCGAGCTCAGCCACAAACCTGTCGACGAGCGGTTGGCCACAATCCGCTAGTGCTCGAACTTCGACGTCCCGATTTCGACACGTAACGCGGACCGCGGCTTGAGACATGATCAAGCTGCGCTCCGCCAAGCGCGTCGCGGTGGCTGCAGACTCGAACAAAACGCGGTCGAGGTTCCGCCCGCTATCGGAAACACGTTCGAAAAGCGCCGCCGCGTCGACCACCTGGTCGAGCTGCCGGCTTGAGACCCCTGCCGTTAGATCGACGGGCATCGAGTCATCTCTTTGTTCACAGCGGTCACGACCGACTCGAGCTTGCGCATGAGTTCCTCGAACTCCTCAGGGGTCAGCGATTGCTGTCCGTCGGAAAGCGCGTGCGGCGGGTCGCAGTGGACCTCGACCAGAACGCCGTCCGCTCCACACGCCGCCGCCGCCAGCGCCATTGGCGTAACAAGCTCCCGCACGCCCGTCCCGTGCGACGGGTCGACGATCACCGGCAGGTGGCTGCGCTCTTTGATGTACGGGACCGCGTTGAGATCGAGCGTGTTGCGGGTCGCGGTCTCGAACGTTTTGATGCCGCGCTCGCAAAGCACAACGTTGGGGTTGCCTTCGCTCAAGACATATTCCGCGGCCAGCAGGAGATCGTCGATCTTGGCCGCCATGCCGCGCTTTAGCACGACCGGTTTCTGGCTCCGGCCGAGCGCACGTAGCAACCGGAAGTTCTGCATGTTCCGAGTGCCGACCTGAAAACCGGCGGCTCGTTTTTCGACCGCCTCGACATCCGCCACCTCGACGACCTCGGTGATCGCCGGGAGCCCGATCTCAGCGGAAACCTGCTCGAGGTAGCGCAACCCTTCGACCCCCAAACCTTGGAAGCTGTAGGGGCTCGTCCGCGGCTTGAATGCGCCGCCGCGGAGCAGCCGTGCGCCAGCTGCCTTGACCGCCTCAGCGGTGGTCCGGAACTGCTCCAGCGACTCAACCGCGCACGGTCCCGCGATCACCGTAAACCCGCCGCCGCCGATCCCCACCCCACCGATCTCGACGACCGTGTCGTCGGGCTGCATCTCGCGGCTGACCAGCTTGTACGGCGAGAGGATCGGTTGAACCCGCTCGACCATGGGGTGGTTCTCGAGGTGCAGGGTGCCTAGCACGCGTTCGTCACCCAATGCGCCAAGTACGACGCGTTCGGTACCGGGCATGTGTAGCGGCCGGCAACCGAGTCGCTCGATCTGTTCGAGGATCTCCTTCGCGACGGCGCCATCTGCTTCCGGCTTTAAAACGATGATCATCTCGTGGTCTCTCTCGCCTGTTAGGGAAACAAAAAGAGCCCGCCTTTCGGCGGGCTCTCGTCGATTCTTTCGTCGGTATCTCTTAGGGCATCAGGTACACGACGACCCGCCGCTGCGATGTGCGATTCGCCAGTACCACCAACCGTCGCTCATCGATGGCTGGCAAACAGTGCGGGGCGGATTCAATGCGTCCATGAGCGGCAGCAGTATAAAGTCGCTAACCGGGCGTGGCAAACACCTGGTGCTAAACCTCCAGGGCTGCTGCTGCGCGGTCGTACTCGTCCGGCCGGACGTAGAGAACGTAGCCGTAGCTACCCCTCCCGTCGGTCACGCCGGTGGACGCATATACGTTGACGCTGGCGTGGTAGAGCTTCTCGTGGACCCCAGCAAAAGCGCCCAATTCATCATCGCCCTGGACGAGGAGCGCCGGATAGGGCCCGTCGAGCACGAAACCCGCCTTCTTGGCAGCGTCCTCCAGCTTCATCACATCGTCCGGAAAAAGCGACAGCTGGGTGCGCCGCGGGCCAAGCGGTACCGCATTGAAGGCGAGCAGGTTCAATCCCAGCTCCGCAAGGTGTGTGAGCAACTTGTACGCCTCGCCGGGAACATCGTCGACATTCATGTAGAAGTAGTCGGCGCGACGAATCGTGTGTGCCATCAGGTATCCTTTTGTTTGTTGAATAGCGTCTCCAACCCGCTCTGGATCGCCCTGGCGGAACCCAGCCCAACGGCCATCGCGAACGCGACCCCGATCGCGCCAAAGCCAATCAGAAAGGCGGCAAATACGATCTCACGGGCGAAGTTAAGCTGCCAGAGGCTGAGCGCGATCGTAACCGCCAGCAACGACGCCCTGAGGATCCCGGCCAGAAGCCGCGGGCGAGGGACCTGCTCGCGCTCGAGCGTGTTTTGCACCCGCTGAGCGACCGTGCTGACCAGCACCGAACCGACCCCGAGAATGAGCACCGCCAGCGCCATCCGCGGCAAGTACTCGACGATGCTCTCGATCAATTCCGAGAGAACGGTCAGTCCCCAGATCTCGACGGCTTGATCGAGCAGTGTAAGGATGACGATCGCCATCACCACCGATCCGACCAGCTCGTAGAGCTGGGCCCGCACATCGCCCTTGCCGAAGGCAGCTCGCCAACCGACGTATCCGCTCAACCGGTCGAGCCTGAGCCAGATCAGAATCCGCACCGTGGCGCGCTTGGCGAGCCACCCCAAACCGATCCCGAGCAGTAGGACGAAGAGCCCTGCCGTCAAGGTGGGGATGAAATCGGTGAAGCGCTGAGCGAGCTCGGCGAGCGGACCGTCGGTCGTGGCTTGCATCGTGATCTAGCTCCTTCGGAAGAAAACGCGTTCGAACCGCCGAACCCGTTCGTCGAGATCACGCACGACGATAACCGGGTTGCGGCCACGCTTGGCGATTTCCATCGGAATCGTCTCACCGAAGACTGGAGTCACGAGTCCTCGGCTGGGGGCACCCAAGATCACCAAGTCACCGTATCTGATCGCCCCGAGCAACCCTTGGGCCGGCTCGCGGCGCCGCAACACCTCCAACTCGACGGGGAGCTCAGCCGCCTTGAGCGTTTCCCTCGCGCCGGCGACAAACTCCTCTTCGGAGGGTTGATCACCATCGCGCGCGACTACCGTCAGCGCTCGGACAGGTACGTTAAAGCGCTCTGCGAACGCGGGCACAAGCTCAGCCGCCAGCTTGGCGTTTCTGCTCTTCGTAACCGGCAGCACGATTCGGCGCACCTTGTCGCCTTCGAGTCTACCGTAGACGACACCCACCTGGCACGGTGCATCGTTCAGCACACGCTCCACGATTGTAGCAACGACGCGTTCGAAAAACGACTGCCGGTGCGCCGAGCCGATGACGAGGAAGTTGCAGTGTTCCTCGCGCGCGGTCTCGACGATGGCGTGACTGACCCGGTGAGCGATCTTTACGACGGGTTGCGTTTCCACCTCGCGCGAGAAGCCGAACTCAACCGCTCTCTCGAGCACCGGCCTCAACTCGCGGACACGGCGGCGGCCGGTCAGGAGCGCCTCGCCCTCCGGCACCTCGGCCACAGCGACGGCGACGACTTCCCCGCTATGCTTCTTGGCGATCGCACTCGCCACGTCCGTCAGCGATTCGGCGGTGCGCAAACTCGACACCGCCACCAGCACCCGGTACTCCTTGCGCTCGATCCGTTCCATCCAGATCTCGCGCTCGACCAACGCCTTCTCACGCGTCCGGCTGTAGACGTAGTAGGCCCCGATTCCAACCACGATCCACCCACCGGCTGCGAGCCAGGCAAGCGGATAGCCGACGAACATGAACACCGCGACCACGAGCATACAGAGGATCGCCAGGATCGGGACGAACGGAACGAGCGGGATCTTATACCCGCGATCCAGGTCTGGTTGCTGTCGGCGGAGCCGGATCACGGCGACGTTTACGCCCCCGAACAACAACAGGAACATCACGCTGGCGGCGGCGGCGACCTCTTCGATCGGCAACGCGATCGCCATCCCGATGACCAAAATCGCCGACAGCAGAATCGCCACGTGCGGGGTCGAGCGAACCGAGTGAATCCGTGCGACGATCGGCGGTAAGCTGGCGTCGCGCGCCATCGCGAGAGCGACCCGCGACGATGAGTAGATCGTCGCGTTCAAAGCCGAAAGGGTCGAGAGCAGACCGCCCACGAGAACGATCAGCCCGCCACCAAGCACGAACTGATCGGCAGCCGTCACCAGCGCCGTCTCTTTCTCCTGC
>CBDUCI010000005.1:0-34675 GCA_965365605.1 uncultured bacterium
CCGGAGGACCTCGGCCTCGCCCTCGCTCCAGCTCGTGCCGAAGCGGCTGAAGAAGCAGAGCAGCCAGCCGCCAGGGGCGAGCTGGAGTCGATCCGTGGTGTGTCTGTCGACGCCGTTCTGAGGACGCTTCTGGAGCGCGGGCTCGTTGAAGTCGCCGGGCGGGGCGAGGGGCTCGGTCGGCCGCTTCTATATCGCACTACGGGCCACTTTCTTGAGTACTTCGGTCTGCCCGGGCTCGACGCACTCCCCAGACCGGAAGAACTGGAGGTGCTCTTCGCCGATCGTGAGCGCCAGGAGGAGTTGGAGTTCGATTCCGAAGACACGGTCGCCGAGGAAGGGGAGTGACAGTTCGCCTGCAGCGTTATCTCGCCCAAGCCGGGATTGCGTCCCGTCGCAAATGCGAGGATTTGATTGCGGCCGGGTTGGTAGCCGTCAACGGGCGCGTCGTCACACGGCCGGGGACTGTTGTCGGACCCTCGGATCGGGTCACTTACCGAGGCGAGATCGTCGAGGCTGAGTTTGGAAACGGCACGCGATCTGTACCGCAGTGTTTGCTGTTCAATAAACCGGCTGGGGTGCTCACTACTCGCCGAGATCCAGGGGGTGGAAAGACAGTGTACGGCCTCATCCCCGAGCCCGATCGTGGTCGACTCATCTACGTGGGTCGATTGGATCGCGATACGGAAGGCGTTCTGCTGTTCACGACTGACGGCGAGTTGGCGCACCGATTGACTCACCCACGGTGGGGTGTCACACGCATCTATCGTGTCGACGTTTCAGGAGACTTCGAACTGGATCGGCTGGCGGCAGGATCGGAGCGGGGACTCGAACTCGACGATGGAATGACCGGGCCCTACCGCTTCCGGCGTCTCGACCCCAATCGGACCGATGATCACATCACGATAGAGCTAGAGTTGTCGGAGGGCCGCAAGCGTGAGGTGCGACGTATGGTTGCCGCTTGTGGCGGTCACGTCGAGCGCCTCGTTCGCACTCGGTATGCGTTCTTGACGCTATCGGATCTAACGGCGGGTCAGTGGCGTTGGTTGGAGCGGTCTGGGGTGAAGGAACTGCTGGGCTTGGTTGATTTGGGTTACGGCTCGGAGAACCTGATGACGGGGAAGAATGGATCTTAAGGACCGCAGAGTGCTCATCCTCGGCGGATGGGGATTGGTCGGGAGAGCGATCGCCAGGGCCCTGGTCCCGGAGGCCCCGGGGACAGTCGTGATCCACTCGCTTCGTCGCAACGAGGCAGAGGAAGCCGTGGCGGCGCTAAACGAGCGATTCGCGGCCGATAAGGTTGGGTTCGAGCCAGCTTGGGGCAATGTGTTCGTGCGTGATTCGCTGAAGGACGAGCACCGCACCTCGCTGCTGGTGGACCGATCCACGCGTCGTGCGATTATTGACGACACCATGAAGGAACTCAATACCGAGATCCTGTCTGGGGCCTATTTGTATCGGTTGCTGAACGGATCACGACCCGACGTCGTAATCGACTGCATCAACACCGCTACGGCATTTGCATACCAGGATGTTTTTTACAGCGTTCGCCGAGTCCAAAACGTCGTGGCCCGCGTCGACGCCGGCACGGCTGGTGCCCAGGAGCTGTCTGATGTCATCGAACAGCATTTGACGACGCTCTCACTTCCGCAGTTGATCCGTCACGTCCAGGTGTTGAGGGCGTCGCTCAAGGCGGCCGGGGCGTCTTTCTATCTCAAAGTGGGCACCACCGGTTCGGGCGGCATGGGGTTGAACATCCCGTATACGCACTCCGAGGAGAAGCCGAGCCGCGTCCTGCTAACGAAGTCGTCGATCGCCGGAGCGCACTCGATGCTGCTCTACCTGTTGGCTCGCACGCCGGACGCCCCGATCGTGAAGGAGATCAAACCGAGTGCGGCGATCGCCTGGAAAGAAATTGGAGCCGGTCCGGTCACCGTCGGTGGACGGCCGATTCCACTCTATGACTGTCAGGCTGATCGTGCCGTCGAAGTGAGCGATGCGATAGCCGATGATGCGGCGGGTTGGACCCCCGTTCAGGACGGTGAAGGGGAACAGGCACTGCTGGAGTCGGTTTTTATCGATACCGGGGAAAACGGTGTCTTCTCTTGCGAGGAGTTCGAGACGGTGACGGCGCTGGGGCAGATGGAATTCGTCACGCCCGAGGAGATCGCGGCCGATGTGATCGCTGAGATCAAGGGCGGGACCACGGGCCGCGAAGTGGTCGCTGCGCTCGACGGTTCAACGCTTGGACCGACCTACCGGGCTGGCGTCATGCGCCACCGAGCGCTCGAGCAGATGCGGGAGCTGGAGGCCGATACCGGTTTCGAGTCGGTGGCGTTCGAAATGCTCGGTCCACCCCGGTTGTCGAAGCTGCTTTACGAGGCCGCTTTGCTGCGGCGAGCCCGGGGCAGTCTCGAGGCCGTAGCAAAGAGCGATCCAGAAGAAATGAGCGCCGCATGCGCCGAGATCGTCACCCAGGATATGGCGCTGCGATCGCATATTCTATCGATCGGGCTTCCGATTCGACTGCCGAGTGGGCGGTTGATCAGGGGGCCCGAGATGAAAATCCCGGTGTATTTCGAAGAGGCCCGCGAGGAATTGACGGCAGAGAGCATCGAGCGCTGGGCCGATGCGGGCTGGGTCGACCTGCGGCCTGCGAACCTCGAGAAGTGGCGGGAGCGAGCGCGGTTGATCATCGGTCAGATCAAGGACCGACCAGCCGACACGTCGTCGGAGGTGTTTGAGGATCGTGCGTATTGGACGCCCCGGGACGATCTTCCAATCGGCCGGGTGGCAGCCTGGATCCTAGGTGTTGAAGAACAGGGCTCGCGTGGAAAGGCGCTATGACGGATTCGACGACCTCGAAGAGAACCTCAAAAGTGGTCGCGGTGGACGAGCGCTTAGCCGATTTGGTCGCACGAGCCGCTGGTCGTGACGCGCGTGCTTTTCGTGATCTCATATCGGCATATCAGGACGCTTTCTACGCATTGGCCCGCAGGTACACGGGATCACACGAAGACGCCAACGACGTGCTGCAAGAGGGTTTCGTGAAGGTGTATCAGAACCTCGCCGGGTTATCGCGACCGGAGGCGTTCTTTCCGTGGGCCCGAAGGATCATGGTTAACACCGCTCTGGACCACCTCCGTCGTCGGCAGCGGTCGGTGGCGGTTGAATCGCAATCACCCGAAGGCTTCGAGGAGAGCTTTGCCGACCACCGGTTTGATTCGCCCGATCAGCGGGTCGAGCACCGGGAGTTCCTCCTGAAACTGGAGCGGGCGATCGGTGTGCTGCCACCGCGGCAGCGAGAGATCGTGGTCCTTCACGATATCGAGGGGTTGTCAACTGAGGAGGTAGCCCGAAAGTGTGGTTGCCCAACGGCGACGGTTCGGTCCAATCTTTTTTACGGACGGGAGAAGTTGCGCCGGATGCTCTCCAAGCACCGCTGAGGTGCCTTGCGGGAACGGGTTACGATGATTGGCTTGAACGTCGGCTCGGGGTTTGCGTCTAAGTAGTGGAGTCTGAAATGGAGGAATCGCGACGCATGAGCAAAACCGAGCACCTCGATCACGAGACGCTATACGAGCTACTCGACGGACGGCTCGATCCCGTCCGCGCGCGGCGGGCTGAGGTGCATCTGTGGAGGTGTGAGGCATGCCGGATGCAGCACGAGGAGTGCGGCGCGTTGCTCAGCTCTCTACGCTGGTACGGCGCCGATCCGCCACGGCCGCCGATCGGATACTGGGACTCTTTCTGGGCGCGGTGGCCGATCGTTACCGGTGCCGTCCCGTCCCGGACGACGCGATGGATGGCTCCCGTCCTCGGCATGGCGGCTTCGATCGTACTGTTGATCGGGGTGTGGTGGGGAACCCGGACCGAGCCCATCAACTCAGAGTCCCCGGTTCCGACGGTTGCTTTCGACAGCCGGTGGGAGGACGACTACGAGTTCTTCGAACGAGCCACGGTTGCGGTCGGCAGCGTCGATCCGTTGTCCAAAGGCGTCGTCCTGGCGAGTCTCGCCGAAGCACCTTGAACTTTCCAAGCCCGGATAGAAAGAGGCAGCTGCTATCGCTGCTGGTGACCGCTTCGTGCCTGGCCGGTTGTCGGGACGCGCCCGAAGAGCCTCAGGTGGCGCTGCGGTTACACTACGAAATAGGCGACACCCTGTACTACGAGTACACGGCCGACGGTACCGCGACGTACCCCGATACGGTCAACGCAGGTAGGACTACGAGAACGTATGAGCGACACCTGCGCATCGACGAAGTGGCAACCGACCTCACCCCGAGCGGGAACTACCTGCTAGCATGGACCTATCATCTACCGGCGAGGGTCGAAGACGGCACGGAAGTTGAGCCCAGCGACATCACAATTAACCTCGAGATCAGTCCTCAGGGCAGGATCATCGATGTGACCAACCTCGAGAGCGCGAAAACCCTGTTTCACGACATGGATTTCCGTACCTACTTGGAGCAGACGCAGCCAGTATTTCCCGAACGGGCGCTCAAGATTGGCGACAGCTGGACTCAGCAAGTCAAGGTGCTTTCGCCCGAAGCCGAACCTGTCGTCACGACATCCAACTACGTCCTCGAGGATTTAACCGAGGAAAACGGAGAACCGATCGCGATCATCGCGTTTGACGGTGACGTCTACCTGCCTACCGCCCCAGAAGAGGGGGAGGACCCGAACGCGGTGTCAGCCGAAGAACGGATTCGCGTTCGAGGCCGGATGTACTTCGCCCACGAGCGCGGGCAGACGGTCCGAGTGGAGACCAACGCTCAGGCGGAGATCACCCGGGTGTTGATAGAGGACGGCTCGGTCCACCGCCGATCGATCGAGATCGGGCAGCAGAGCCACCTCCGACTCGTCGGGCCCTAGCACCAACGATCCTCACTCGATAATTGTTACCAAAAAACGGACTTGACAGGTCCGCTTTTGAGGCTATCGTGAAGCCGATGGTTGAGAATCGATCTCATTCGGTTCGCACGGTGCTTTGTGCTCTCGTTGCCAGCCTGTTGCCCTTTGGGCCGGGCGCATTCGCCCAAGAGACTGCTCAAGTGACGGCTAGGGTCACTTCCGAGGCTGGGGATCCGATCGCTGGCGCACGGGTTGAAGCTCCGGCCGCGGATCGCACGGCGGTTTCGGACAGCGCCGGTTGGGCGGTGCTGGATCGCATCCCGGCGGGCCGATTACAGATCGAGATCAGCGCATTTGGCTGGGAAACACGGCGGCTGACGGTAGAACTCGCGGCTGGGGAGCAGCGGACAACCGACGTTGTGCTCGGCGCCGGCGCGCTACGCGCCCCCCCGATCGCGGTCGTGCTCGACCGCTTCAGCGTGGTGGGGGGTAAGGACGGTCTTGGTCGCATCCACGGCTCGGCACACTACTTGGGGCCGGAGGAGCTCACTCGGCGGAAACTGCTATATGACGACGTAAACGCCCTCCTGCGTGCGATTCCAGGGGTCAACATCCAAGAGGAAGAAGGCTACGGGTTGCGACCGAACATCGGGATCCGTGGCACTGGTTCCGAGCGCAGCTCGAAGATCACGCTCATGGAAGATGGCGTGTTGATCGCTCCGGCCCCGTACGCCGCGCCGGCCGCATACTACGCACCGGTGGCCGGTCGAATGAACGCTATCGAGATCCGCAAGGGGTCGAGCCAGGTCAAGTACGGACCGCATACCATCGGGGGTGCGATCAACTTTGTCTCTACCCCGATTCCAGATCAACTGGAATGGTTTGGTGACTTTGAGGCCGGGGCTGACGAAACCGGCAAGGCGTGGGTCGGAGTCGGCGATTCCCGCGGTCACTTCGGTTGGTTGGCGGAGACGTACCAGATCCGGACTAGCGGGTTCAAAGAGCTCGACGGAGGGGGTGACACCGGTTTCGACGTTCACGACTACCGTTTGAAGTTGCGGATCAACACCGACCGTGAAGCCCGTTTGTACCAACAGCTGGAGATAAAGCTCGGATCCTATGACGAGACCTCGAATGAGACGTACCTCGGCCTGACGGAAGCGGACTTCCGTAGCCAGCCGTTTCGCCGGTATAGGGCCTCGAGTGAAGACGTGATGGGTGCCGATCACCGGCAGTTCCAATTACGACACACGATACGGTTTCCGGCCGGATTCGATGTGAGTACGGTTGGGTATTACAACGGTTTTTCGAGAAATTGGTACAAGCTTGACAGCGTCAACGGTGTGGCGATCACGGACATCTTGAGGGATCCCGAGACCCACGCGAACGCGTTAGCGGTGATACGAGGTGGTGACAGCGAAGTGGACGCGTTAACGGTGCGAGCCAACAACCGCGACTACGCGTCGACTGGGGTGCAATCCGTGATCGGGGCGGTGACCGAGGCTGGTGCCACCAAACACGAGATCGAGATCGGACTCCGATACCACACAGATGAAGAAGATCGCTTTCAACACGAGGACGGTTTTCAGATGCTGGCGGGCGAGATGGTTCTGACGAGTGCTGGATCGCCAGGCAGCCAATCCAATCGGGTCAGTGAAGCGACCGCACGGGCCATATTCCTGCAAGATCGAGTCGAAATCGGGCGCTGGAGTTTGACGCCCGGTGTCCGCTACGAGTCGATAGACTTCGCTCGGACCGATTATGGATTAGACGATTCGAAACGAGTTGCGCCGGAAAGGGTCAGGGAGACGCACGTTGATGCCTGGATTCCAGGTCTCGGGATCGGGTACGAAGTCAGCTCGGGCGTCGATCTGTTTGGTGGCGTGCACCGCGGATTCGGCCCCCCGGGACCGGGGGCCGATAGGGACACGGAGGCGGAGAGAAGTCTCAACTACGAGCTTGGATTGCGGCTGACGAGCTCACACGCGGAAGCCCAAGCGACCGTCTTCTACAACGATTACGACAACATCCTTGGCCGAGCCACGCTCGCGGTGGGCGATGACTCCGGCGAGGGAGAACTGTTCAACGGAGGCGCAGCGCGCGTGTCAGGCTTCGAATTGGCGTTGAGCAGTGATTGGCCGTTTGGCTCGACCCAGCGATGGTCAGCGCCGGTCCGGTTCACCTACACCTACACCTCGACTGAATTTGGCACCAGCTTCGAAAGCTCGTTCCCACCCTGGGGCGCGGTTGAGACGGGCGACGAGCTACCCTACGTCCCGCGCCATCAACTCCACGCGGCGATCGGTATCGCACACCCGGCTTGGATGATCGAGCTGACAGCGGACCACGTTGGCGTCGCTCGGACGCAGGCTGGCCGTGGCGCGATCCCCCGGGGACAAGGGACGGATGAGTACACCGTCTGGAGCGTTGGTGGCGAGTATACCCTGTCGCCTAGGGCGTCTCTGTTCGCAGGCGTCCAGAACCTGACCGCGGCCGAGTACGTGGTCGCCCGCCGCCCAGCCGGCGCTCGCCCCGGTCTACCTCGCACTGTGCTGGCAGGAATCCGGATCAGCAACTGATCCCGGCCAAGGGGATGGGACACGGTTGCGCCATCCCCAGCAACCCCACAGCTTGGAGAAGTCATGAGCCTTAGGGTGCTCTATTTGTCGCATGCGTCGCGCACGCCCGAGTCGCTGGAACGGTTCGTCGAGGAGGCAGACGGTGACATCGTCCCGCTCGAGACCGCTGTCGAGGTTCGACAGGCGCTGGATCGGGGAATTGTTGATCTCGTCGTACTGGATGCCGATGACAACTTTGCGACCGCCTCGGAATTGTGCGAGCGACTGAAAGCGGATCCGTTCAATTCGGTCGTGCCGATCGTCTTCATGTCGCGTGAGCATCAAGTCGAACAGATCGCCAACGGTTTTAAGAGCGGGGCCGATGAGTTTCTGAGCGGTACCCACTCCGGCCGTGAGCAGCGGCTACGGCTGAGGATGGTGCTCAAGCGGGTCGCCCGGGATGTCGCGGTGCATCCATCGACGATGTTACCAGGCACAAAGATCATTCAGCACGAGATCGAGCGCAGGATCGCTGGAGGTGAGCGGTTCGCGGTGTGCTACGCCGACATCGACTCGTTCAAGGAGTTCAACGACGTCTACTCGTATCCGCGCGGTGACAAGGTGATTTGGATTCTCTCGCTGATCCTTCGGGACATCGTGCGGCGGCTCTCGTCGAGTGGTTTCGTGGGTCACATCGGCGGGGACGACTTTATCTATACGGTCCCCTTTGAAGATTTGGCGCGAGTTTCCAACGCGGTCATCGAGACGTTCGATACATTGATGCCGTTGCAGTATCCCGACGAGGATCGACAACGCGGCTTCTATATCGCCGAGGACCGGCAGGGTCGGGTTCGTGAGATCCCGTTGATGACGCTGTCTATCGGTTGTGTAACCAACGTCCGACGCCAGTTCACTCACCCCGCGAAAGTGAGCGAGTTGGCGACCGAGATGAAGCACTATGCCAAGTCATTCAAGGGATCACTGTACGTAGTCGATCGCCGGGGTGACGTGAGGGAGCACCAAGCCTCGGCCCCTGCCGGTATGACGACTGAGCGAGGGCAAACATGATTCGCTATCTTGTCCGGTCAAATGAGTGACGTACGAGACCACCGCCGCCGATTGTCGCAACTAGAGGAGCGGCTCGAGCTCCTCGGGAGCTATCTTTGACCTGCCTTCCAAGCGCGAGCGGATAGCCGCGCTCGAGACGGAGTCCGCGGCGCCAGACTTCTGGGTCGATAACGAGCGCGCGCGGGCGATACTAGCCGAGATCAAACAGCACCAGTCGTGGGTCGGAGAGTACGATGCGCTCCGAGTTGAGATTGACGAAGCGGGCGAGATGCTGGCGCTGCTCGAGGGTGAGGAAGAGGCCGCTCTTTGGGATGAATTCGATGCGCTCGAGGGCGCCATCGCCGATCGGTTGGCTCGTCTCGAACTGAGGGGAATGCTGAGCGATGCGGACGATTCTCGCGACGCAATCCTCACCATTCATCCTGGTGCCGGTGGGACCGAGAGCCAGGATTGGGCCTCGATGCTCATGCGGATGTACACCCGGTGGTTCGAAAGCAACGGCTACGGTTATCAGGTCATCGATATTCAGGAAGGCGAAGAGGCGGGGATCGATCGCGTAACGATCGAGGTCAAGGGTGACCACGCGTACGGTTATCTCAAAGCCGAGAAAGGCGTGCATCGGCTCGTGCGCATAAGCCCATTTGATTCTGCGGCTCGGCGGCACACGTCGTTCGCTTCGGTGTTTGTCTATCCGGATGTGGCGGACGAGATCAACGTGGAGGTTATCGACAAGGACTTGAAGATCGACACCTACCGCGCCAGCGGTGCAGGGGGACAGCATGTAAACAAGACGGATAGCGCGGTGCGGATTACCCATCTCCCGACAGGCATCGTTGTTCAGAGTCAAGCTGAGCGCAGTCAACATAGGAATCGCGAGACCGCCATGCGCCTGTTGAGGTCGAGGCTGCATCAATACCTCAAAGCTGAGCGCGAAAAGTCACGCGAGGAGTTGGAAGCGGAGAAGAAGGAGATCGCGTTCGGTAGTCAAATCAGGTCGTACGTGATGCATCCGTACACGATGGTCAAAGATCACCGAACAGGATTTGAGATGTCGGATGTCGAGGGTGTGCTCCAGGGGCAACATCTGATCGAGTTCATGGAGGCGTATCTGAAACAGACAGCCGGGAGCAGCAACTGATGTCTGACCGAGAGACGGATCCTCTATCGGTTCGACTGTCGAAGCTGGTCGAGCTCGAGCAGATGGGGGTCGATCCGTATCCGTCGTCCTGGGAGGTGACCGATTCGGCGGCAGACTTGGTGGAGGCCTTCAAGGAAGAAGAGGCGGACATCGAATGCCGGATCGCAGGTCGCGTCGTGACTGTTCGCCGGCACGGGAAGACGACGTTCTTTCATCTCACTGACCGGTCGGGTCGCATCCAGGTCTATCTGCGGCAAGACGAGCTCGGTGACGCCTACGAACTGGTCGATCATCTGGACATAGGAGACTTCATTGGGGTTGCGGGTCATTTGTTTCGTACGCGGACGGGGGAGATCACCGTACGGGTACGTGAGGCGGTGCTGCTCGCGAAGGCTCTACGACCGCTGCCGTTTGGGAAGCTCGTGGAATCAGAAGATGGCGACCGTACGTACCACCGCGTGGAGGTCGAGACACCTGTTCTGCAGCCGGTGTATGGTGGCGCAACAGCACGCCCGTTCGTAACCCATCACCAAGCGCTGGGCGTTCCTTTGTACTTGCGTATCGCCGATGAATTGTATCTCAAACGGTGCGTCGTCGGTGGCCTGGAGCGTGTCTACGAAGTGGCCAAGGATTTTCGCAACGAGGGCATTGATCGGTTCCACAGTCCCGAATTCACGATGCTCGAGTTCTACCAGGCGTATGCTGATTACGAGGAGTTTATGGTGCTGGCGGAAGAGCTTCTGGTGGGCCTGGTGGAAGAAGTGACCGGTGGTGCCGAGCTTACGTATCAAGGTCGGACCGTGGACGTTACGCCACCGTGGCCGCGGCTCGGTTTCTTGGACGCGTTGTCCGAGCATGGTGTAGCGGTCGATGATCTGTCACGGTCAGCGCTCATCACGGAGGCTGAAAGACACGACATCGAGATCTCGGAGCAGGAGCGAGAGGGCAAGATCCTCGAGGCGCTCTTCGATCACCTCGTCGAGCCGACTCTCGATGGGCCGGTGTTCGTGATCGATCACCCGCGGCTGACCTCGCCCCTGGCCAAGAGTCATCCAAACGATCCCCGCCTGGTTGAACGATTCGAGGCCTACCTATTCAGCCGCGAATGGGCAAATGCTTTCAGCGAGCTTAATGATCCGCGCGACCAGCGACGCCGGTTTGAGGATCAAGCCGAGCTCGCCGCGGCTGGCGACCTCGAGGCGCCAAACGTCGTGGACGAGGATTTCTTGAGAGCGCTGGAATACGGTATGCCGCCAACCGCCGGCATGGGAATAGGGATCGACCGCTTGGTGATGTTCTTGACCGACCAACCGGCCATCCGGGATGTCATCCTGTTTCCGGCGCTGCGACCCGAGGAGGGTCGGGTGACCGAGAACGGGGATCATGATCAGCCCATCGTCGAAGACGAGGGGGAGTTGTGAGTCTGGAGTGGCAAATCGCGCTGCGCTACTTGACATCCAAGCGCCGATCGGGAGTGATCTCGGTGATCGGTCTGATCGCGATCGGAGGCGTGTTCGTCGGGGTCGCGGCGTTGGTCATAGTGATGAGCGTGATGAGTGGTTTGCAGCGCGATTTAAGAGACAAGATCCTCACCAACACGCCGCACCTCATCGTGCAGAAGTACAACTCAGAGCCACTGACAGAATATCAAGATGCGTTAGAGAGAATCGCCGCTACGCCGGGTGTAGTGGGTGCGGCTCCGTTCATTTACACCGAAGGGATCATCGGTCACGGCCGGGGCCGTAACGAGGGCGCGGTAATCAGGGGCGTGGATCCAGATCTCGAGTCCCAAGTAGCTGACACCAGGAACCAGATCTTGTCAGGCCGCTATGATCTGCTTCAGTCTCCGGATGAGCCCTACCCGAAGGTGGTTGTCGGCTATCTATTGGCGGATCGGTTGGGCGCATTTCCAGGCGATACGTTGACCCTGACCACACCGGAAGTTGCCGCCGTCTCGCCGCTCCATGGAACGGTGCCTAAGCTCCAAAAATTCATCCTCGCGGGAACGTTCAAGAGCGGCCTCTTCGAATACGATTCGAAGTTTGTTTATGCATCTCTCGTGTCGATGCAGGAGTACCTACAATCGGGGGATATCGCTTACGGCGTGGCGGCCAGAGTGGATGATATCTGGCAGGCGAGCGACGTCGGCGAACGAGTCGTTGCTCAGCTCGAGGGCCCATTCTACGTGACAACTTGGATCGAGCTGAACCAACCCCTGTTTGCAGCGTTGAAGCTGGAGAAGAGGGCCATGTTCATTATATTGGTCCTCATCGTGCTGGTGGCCGCGTTCAATATCATCAGCACGCTGACGATGATCGTGATGGACAAGACGAAAGAGATCGGGATCCTGCGCTCGATGGGGCTAGAGGGCCGATCGGTTCGAAGAGTTTTCGTCTACCAAGGTGCCCTGATCGGCGTCGTCGGCACGGGTCTTGGCACCCTGATCGGACTCGTTGCTGCGTTCCTGCTGGCCCGCTATCGGTTCATTTCACTCCCTGGCGACGTTTATTTCATCGACACCTTGCCGGTGGAGGTGGAACCGCTGGGGGTAGCGCTGATCGTGGGGGCTAGCTTGGTGATCAGTCTTGCGGCGACGTGGTACCCGGCGTCGCAGGCTGCACGTATGACCCCGGTCGACGCCATTCGGTATGAGTGATCGACAGTACTGCGAGGCCGACGGTCCAGTGCTGTCGGGGCATCGTCTGCACAAGGAGTACCCGGCTGGGGCAGGCCCGCTGGTGGTGTTGCGGGGCGTAGATTTGGAAGTGCAGCTCGGCGAGACCGTGGGGGTTGTCGGCGCTTCGGGAGCCGGCAAGAGCACTCTTCTGCACCTCCTTGGAGGCCTCGACCGTCCGACTCGAGGGCGAGTTGTGCTGGCTGGCCAGCATCTCAGCCAGTTGTCTGACAGCGAGTTGTCCAGGGTTCGGAGCAAGCTGCTGGGCTTTGTTTTCCAGTTTCATCACCTGCTGATGGAGTTCTCGGCGCTGGAGAACGTGACCCTGCCGCTTCGCATCCAAGGGGTCGATGACGACACCGCACGAAGCAAGGCTCGCGCGGTGCTGGAGGAAGTCGGTTTGGGTGAGCGCCTGACCCACCGGCCAAGCGCGTTGTCCGGCGGGGAGCAGCAGCGAGTCGCGTTCGCCAGGGCGCTGGTTCACGAGCCAATGGTGATCCTGGCCGACGAGCCATCAGGCAATCTGGATCGCGCCAACAGCGAGCACCTGCACGACCTGATGTTCAGCTTGGCGCGAGAGAAACGGGTGGCGTTTGTGGTGGCGACCCACGACGACCGTCTCGCCGGCAGGACGGACCGTCTCTTGCGTTTGGACGACGGAGTCGTGGCGCCGGTCACCGCTGGTGTTGCTCCCGAGGGGTGGTCGGACCCAACGGGGGTTTGAACATCGCCATATAGAGGCGCGTTTTACTCAATGTGGCGGTGTAATTAGCTTCTAGGTGCTGGTAGTGAATCTTTTTGACCAGGATTGAAGTTATGCTGTGTGAAGATTGCCACGAAAACCCGGCCAGCGTTCACTTCACCCAGATAGTGAACGACGAGACCGAAACCCTGCATCTGTGTCAGTCGTGCGCAGAGGAGCGGGGACTCAAAACCCCGCTGCCGGGATCCCAGGCGCCGTTGTCGGACTTCTTGTCCGAGATGGGTGCGCCGATCTTCACCAGCGCGACCAACACGAACGCGGCCTGCCCGCGATGCGGGTGTACGTTTCGGCAATTCCGAAAGACCGGCAGGTTGGGGTGCTCCCGATGCTACTCCACCTTCGAACAAGAAATGAGCGCGCTGCTAAGGCGCATCCACGGCTCCAATGAGCATGTCGGCATCTGTGAGGATGAAGGCGTACAACTACCGTCGGGCCCAGAGGCCCAGTTGGCGTCACTACGCCGCGAGCTCAGGCAGGCGGTTGACAATGAGGAATACGAGCGAGCCGCTGAGTTGCGTGACGCGATCGTGGAGTTGGAGTCAGACCAAGCCATCACCGTTTCAGCGGATGCACAATCAGGTGTGGAGGACGGCGGAGGTGGACAAGAGTGAACCTCCCAAGTGATGATCTCTTGCAGCCTGTTGAGGGGGGGTTGGCTTGGATCACCGGGGACGGGCCGCACGCGGGCGTGATCCTGTCCACGCGCATCCGCTTGGCACGCAATCTCGAGCGATATCCGTTCCGGGAAACGATAAGCGGGAGCCAGCAAGAGCTGGTCATGGAGGAGATCGTCGAGGCGTTCGAGTCAACGACTAACGAAATGCGGCAGTTCGTACGGTTGGCGGATTTGCCCGAGACCGATTTGACCGTGCTACTCGAACGGCATTTGGTCAGCCGTGAGATGGTGAAGTTCCGTGAAGCCAGCGGTCTCTTGGTGGGGGACGGGGGTCGCTTGGCCCTCTTGATCAACGAAGAAGACCATGTGCGCATACAGGCACTAACGCCAGGTCTGCAGATCGAAACGTCATGGCAGATCGCCAGCCGCACCGACGAGACCCTGCGCAGCCAGTTGCGCTTCGCCTACCATCATCGATTCGGTTTCCTTACTAGCTGTCCAACAAACACGGGGACTGGTCTGCGGGCTTCGGTGTTGGCTCATTTGCCGGCACTGGTGCTAACACGCGAGATCGCCAAGGTGCTTCAGGGTTTGGCTCAAATCGGCCTGACGTTCCGCGGGCTTTATGGCGAAGGGTCCGACGTTATCGGGAACTACTTCCAAATCTCCAACCAAACCACGCTTGGCAAGAGTGAGGATGAATTGGTTGATCACCTGGGGCAGATTACCCGTCAAGTGATCGAGTACGAGGAGAACGCGCGCCAGGTGCTTGTTCGAGATGCGCTTGACGAAATCGAGGACAAGGTGTGGCGAGCGTACGGTCTGATGACTTGCGCCCGTTCGCTTTCGTTCGACGAGATGATGAATCTGCTGTCCGCCGTACGTCTAGGCGTGAGCATGAAACTGCTGCCTCGGATCGGGGTATCCACGCTCAATCAGCTATTATTGTGGACACAGATAGCCCATCTGGAGAAGCGCGCTGGTCGCAAGCTCGATAAGCGGGAGCGCGAGATTGAGCGGGCTTCCTTGGTGCGGGAAATGCTGGCGGAGGAAGGACAGAATACCGATGAATAGCAATTTTACCGATCGAGTACGCAAGGTCCTTTCGATGGCCCGCGAGGAAGCGACCCGCCTGCATCATGACTACGTAGGAACTGAGCACATTCTGCTCGGACTCATTCGAGAAGGCGAAGGTGTCGCGGCAGCGATCCTGACCAACCTGAACGCCGATCTCGACGAGTTGCGGGAGCGCATCGAGGAGCGGGTTGAGCTCGGAAAGAGCGACATGACGGCCGACGAAGTGCCGTACACGACCCGGGCCAAAAAGGTACTCGAGTTTTCGGTTGCGGAAGCGCGGAGTCTCAAGCACTCATATGTAGGTACCGAGCATCTCTTGCTCGGCCTGTTGCGAGAAGAAAAGGGCGTGGCAGCCCAAGTTTTGGATGATGTCGGAGTCACGATCGACGTGGCCCGTAACGAGACGATTCGCCTGCTCGGAGGGGAGCTGAGCTCTATGGAGAGCGGAGGCCAGACGTCCAAGACGAGCGACAAGAAATCCAAGACCCCAGCGCTAGACCACTTCTGTCGGGACCTTACGGATCTTGCCCGCGAGGGAGAACTCGATCCGACGATCGGCCGCCACAAGGAGATCGAGCGTGTCATCGAGGTGCTGTCGCGCCGGAAGAAGAACAACCCCGTACTTATCGGTGAACCGGGTGTGGGCAAGACCGCCATCGTGGAGGGCCTCGCGCAGCGAATAACGAACGGCGAAATCGTCCACAGCCTCCGTGATCATCGAGTTCTGTCTCTCGATATGGCAGCTGTGATTGCGGGCACGAAGTATCGCGGTCAGTTCGAAGAGCGACTCAAAGCGGTCATCAACGAGATCAAGCAATCACAGAACGTGATCCTCTTCATCGATGAGCTGCACACGCTAGTTGGAGCAGGGGCAGCGGAGGGCGCGATCGACGCGTCCAACATGTTGAAACCTGCTTTGGCCCGAGGTGAGCTACAGTGTGTCGGCGCATCCACGCTAAACGAGTATCGCAAGTACATCGAGAAGGATGGAGCGCTGGAGCGTCGCTTTCAGCCGGTTGTTGTGGATCCACCCACGATTGAGGAAACGGTGGAGATCCTCCAAGGCTTGCGTCCGCGGTATTCCGAGCACCACAACGTAGATATCCCGGACGATACTCTCGAGACGGCGGCCCGACTTTCGGAGCGCTACATCACCGATCGGTTTTTGCCAGACAAGGCGATCGATGTGATCGATGAAGCCTGCGCTCGAGTGCACCTGGCGACACAGGTCCCACCGCCGGAGCTACTGGCACTGGAAGAAGAAGTGCAGGAGATCATCGTCCGCAAGGATCAGGCGATCAAGGCGCAAGATTACGAGACCGCAGCCAAGCTCCGCGATAGCGAGCGGGAGCTGAAATCCACGATCAAGCGTAAGAAGCTGGAGTGGGAGCGCGGTTCCAATGCCGAGCGCCCGGCCCTGACCACGGAAGACGTGGCGTTCATCGTAAGTCGCTGGACGGGAGTGCCGGTCGTCCGTCTCAAGGAGGAGGAAACAGAGCGCCTGCTGCAGATGGAGGACGAACTCCACAAGTTCATCGTCGGCCAGAACCCAGCCATCGAGGCGATTTCGAAGGCGATTCGCAGGACCCGGGCCGGTCTCAAGGATCCCCGTCGACCCATCGGGTCTTTCATTTTCTCAGGTCCGACGGGTGTGGGTAAGACCGAGCTGGCTCGAGCACTGGCTCGGTTTCTGTTCGCAGACCCGAACTCGCTCATTCGGATCGATATGTCGGAATACATGGAGAAGTTCACGGTTAGCCGTCTTCTCGGTGCTCCGCCGGGATACGTTGGCTACGAGGACTCTGGCTATCTGACCAAGGAGGTCCGCCGGAAGCCTTACTCGGTGGTCCTGCTGGACGAGATCGAGAAGGCACACCCGGATGTCTTCAACATTCTCCTGCAGATTCTGGATGAAGGGCACATCACGGATAACTACGGACGGAAGATCGATTTCAAGAACACGGTTGTGATCATGACGTCGAACATTGGTGCGCGTCGAATCACCGGTGGCAAGGCGCTCGGATTTCACAAGCCAAGCGAGGACTCACGGGCTCTGCAGATCGAGGAAGCGGTCAAGGACGAGATCGACAACACCTTCAATCCGGAGTTTTTGAACCGGTTGGATGAGGTCATCGTGTTCCATCCGCTCTCCGAGCAACACATCGTCGAAATCGTCGACATCCTGTTCCAGGATGTCCTGGAACGGTTGGGCGAGAGAGAGCTCACACTCGTACTGTCCGACGAAGCGAAGCACTTCCTGGCCGAGAGGGGGTTTGATGAGAAGTTCGGCGCTCGTCCCCTCAAACGCGCGATGCAGCGTTACTTGGAAGATCCCTTCTCGGAAGAGTTGCTCCAGGGCTCCTTCGCTGCTGGCGATGAGGTGATCGTTAACGTGGACGAAGAGAACGACAAGCTGGTGTTCGTCGTCGTCAGTCCCCGCAAGCCGGAGGGAGCAGGGTCGATCCAGGAAGAGGTCGGTTGACAGTGTCGCGGGCTGCCTCCGCCCGCGCGCTAGCGCGCTTCGCGCTGCCCCTCAGCCTGGTAGTCGCCGCACTTCTGCTCACTGCGCCGCCGGTACACCCCCAAGCCGTTGGGGTCCGGATATCGGAAATCGTCGTTGAGGGAACGAGGACGATCGATCCTCAGCGAGTCAGCGCGCTCTCGGGACTGCGACGGGACGCACTGCTCACGCCGCGCGTGATGCAGCAAGCGATCCGAACCCTTTGGAAAACCTATCTGTTCAACGACATCCAAATCGATACGCGTCCAGCCGATGGAGGCGTCACTGTTGTGCTGAGAGTTGAAGAGGCGCCGGTTGTCACCGCCCTCGAATTCGATGGCGTGGATGAGGTGAGTGAGACCGACGTCGAGGAGGCGCTAAAGCTGCGACCTGGGGATCGCTTGGTTGACAGCCGTGTTCATCAGGCGGAGCTGGACGTGAGGGAGTTGTACCAGGGTAGAGGTTTCTATCTCGCTGACGTGATAATCGAGGCCGAGGCGCCAGCGGCTGATTCGACGGCGGTCTCCGTAACTGTCAGTGAAGGTCGGAAAGTCGCGATCAAGACGATCGAGTTTGAGGGGAACGAAGCATTCTCCGACAAGAAACTGCGGAAAGAGCTCGAGACCGAGCCAGAGGGCTTCTGGTTTTGGAAGGACGGTGAGTTCGATGAGGCCAAATGGCGGGCCGATCTAAGCCAGGTGCTTCCATCGTTCTACGGGCGAAACGGCTACCTGGACATGCAGGTCGTTTCCGACTCGCTGCAGGTCGACGAAACCGAAGGCAAGATGCGGCTCTTCGCGACCGTCGATGAAGGTACCCGCTATCGGACCGGCAATATCGAGATCGAGGGTAACACCCGCTTCTCTCAAGCCGACCTCCGGGGGTTTGTCAAGTTGGAGTCAGGTCGCGTGTTTGATACCGAGGCGGTTCAGCAGACCCAAGCCGATCTTTTGAACCTGTACGCCGACGACGGGTACATCTACGCCCAAGTGCAACCGATTCGCAGAGTGCGACCCGATACCGCGGTGGTTGATCTCACTTGGCAGATCCGCGAGGGCACCCCCGCCCACGTCCAGCGCGTGTCGATCAAGGGCAACACCGTAACTCACGAGTCGGTGATTCGAAGGCATCTCTTCGTCCAGCCGGGAGAACGTTTTCGCCGCACCGATGTTCGCAATAGCCTGCTATCGCTAGAAGGCCTCGGGTTTTTCGAACCCGGGATCATTCCGACCACACGCGTCGTCGATCAAGAAACCGGCGACATCGACCTGTCCTTTGAGCTGACTGAGCGCCGTACGGGATCGCTCTCGTTGGGCGCAGCGGTGGGAGGCGGGACTGGTCTGTCTGGGTTTATCGGCTACGAGCAGCCGAATCTCTTCGGACAGGCAAAACTGGGTCGCGTCAGGTGGGAGTTCGGTAGTCGCAACCAGAATATCGAGTTGGGTTACACCGAGCCGGTGTTTTTGGGTACCAGAACCTCTCTATCGACTTCGTTCTTTAGTTTTGACCGCCGGTTCACCAACCAGGCCTTTCGTCAGGATGCGCTTGGGGCGAGCGTCCGGTTTGGCACGCCACTGCCGTGGGATGACGCATCACGGGTGTTCTATGGCTACAAGTGGCAGCGGGTCGACTTGGAAGACAGAACCGGCACCACTGAGTCGTTCGAAGAAGACTACCCACGTACCGAGTCGAGCCTCACGCTAGGTCTGGTTCGAGATACTCGGCTGCCTCGCCGCCACCCTATTCAGGGTGCTCGGCACGCGCTCAACGTCGACCTCGCGGGTGGGCCGCTGGGCGGGAACGTCGGGTTTCAAAAGTATGAGTTCGAAAGCTCCTGGTTCGCATCTACGTTCAACGACCGGACGACGATAAACCTCAAGCTCAAGACCGGAGGGATCAACGCCACCGGTTTCGTTCCAATCACCGATCAGTTCGTTTTAGGAGGGGTGCAGTTTCCCGCCGAAGGGCTTCGTGGTTATCAGGATAACTGCGTGGGGTTATTGAATTCGGGCTCGCAGGAGGGCGCCTCGTGCGGCAGTGATCGTGGTAACGCGTTCCTGCTTCTCACGGCGGAGCACTTCTTCAAGATCTCGGATACGATATATGCTTCTGTTTTCTATGACGCTGGGGACGTATTTCGCGAGTTCCGTGATGTGACGTTTGCGGACCTGAAGCGTGGCGCGGGTATCGGCGTGTCGGTCGAGTTGCCGGGCGTTGGACCATTGGGGATCGACTACGGATACGGGTTTGATCGGCGGGATGTCCTCGGGAACCCAGATCCAGGCTGGGAGCTGCATTTCCGGTTTGGCATGCTCCAGCGCTGAGCCCGAGCCCAGCGCGCCCAGGCAGCAGATTGGGAGCACAGCAGCTAATTTCTCGGTTGGTGACAATACCCATGAGGAGGGAATCGATCATGTCGAGAAGGATCGTTGTCGCGGTGCTCTTGCTGATGGCGCTACCGGGTGTCGCGCTGGCTCAGGATGGTGAGCTAAGAATCGCCTATGTGGATTCGGATGCGGTCATCAAGCAAGCGCCCGGATACACGGAGGCCAATGAGGAGTTCAACCGGACCGCTAACGAGTGGCGTGATTCACTGGCTCAGAGACAGACCGAGTTGCAGGAGCTGTTTGAGGAGTACAAGCGGCAAGAAGTGATTCTGTCACCAGAGAAAAAGACCGAGCGTCAGGAGGAGATGCTCAGACTCGAGCGTGAGATGCAGGAATATTTCCAAAGCAAGTTCGGGCCGGACGGGGAGGCTGGGGCGCGTCAGGCCGAGCTCATGCAACCGATTATCGAGCGTGTGAATCGAGTTATCGATCAGACCAGGCGAGAGGGACAGTACTCGTTGATATTCGATCTGAACGACGGCGCCCTGGTGGCCGGGGATCCATCGCTCAACATCACCGAGGAGGTCATTCAGAAGCTCCGGGCTTCGGAGCCTGTTGCGCCGTCTTCGAACTGACGAAACTCCACCGGTTGACCTGGAGGCCGCATGCCATCGTACTCGCTAGGTGAGCTGGCGAGGGCGATTGATGCCCGATTGGATGGTGACCCCTGGGTCGAGGTCAGCGGTGTGGCCCCGCTAGAGGGGGCGGGCCCGGAGGACCTCTCCTTCCTAGCAAACCCCAAGTACCTGGAGGCGGCCCTGGCGTCGTCCGCTGGGGCGCTGGTCGTCGACGAGGAGTATCAAGCCAACGGCCAGAATGTGCTGCGAAGCGACAACCCCTATCTGTCGTTCGCACGCGCCGTCGACCTGTTGTTGCCACCGCCGGCGGTTGAGTTTGGTGTTCACGAGTCCGCGATCGTGGATCCAGGGACGACACTTCCGGACGATGTCTCGGTTGGCGCCGGCTGCATCATCGGCCCGGGCGTGGTGGTGGGATCGGGCGTCGTGATCGGTCCGCTGTGCGTGGTCGAAGAAGGAACCGAGATCGGTGACAACAGTCAACTGTTCTCTCGGGTGACTGTGCATCGCGGCACGCGCCTCGGAACGGGGTGCATCGTACAGAGCGGAGCTGTTCTGGGCTCCGACGGTTTTGGCTATGCGACCGACAAGCTCGGACAGCATTACAAGGTCCCCCAGCGGGGGGGCTTGTCGATCGGCGATGATGTCGAAATCGGCGCCAACGTCACGATCGATCGTGGGTCGGCTGGAGAGACGATCATCGAGTCTGGGGTCAAGATTGACAACCTGGTTCACATTGCTCATAATGTTCAAATAGGTAAAAACGCTATCATTGTTGCTCAAGTCGGTATCGCGGGGAGCACGGAGGTGGGCGAGAGCGCTATGTTAGCCGGCCAGGTGGGGATCGTAGGCCACGTCAAGATCGGTGCCCGCGCCAGGGTTGGCGCTCAGGGAGGGGTGATTGGCGACATCCCAGCAGACGCCGAATACTCGGGCTACCCGGCGCGATCTCATCGAGAACAAATGCGCGCACACGCGCTTTTCTCCCGACTCCCCGAGCTGTTCCAGCGTGTCAAGGCGTTGGAACGCAAGGTGAGATCCAAATCCTAGAGGACCTCCGGCAAACTCACGAAAGCCATATGACAAGTAACGAGCGGCAGCTCACAATTGCGCGTCCCGTGACCTACAGCGGGGTCGGACTCCACACCGGGAATCAATGTCACATGACGTTTCTTCCCGCCGAGGCGAACACCGGTATCCGGTTTGTTCGCGTCGATCTGGAAGGACATCCGGAGATCGTCGTCGAGCCTGATCATGTGATTGGCGTGGAGAGAGGGACGTCGATTGGGATCGACGGTAGCAAGGTACACACGATCGAACACGTTCTCGCTGCGCTGGCGGTGAGGGGCATAGACAATCTGCGGATCGAGCTCGATTCCAGCGAGCCACCGGTTGGCGACGGGTCGAGCTTGCCATTTTGGAAGGCGCTGCAAGAGGCGGGTCTCACGGAGCTTGATGCCGAGCGCAAACGCTATCGCGGCGAGGAGCCGATCTTTTATGAGGACGGCGGTGTCGAGATCACCCTGTTGCCATCGGATCGATTGCAGGTGTCGTTCTCGATCGATTTCGATCATCCGCTGGTCCAACATCAGTTCGAGTCATTTGAAATCACCCCGGCCACGTTCGAAAAGGAAATTGCGCCCGCTCGGACGTTCGGTTTCCTAGCCGAGATCGAGCAATTGAGGGAAGCCGGTCTGATCCGCGGTGGTAATCTTCGCAATGCGATCGTTATCGGTGACGACGAAATCCTGAGTGAGGAACGACTTCGATTCCCGACCGAGCTCGTTCGCCACAAGATCCTGGATTTGCTTGGCGATTTGAAAGTTCTGAACGTAGACATCCAGGCTCACATCATCGCCCATCGTTCTGGCCACCGAACCCATTTGGCGCTGGTTCAGATCCTCAAGCGACGAATGGCTGGCGAGAACGGGAACAGTGCAAGTCCGCATGTGGGCAGGCAGTCGGAAGTCGAGGTTTCGCAGGATCAACCCTCGAAGACCGTGCTCGACGTCTCACAGATTCTGGATACGATCCCGCATCGATATCCGTTTTTGCTCGTCGATCGAGTCATCGAGATGGAGGACGGGAAACGTGTCGTCGGGATCAAGAACGTGACGATAAGTGAGCCGTTTTTTCAAGGTCATTTTCCGGGCCATCCGGTGATGCCCGGGGTGCTGATTGTCGAGGCAATGGGCCAGGTTGGCGGCCTACTTCTGATGAGTTCGGTAGACGCAGGCGGGGAAAAAGTCGTTTACTTCACCGGCTTGGATAACGTCAGGTTCAGACATCCGGTGCGGCCCGGGGATCAGTTGGTCTGCGAACTCGAGATGGTGCGACGGCGGGGAGCCCATTGCAAGATGCGTGGTGTGGCTCGTGTCAACGGTACCGTAGTGGCCGAAGCGGATCTCATGGCAACACTGGTCAAAAAATGAAATCGGTAACGGAGACCATTCACACGACTGCGATCGTGGACGAAAGTGCACAGATCGGCGCCGATGTTTTCATCGGCCCTTATGCGATTATCGGTCCTGGTGTGACGATCGGGGCTGGCACCCGTGTCGCAGCCCATGCAGTCATCGAGCGTGACACTACAATCGGGGAACGGTGCAAGATCCACTACGGGGCGGTGATTGGAAGCGACCCCCAAGATCTCAAGTACCAGGGCGAGCCAACCACTTGCATGATTGGTGACCGAACGGTGATTCGCGAGTACGTGACCGTGAATCGCGGCACCCTTGCGCAAGGGTACACCAGCATCGGGGATGCCTGCTTGCTCATGGCATACGTCCACGTGGCACACGACTGCCTGGTGGGTGACGGTGTTATCCTGTCAAATGCGGTAAATCTCGCCGGGCACGTCAGCATCGATGAGAACGCCATCATCGGTGGTATGACCCCGGTTCATCAGTTTGTGCGCATAGGCGCGCATGCGTTTGTTGGCGGCTGCTCTCGCATCCAGAAGGACGTACCTCCATACGTCAAGGCGGCAGGTAACCCAGCAGCTCTGTTTGGGCTCAACTCCGTCGGTCTCGACCGACGGGGTTTCCCGGAGAACGTCAAGAGTGAGCTCAAGCGGGCCTACCGGTTGTTCTTCAACTCGAAGCTCAACATCAAGCAGGCGCTCGCTCGAGCCAAGGACGAGCTTCACCCGTACCCGGAGATTGTCCGCTTTATCACTTTCATAAGTGAGAGCGAGCGGGGAGTAACAGTTTAGGATGGTCCTCATCAAGGCCTGGAAGGAGCGCCAGGCCGTCTCGCCACACCGACCTCGGCGAGTGAAAACGCGGTGGATGGTGGTAGTACTCGCCGCCGTGATCCTCGCCACTTGGATGCTCGGGAGGATCCAGTGAGCCGTCCTCGTCTTCGGTTTTTCGCCAGTAATAGTGGTTGGCTCGTGGCCCGCTTTGTAAAGGCGCTGTCCAGCACATGGCGCGCAGACGTGACGGGTCTCGAACACCTGCAAGCGGTACGAGACGAGCGATGCGGCGTCATCTTTTGCTTCTGGCATGGGCGGATGCTGGAGCTGGCAGCCCTTCACGCCGGCAAACGAGTTGGTGTGCTCGTATCCAGTCATCCAGATGGCGTAATGGCAGCTAAAATCGTGAGTCCGCTCGGCTATATACCGATTCGAGGCTCTCGGCGTCGGACGCCGGTAGCGGGTTTTCGCGCGATGATGCGTCACGCAGCCGCTGGAGGAGACTTAGCGATTACACCCGACGCACATACCGACATCCACAGTGTTTTGCCTGGTGCGGTGGCGCTCGCTCGCAGAACTGGCCACGCGCTGGTGCCAGTCGCAGCCGCCGCGCGGCCCTGCAAGCGAGTGGAATCGTGGGATCGTTTTGAAATCCCATGGCCCGGCGCTCGGGTAAAAATCCGCTATGGATCTGCGGTCTGGGTCGCTAAAGGTGCCGACGAACGACTGATCGCGAGCGCGAGCCAGGAGCTGGGGAAACGGCTGTGCACCCTCCACAGGCAGCTCGAGAGAGAGCTCACCGAGCAGCCACGCCGAGTGGAGCGACGTCGCCGAGCGACACTTTCGGGATGACCCCTAGAGCAGAGCGATCGGATCCGCGCACGATGGGCGGGTCAACGGTCGTCGAGCGTGCGGCCGCGTATGGCTGGGCGCGCCGTACCGTCTACGGCGACGGCGGTGCGTTGGGTGCTGTGTTCCGTGGGTTGGCAGCTCCGCTCGCATCTGGCTGGGGGGTGGTGGCCGATCGTCGCCTAAGACGTCACGCGAGCGCGATCCATCTGGGTGTCCCCACGATAAGCGTTGGGAACGTCACCATCGGTGGTGGCGGGAAGACATCACTGGTTCGATGGCTGATCACCGACGGGCTGACGAGCGCGACACACGTGGCGGTGCTTTCGCGAGGGTACGGACGCAGCGTCAATGACATAACGGTGATAACGCCAGCGGCGAGATCAGTGGACCCGGCTGCCGTTGGAGATGAACCGGCGCTGCTGGCGAGAGCCGGTGCCTGGGTTGGCGTGGGTGCGGATCGCTCGGCTGCCGCGCAAGCGGTTCTGGCGGTGACGGATGTCGACTTGTTTGTGCTTGATGACGGGCTACAGCACCGGAAGGTCGCCCGCCAGCTAGACCTGATAGCGTTTACCGCACGGGATCTATTGGCGCCGGCCAAATGCGTTCCCTCGGGGCCACTCCGCCAAAGATCATCGTGGCGGCCGCCTCGCGGGGCGTGGGTGGTCAGCGGTGTCGATCCCCGATCTCGTACCTGGCCGCCGGGGTCGATCGGTCGGGCGCTCACCTCGTGGTGGGACCAGGTGCCCGGAACCGTGGTCCAGTGGCGGGATGCTGGGACCGTCGACTTAGACGGGTGGTTGCGGGGAAGCGAGGCGTCGTTTGATGTCGACGATCGGGGGGTCATCGTCATCGCGGGCGTGGCCGATCCGGTCTCAGTCACTCGATTTGCCGAGCAAGTCGGCTGGTCTCCGATACAGGTGGTCGCTTTTCCTGACCATTATCGATTCTCTCGAGGCGACATAACCGCACTGCTGGCGAAGCACCCCAAGGTGCCTTTCGTGATGACGGAGAAGGACGCAATCAAGTGTCAGGCCGACTGGTTCAACGATCGACCGGTCGGCGTCCTACGGCGACGATTGAAACCCTCGGACCCGGCACTGCTAACCGCGCTCGTCACAGACGTTTTGGTTTCGAGTCCCCGATGAGCGCTCGCGCGACAGACCGGGTAGTGGAGACCGACGTTCTGGTTCTTGGCAGTGGGATCGCCGGGCTCTCGTACGCGATTAAGGCCGCCGCTCACGGCACCGTGACGGTGATCACGAAGAAAGAAGACTCAGAGGCCAACACGAACTACGCGCAAGGGGGGATCGCAGCGGTCATGGACCCGGCGGACTCCTTTGATGCACACATCGCTGATACGCTGCGGGCCGGTGACGGCTTGTGCGACGTGGAAGCGGTGCGCCTGCTGGTCGAGGAGGGACCCGCCCGGGTGCGAGAGCTCATCGACTACGGAGTTCGATTCAGCTACTCGACGGAAGATCCAGAAGAACTCTCGCTGGCTAGGGAGGGTGGGCACTCGGCCCGACGGATCGTGCGTGCTGACGATCTCACCGGCCGGGTGATAGAGGCTGGGCTTCTCGATGCTGCAGCTCGCGCTGGGGTGCGGATTCATGAGCACTATTTTGCCCTCGACCTGTGGATGATCGATTCAGACCATGGCCCGCGGTGCGCTGGCGCGGTGGTTGTCGATCGTCACGGCGGCGAGTTGGTGGCGGTCCGTGCCCGTGTGACCTACGTGGCCACCGGGGGGTGTGGTCAGGCCTATCGGTTCACGACAAACCCATCGATCGCTACCGGCGACGGCATAGCGATGGCTTATCGAGCCGGCGCGGCGATCGCCAACATGGAGTTCATCCAGTTTCACCCGACAGGCCTGTATCCTGTTGAGGGAAGACCGTTTCTGATTAGCGAGACTGTTCGGGGTGAAGGGGCGATCCTGCGCAATCTCGACGGTCAGCCGTTCATGCAAGACCATGGGACGGCGGAGCTCGCGCCCAGAGACGAGGTAGCACGTGCGATCGACGCTGAGATGCGCAACACCGGGGCGAGCCATGTCTGGCTGGATTGCGGCCCGATCTCGCGCGAACGGTTCGCGGAGCGATTCCCGAACATCCTGGCGACGTGTCGGGAGCGAGGATTCGATCCACCGGATGATATGCTCCCAGTCGTCCCGGCTGCGCATTACCTGTGTGGTGGTATACAGACCGATCTTTGGGGGCGTACCGGAATCCACGCTCTTCTCGCCGTGGGCGAGGTGGCGTGCACTGGTGTGCACGGCGCCAACCGGTTGGCATCGAATTCTCTCTTGGAAGCCGTCGTGTTCGCCAAGCGAGCGGCGGAAGTAACGCAGGAACTCTTGGCCGAGCGCGACGTGGGGGCTGAAGACCCCCCGGTCATGGCGTCGACGCCGCCGGTCGAGAACTCGGCGCTCGAGTTGCGTACTGAGATTAGCGAAATCTTGTGGGATGGGGCGGGTATCGTCCGGGATGACGACGGGTTGGCACGAGCTGCACGCCAACTGGAGGAAGTAGGGCGTCGTGTGCCAAGCTTCTCTGCGGTCCCAGAGATGGGGGAGGCGGTGAACTTGTTCCAGGTGGCCCAGCTGATCGTTGAGTCCGCGCGTCGGCGTCACGAGAGTCGTGGCCTGCATCACACTCTCACTTACCCCGAGACTGATCCCGGGCAACAGCGCGACACGGTTCTGGTTCGAGAGGTCGAAACCCCGGTCGGCTAAGAGGCGTGCAAATCGACATCATCGCCGTCGATAAAGTCAGGAACGATTGGGCGCGATCTGGCGTGGCCGAGTACGTCGCTCGAATCGAACGCTACTGTCCAGTCGAACGGAAGTACGTCAAGCCATCAAAGAAAACTGGCGCCGAGGGGCTCGAGGAAGAAGGTCAACGGCTGCTCAAGGTCGCCACGATCGGACCGCGTGACCGGTTGGTAGCGCTTGCGCCGCAGGCCGAGTCGCTGGTCTCCGAGGGCTGGGCGCGATTGCTCGATGCATGGCGCGTGGACGGAGTCCGACGCGCGGTTTTTGCGGTCGGGGGGGCTGATGGGCTTTCGCCGGCGGTTATCGCAGCCGCGGACCGTAGAATCGCGCTGGGACCGCAAACCCTCGCCCACGAGTTGGCACAGGTCGTGCTGGTAGAGCAGCTCTACCGGGCTTGGACGATCGTGCGCGGTGAGCCCTACCATCACTGACGACCTCTGGGAGGTCTACCTCAAGACGGGTTGAGGGTGCAGATTGTGGGTGCCCGCTGGGCAGATTCGACCATAACGCAGGCTGCGAAGGGAGTTTTCAATTGAAGATTCTGATTCTAGGAGCCGGGGGGTTTATCGGCTCCCACATGGCAGAGCACTTGATTTCGCGGGGTGAGCACGACGTCGTTGGTGTCGATATCACGCGCGAGAAGCTAGCGGGTATCGAGGGCGAGAATTTCGTCTTTCATGAAATGGACGTGCGCCAGGATGACGAGCCTGTGCGGAGCCTTATCGGCGACACCGACTTGGTTGTGGATCTCGTCGCCTACGCCAATCCAAGTCTGTACAACACCACACCGCTGGAGGTTTTCGACCTCAATTTCTATCAGAACATGAAAGTCCTTCGGATGTGTCTCAGTAATCCAGGTGTGAGGCTTGTGCAGTACTCCTCTGCCGAAGTGTACGGGAAGCTAACCGAGGGTGAGCGCTACTACGAGGACGAATCTGACAGCGTCTTCGGGCCGGTGGAGAAACAGCGTTGGATTTATGCGACATCGAAAGTGTTGCTCGAGAGGGTCATCCATGGACATGGGACTGCTGGGAACATCGAATACACGATCATCCGCCCGTTCAACTTCTGTGGCAGTCGTATCGACTATCTGGTGCCCGCTAATAGCCAGGGTGGGCCGAGGGTCTTTGCACATTTCATGTCCGCTCTCCTAACCGGTGGGCGCATGCAACTCGTTGACGGTGGCGATGCGCATCGATCGTTCTTGCATATTCGGGATGCCAACCACGCATTTCAAGCGATTCTGGACAACCTTGACGCAACTCGCAACCAGATCTACAACGTCGGTAACCCAGACAACAACATAACGATCCGTGATCTTGCGAACGTGATGTCCGAACTGTACGAAGAACTCACCGGCGAGCCTCCACAGAGCGAGATCGTCGACGTGAGCGGTGAGGAGTTCTACGGCGAGGGCTACGAGGACTCAGATCGGTTAGTCCCCGACATTACGAAGATCCGCTCGCTGGGGTGGGAACCGGAGTTCAATCTGCGAGACACCCTTAGGGAGACGATGCAGTACTACCTGAAACAATGGACCGAAGTTGGTGAGGGTCTGCTGACCGGATAGCGCGCCGTTTTTCGTCGACGGCCAAACAACCGACGGGTATATTCGAGCCAAGTTGGGGCTGTAGCTCAGCTGGGAGAGCGCCTGAATCGCACTCAGGAGGTCGTCGGTTCGATTCCGATCAGCTCCACCAACTCTCAATCTCTGGTTACCTAATCAGATAGGCAGAAGCGACGTGTACCCCGTAATGTAGGGGTGTGCGAGATGGTGCGATGACCACATACAGAATCGGCTTGATTCCTGGCGATGGGATCGGTCCCGAGGTGGCCGCGGAGGGCGTAAAAGTCCTCACCGCGTCAGCTGATCTCGAGGGGTTCCAGACCGAGCTCGTCGAGTATAAGTACAGCAGCGCGCACTATCTGAAAACAGGGGAGCTCGTACCCGACTCGGTGATCGACGAGTGGCGGGGGCTTGACGCGGTACTCCTCGCTGCGATTGGTCATCCCGACGTCGAGCCGGGGCTCGTGGAGCGCTCGGTGATCCTCGGCCTTCGCTTCGGCCTCGATCTGTACGTGAATCTGCGACCGATCACGCTGTACTCTGCACATCTGTGTCCACTCAAGGACAAGGGGCCCGACGACATCGAGTTCGTCGTCGTGCGGGAGAACACCGAGGGGCTTTACTCGCAGATCGGTGGTCATCTCAAGAAAGGCACGCCCGACGAGGTCGCGCTCGTCAACGGGCTCTACACGTGGAAGGGGTGCGAGCGGGCGTGTCGGTACGCCTTCGAGCTGGCGCGAAAGAGGGGAGTGGAGCGCGAGGCAGCGGGGATCTCCGATCGCCCTCCACGAGTCACGCTCGTCGACAAAGCGAATGCGATTCGACCTCACGACCTGTGGACCCGAGCGTACGAATACGTTGCCGGCGATTTTCCCGAGATCGAGACTGATCACGCTTACGTCGATGCTTGCTGCATGTGGATGGTGAAGAACCCCGAGTGGTTCGACGTCATCGTCACGACGAACCTGTTTGGTGACATCATCACCGACCTTGGGGCGATGTTACAGGGGGGGATGGGTATCGCCGCGTCGGGCAACATTCATCCGGGACGCACTTCGATGTTCGAGCCCGTTCACGGCTCGGCCCCCAAGTACACCGGTCAGAATGTCGCCTGCCCGCTGGGTGCGATCTCGGCGACCTCGATGATGCTTGACTTCCTGGGCGAAACAAGTGGCGCTCAGCGGATCGAGCGCGCGGTCGGCGATCTTCTTCAAAGCGGGGATGTCCCGTCCGCCGATGCGAGGAGCGGGATCGCGACCTCTGAGATGGGCGACATGGTGGTATCGCGGCTCGCGGGGGCTGCCGCGGGGCAAGTGTCGGGCTGATGGGCCGAACGGCCTCGGCACGCGACAAAGACGAGGCGAGGCCGCCTAGATCCTTCTACGACCACGTTTACGCGATGGTGCGCCGGATCCCGCGAGGAAAAGTGGCGACCTACGGTCACATCGCGGCACTGTGCGGCAAGCCGAGGGCCGCCCGGACGGTAGGATGGGCTCTTCACGCTCTTCCAGAGGACGCCGATGTTCCGTGGCAGCGTGTAATCAACGTGCGTGGAGAGATCTCGATCGGCAAAGTCGGAATCCCACCGCAGCTTCAGCGCGCTCTGCTCGAGCGCGAAGGCGTCGAGTTCGATGCTGATGGCAGCGTCGATCTCGAGCACTGGGGCTGGCTAGGACCCTCCAATGAGTACCGAGCAGTCACCGCCGAGAATCGCACGCATTAAACAGCGCCGCGCGTTTTGCCGGTCCCGGAATCGCCGCGTAGCTTTCGTAGCCCATGGCCGGTAAGAAGACCACAACTGTTGCTCTGCCAGATGGTGCCAAGCTTGAGGTAGCCCCCGGTTCAACTCCTTTCGATGTGGCGAGCCAGATCGGCGCCGGCCTCGCTCGGGCTGCGCTGGCAGCCGAAGTCGACGGGCAGCCCTACGATTTGGATCGGCCGCTGGAGGGCGATTCGAAGCTCCGGATTCTGACTCGTCGTGACCCCGAAGCGCTCGATATCTTCCGCCACTCCACGGCTCATCTCATGGCTCAAGCGGTCCAGCGGCTGTGGCCCGAAGTCAAAGTGACGATCGGCCCCGTTATCGCCGACGGGTTTTACTACGATTTCGACCGTGACACGCCATTCACCCCTGAAGATTTCGAGGCGATCGAGGCCGAGATGGCCAAGATCGTAAAAGAAGACCTCGGCATCACCCGCGAAGTTGTGTCTCGCGACGAAGCGTTGGCGCTCTTCCGTGAGCTCGACGAGCCCTACAAAATCGAGATCATCGAGGACCTGCCCGCCGACGAGATCCTGACGCTGTACCGTCAGGGGGATTGGGTCGATCTCTGTCGTGGCCCGCATGTACCGGCCACGGGCAGGCTGGGGACGTTTCGACTGCTGTCTACCGCTGGGGCCTATTGGCGTGGCGACGAGCGGAACAAGATGCTGACCCGCATCTATGGGACAGCGTTCTTTGACAAGGCGGAACTGGAGCAACATCTGGAGCTGATCGAGGAGGCCAAAGCCCGCGATCATCGGCGGCTTGGCCGGGAGCTGGACCTCTTTTCGTTCCATTCCAATGCGCCCGCCAGCCCGTACTTCCACCCCAAGGGCGCTTGGATCTATAACCGGTTGCAGAGCTTCATGCGCGAGCTCTTCGAGAGCGAGTGGCCGCACGAGGAGATCGTTACACCGCAGATCTACGATGTCGAGCTCTGGCACCGCTCGGGGCACTATGACAACTACCGTGAGCACATGTACTTCACGGCGGCGGACGATCGAGAGCTGGCTGTAAAGCCGATGAACTGTCCGGCATCGACGTTTGTATACGCGAGCCGCAAGCGATCATATCGGGACCTGCCGATCCGGTACGCAGATTTCGGTCGATTACATCGATACGAGAAATCGGGTGTCATCAGCGGACTTCTGCGCGTACGCACCTTCGTTCAAGACGATGCCCATATCTTCTGTACGCCTGATCAGATACAAGCCGAGGTGACGTCATTGCTCGGGCTCATAGAGTTTGTGCTTGGCGATGTTTTTGGTTTCGAGATCGCGATTGAGTTGTCAACTCGTCCGGAAACTTTCATTGGTACCGAGGCGATGTGGGATCGAGCCGAGGCGGTGCTCGAACAGGCGTTGGTCGATAACGAGCGCGAGTTCACGATCGGTGCTGGCGAGGGGGCGTTCTACGGCCCCAAGATCGACTTTCAAGCGACCGATGCCCTCGGCCGTCAGTGGCAGCTGGCGACGATCCAGCTGGACTTCAACTTGGCTGAGCGTTTTGATCTGCACTACACCGCTTCGGATGGAACCGAGCAGCAGCCGGTCGTCATCCATCGAACGATCCTAGGATCGATCGAGCGGTTCCTCGGCGTCCTCATCGAGCACTATGGAGGGGCCTTCCCAACTTGGTTGGCCCCCGAGCAGGTGCGCATCATTCCGGTGAGCGATCAGTTCAACGATTATGCCGAGACGGTTGCCACCCATCTGCGCCGTCACGATATCCGGGTGCATGTCGATGACCGCAGAGAGGGCGTGGGCTACAAGGTCCGAGATGCGGAGACGCAGAAGATCCCCTACATGGTGGTGGTCGGGGAGCGAGAGCTAGGAACCGGGCACGTGAGCGTTCGATCCCACGTCGAAGGCGAGTTGGGGTCGATGGAGGTCGATCACTTTGCGCGTCGTATCGCAGACGAGGGGGCGGCGCCTCATCCTGGAGCGACGACCAGCTAGTCGGCTATAACGGTCGTCTCCCCGAAGCCTCGATGATCGGATGACATCGGCAGCGGGCTTGGCGCATACGGGTCTGAGTCACGGACGCGGATTGGCGCCAGATCGTTCCATTCGTTGCTGCTGAATAGCGAAGCCAAGACCCGTGCCTGATGTCGACCGGGGCCAACTTCGAACATCCCGCCGATGTAGCACGTCCATCCGTTCTGGCGACACAGATCCAGACAACGAAGCGCTTCGAGCGGTCCTCCCATGCGCGGCGCTTTCACGTTGATCGCCGCAGGTCGAAAGGGTAGTACGGCCAAATCGGCGACTCGCATCAAGTAACCGTCGACCGCTATCCGGTCGGTCCATGCGTGTGAGTGATCGCTCTCGTCGAACGCTTTCAAAGGGGGGTCTTCCAACCACGCCTCGGGCAGGTACTGGTGCGCAAGCGCTACGGAACGGCCCGTCCCTCGGCGCTTGAAATCGACGATGCGCACCCGACCAATAGCGGCAAGCTCCGACCACATCGACTCCGGCCAACCTTCAGACGGCACGTCGAGCTTGAAGCTCGCACCTGGCTCGGCTTGCAGCGTTGCGCGTACCGCCCGCAGCACCGCATCCGCGGTTCCCGCCATATCGTGACCGATCGACCAACAGAAGGTCACTGGTTCGGGGGATAGACCGGAGATCGAGAACAGGTTGCTTCCGGCTTGTCTCAACGCCAGGTCGATGGCCGCGGCCTCCACCGCGGCTCGGTGGTGGGCGACGAATTCCGCATCCAGTGTGTTACTCAGCGCACCGACCGTCGTGCTACCGGTGGCGATGGTCTCCTCCACGGTCTCCTTGAATGTGGCTTGATCCTCGAGCGTCCAGTCGACGTTCTCGCCGTGACCGACGTAGCCGTCACCGATCAGCGAGATGGTAGCGGTGGGTCGTGGTGATCCATCGTAGTAGCCAACCGTCGGCACGGAGCCGGTCTCGATTCGGCACTCTTCGATGCTGAGCGAAAGACCGGTCAGTCGTTTGGCGAGCTCCCCAGGCTCGATCAAGCGTCTCGCGCGCAGCGAAGGCCGGCGAAGATTTGTCGGCGTTGAGGAAAATCCCAATTGCGGAAGGTATTTCTGGCGACTGATCGACCGGTGGCCCACGATCCGCCGCGAAGCACCCGGTAGCCCTGGCCAAAGTGCACCTGGGAGTACTCGGGGTACGGGTAGGCCTCAAAGCCGGGGTAAGCCCGCAACTCGCTCGCCGTCCACTCCCAGACATCGCCCAACATGTGGTGACATCCATAGAATGAGCGACCGGCGGGGAACGCGCCGACGGGAGCGGGACCAAAGATCTCCGCGCCGAGGTTGGCGTGATGTGGCTCAGGTGGGTTGTCGCCCCACGGAAAGCGGCGCGTCAGCCGCACTTCGGGGTCCCAGGCAGCAGCCTTCTCCCACTCGGTCTCGGTTGGAAGTCGCTTGGACACCGAGCAGGCGTACGCGCAGGCTTCGTACCACGACACGTGCTGCACGGGTCGCGTGGGCACGAGTGGCTCCATGCGTCCGAACTCGATCACCTCCCAGCCGATTCCCGAGCGCGCCCAACCGAGGGGGTGCTCGATTTCATGCTCTGTTCGCCATGTCCAGCCCTCATCGGACCACCATTCACGTCGTTGGTAGCCGCCCCGGTCGAGGAACTCGAGAAATTGCCCGGCTGTGACCGGCGCGGTATCGATCCAAAAGGCCGCGACGTCCACCCAGTGTGGCGGTCGTTCGTTGTCGTAGGTGTCCGCCTCTCGGTCGGTGCCCATCGGGAATGAACCGGACGGGATAACGACCATCTCCGTATCGGGTGGAAGTGATGCCTTTGGCAGTCTCTCTCCGTAGGCTGGCTCGTACACGAAGTTCTCCATCCGGGCGATCGACTGCAGGATCGTTTCCTGATGTTGCTGTTCATGTTGGACAACCATGTGGTATACAAAGCCGTTTTTCGTCAGTCGGTTGTCCGCATCGATGTCCACTCCGCGGGCTCGCGTCAGGGCTTCGCGCCGCACGTTTCTCAGCTGACGCATTATGTCGGGACGTGTCGGGAGCTCGAGCTTCCCACGATCTGCACGCGGGGTTGCGATCGCATCGTAATCCTTGGAGAGTCGGTCGCGAACGTCAACGTCGTCGCTTAGCCCATCGATCGCGTTGACTAGCCACAGTCCTTCGAACTCAGCTATGTGGCCGAGGTCCCAGGCTATCGGGCTCAGGATCGGAAGGACCTGTTGCCCGAGCTGATCATCGCTCAGGCTACTCAAGAGCCTGAGCGTCTGGCTGCGAGCTGCGCGGAGTTCAGCTGCAAACGGTGTCCAAGATGGTGGTCCACTGGTGGGAGCGACGCGGCGG
>CBDUCI010000006.1:0-31576 GCA_965365605.1 uncultured bacterium
GGGAGATCCCTCCGGTCAAAGATGTTGCCGGCCGCCAGCGCTGGGATGAGCTCGGCAACACCGGGAAACAAGTAGTGGCGAGTCTCGCTCTCGAGCTCGATCGCCAGCCCCGCCAGATAGTCATCAAACAACCCCTGGAGCCGATCACCGATGTGACCGTCGGTAAATCCGGCGGCACGCATCAGCTCATACACGATCTGGGGGTCGGTCTTGCCCGAAAAATCGTTGTTGGCGGCGTCTCCCTCGGTCCCGAAGTGATCCAGGAGCGCCTGCCGAAACGCGCGCCGCGGGGCACCGCCGGCTGAGAGCAGCGTTCCATCGATATCAAAGAGGAAAAGGCGCTCGCAGGCCGGCACGGAGTCGAACTTAGCCCTGAGGATCGGGGGGAACAAGCCGTTGGGACGGTCGTTTCCTAGGGTTCGCCCTCGGCCCGATACCACCGAAAGAACAGAACCGTGATCGCCGTCCACAGGATCAATCCACCACCGATTTTCATCAGGATACCGGCCAGCTGCTGGTCGTGCTGCTTGGTCATCCACCCGACCGGTGGCGCCAGCTCATAAGTGGCGTAGACCGGTAGCTGGCTGAACGTCAGGTAGAGAAAGGGCGCCGTCGAGAGGATCGTGTTGGCGATCAGGTAGGCGAGCTTGAGCACATACGAGAATCCAGGCCGGGCTGGCACCGGGGCCACGAGTGGCCACCAGAAGAGCGTCCCACCAAGAAACCACAACATGTCGATCGCGAACGAGCCCAGCTGTGAACCCATGAGTGCATCGACAACCGCGGGCCAATGGGTGAATACCAAGATCGCATTGAACCCGATTATCGCCACCAACGGATGGGTCGCGCGGGAGAGCACGGCGTGCAGGGTCGACCACCGCCGAAGCGATGCGAACGCACCCGCTGGAACTCCGAGCAGCAGTAGCACTGGAGCGACCATGCCGACCAACAGGAACTGCACCATGTGAACGCTGGCCAGATAGCCCGCCGCGAGGGCGCCGATCGGCCAATCGAGGGCCACCCAAACGACGCTCAAGCCTGTCACAAACGCGACCCCGTGCCAACCAACGTGCCGCCAGCCGCCCCCATCGCGCACGAGCCTGACGTACCCCGCCGCCATGACCAGCACCAAGACCCAGACCCCGACATAGGGCCGCCAGGTCCAATCCCAGGCAACTCCCTGAGCTGAGCACCACCATTGCACGATTAGGGCGCCACCACCTCGTCGCCTCGGGTCGCAACCAGAAGCGGCAGATCGTGTACCCAATCCGCTTGTCGAGTGCCGAAAGGATAAGCGACCGTGGCCACGCCCGATGGCGAGAATGCGAGCACCTGAGCCGCGTGACCGACCTCATACCCAGCAGTTGGCTCGGAGGGGATGACGCTCGGCGGCAAGTCCAGCGCGTCCTGGATCGCGGCCACTTCTTCGACGGTCCCGCGGAGCCCTACAAAGGTGGGATCGAAACGATCGAGCCACTCGCGAATGCGCTCGGGAGTGTCGCGATCCGGATCGGTGGTCACGAACACGACCTTCACCTGGCGCCGCGTCTGCCAACCCACTTGATCGAGGGCCGCAGCGACGTTCGCCATGTGAACCGGACAGACATCGGGACAGTGAGTGTACCCGAAGAAGAGCAGCGTCACGTGGCCCTCGGTACGGGCTTGGAAGTCGTACTCGACCCCCTCGGTATCGGTCAGGGAGAAGTCGGGTCTGGGGGTTGGGGTTGCGAGCCGTGTCCCGCGCAGTTCGGCGGTACCTTTATCGCCGCCGCTCTCGCGTCCCGAATCCGACGAGCCACAACCGCCGGCTATCAATGCCGCCAGCAACAGCGATCGAAGCGTGGGGCGGCGGCGCACTCGGAACATGCGACGAATATTAAGCTGGTCATCGAACCCCCGGCATAACTAAACGGAAAGGCCGCAAATGCCCACGCTAAAGGTCGGCGACTTAGCACCGGATTTCGACCTCCCATCGACTGAAGACGACAGCGTACGGCTTGCCGATCTCGAGGGAAACAAGGTCGTCCTCTACTTCTATCCCCGCGACATGACCCCCGGTTGAACGGCAGAGGCGCTCGCCTTCAAGGGCAGGATGCCCGACTTTGCTAAGCTGGACGCGATCGTGTTCGGGGTCTCGAAGGACTCCATCGCCAGTCATCGCCGCTTCCATGAGAGATTCAGCCTGCCGTTTCCGCTACTCTCCGACGCCGACAGCGATGTCTGCGAGCGGTACGGGGTGTGGAAGACGAAGAAGCTGTTTGGGCGCGAGAGCATGGGGGTCGAGCGCACCACGTTCGTGATCGACGCGAACCGTCGGATCGCGCACATCTTCCCCAAGGTGAAGGTGAAGGGTCACGTCAAAGAGGTTCTCGCGACGATCGCGGGGATGTAAAAAAGGCCCCCTCTCGGATCGGGAGGGAGCCTGTATGGCTTTCGGCGGAATCGTCGGCTATACGCCGAACGACTCCCCGCAGCCGCACGTCGACTTGGCGTTCGGGTTGCCGATCTTGAAACCAGCACCATTCAAACCATCGACAAAATCGATCTGCGCCCCCACCAGGTAGGGCGCGCTGTACTTATCGATCAAAAAGTCGACCCCGTCGATCACCAGCACCGAATCGGTCTCTTTGCGATCATCGAAGCCGAGCGCGTATGAAAACCCATGACAACCGCCACCGACCACGCGTACGCGAAGACCCTTGTCATCCAGGTTTTCCCGGTCGCGCAACTGCTTGATCTTGGCGGTAGCCGCGTTGGTAACGGTCATCACCTGGTCATCGTTTTGCACTTCGGAGATCTCGGTCATTCTATGTTCCTCCACTCAGTATGGTATGTCTCTAGGCACAAAACAGTAACGGGGCGGGCGCCGCTCGTCAACGTTGTCGACTATCCACCGCATTCCCCAGGCCATCCCCACTCGATCCCCAGGTTTTCCCCGGTGTTTCCACCAGATCTTGTGGATAAAGTCGGCCCGTACCACTGCATATTGTACTCTAATCTTGACAAGCTCGATCGCGCTTGATAGTATGGTCGTCGCCTCATCCTGACAGAAAACAAGCGCAATCGACGGGTCGCTGATTGCCCTTCCGCTCGGACGGCGTTCGATCTCAAGCGACTCCCTTTCGTTCCCTAGGGCGACGACATATGAGTTCCGGTCGTCGTGACAGAAAGGCTCGCTCATGGCCAAAGCCTCGTTGGACCAGTACCTCACCTTCCTTACCGAGCCCGACGCAGCAACCATCCTAAAGCGGTCGAAAAAAACCGAGACCTACTACGACGATTCCCTCGCCGCTGACGTACTGCGCAACAAGTACCTCGCGCCGGGCGAGGAAGGTCCGCTCGATTTATGGGAACGGGTGGCTCGGGCGCTCGCCTCAGTCGAAGAGGATTCTGACTACTGGTTCGAAGAGTTTTTTGCGATTCTGTTCGATTTCAAGTTCGTACCCGGCGGCCGAGTCATGCATGGGGCGGGTCGCGATGACGCTCGCCGCAAGCCCACGCTCTCGAATTGCTACGTCATCCCCATCACCGAGGACAGCCTCGAGGGCATCTACAAGTGCCTGGCCGAGAGCGCGATGGTCTATCGCACCGGGGGCGGGGTGGGCACCGATCTGTCGATCCTGCGACCCAAGGGAGCCCCGGTAAACGCCACCGTCGCCGGTTCACCCGGCTCGACCTCGTTCATGAACCTGCTGTCGGAGTCGACCAATACGGTGAGCCAAGCTGGACGGCGCGGAGCGCTCATGCTGACGATGCGCGTCGATCACCCCGACATCGAGAGCTTTATCACCATCAAGAACGACCAACGGCGCCGAAAGGTGCAGTACGCCAACATCTCGTGTCTGATCACTCACGAGTTCATGACCGCGGTCATCGACGACACCGATTTCGACTTGCGTTGGGGCGGCCAAGTCTTCAAGACGGTGCGGGCGCGCGATCTGTGGCAGAAGATCATCGAGAACGCTCACGCCAGTGCCGAGCCCGGGATCATCTTCTGGGACACGATGCGGGAGTACCACAACGTCGAGCACGCCAACCCGATCGCGTCCACGAATCCCTGCGGCGAGCAGCCCCTGGCCGCCTATACCGCGTGTAACCTGGGATCGATCAATCTGTCGAAGTTCGTCGACGACGGTGGGGCGCTGGACCTCGAGGAGCTTTCCGAGGTTGCCCGCACGGCGACTCGTTTCCTCGACGACGTGATCGACTACAACATGGACAACCACGCATTGAAGAAGATCCGTCGAGCGGTCGAGTCCGACCGCCGCGTCGGACTCGGAATTACCGGGCTGGCAGACGCGCTCGCTCGAATGCAGATCCGTTACGACAGCGAAGAGGCGCTAGAGACGGTCGACCAGATCATGGAGACGATCACTCGCTCGGCCTACCAAACGTCGATCGACCTGGCGCGTGAGAAGGGCGCCTACCCGCTCTTTTCGTGGCCCGAGGTATCGGAGTCGAAATTTATCCAGGCCTTGCCCGGTGATCTGCGGGACCAGATCGGTGAGTTCGGGATGCGAAACTCGACCGTGCTCACCGTGCCACCGGTCGGGACCGGCTCGATCGTAGCTCAATGCTCGAGTGGAGTAGAGCCGATCTTCTGCACTTCGTACAAGCGGCGCGTGAAGCAGGACGACGGAGAGACGTTCTCCGAGTACACCGTCTTTCATCCGCTAGTCGAGGAAATGTGGGGCGGCGATGACGCTTTGCCCGACTATATCGTGACCGCACACGACATCGACCCGTACTTCCGCGTACGGATGCAGGGCGTAATCCAGCGCTGGGTAGACTCGTCGATCTCGTCGACGGTCAACCTCCCGACCGATGTGTCGGTGGAGACGGTGGCGGACATCTACGTCGCCGCATACCGGGCAGGGCTAAAGGGGATCACCGTGTACCGCGAGGGCAGCCGCGAGGGGATCCTCGTGACCGACACGACAGCCGATGCAACGGCGGAGCCCAAAGCGTCGGCGCTCAAGCCGGCCAAGCCGCGGCCACGACCCGCGATCACGCACGGCGTAACCGAGCGCATCCGCACCGGCGATGGAAACCTCTACATCACGATCAACGAGGACGAGTCGGGTCTGGCAGAGGTCTTCGCCTCGTTGGGCAAGGCGGGAGGTAGCGCAGCCGTACAATCGGAAGCGATGTGCAGGCTGATCTCGCTGTGTCTGCGGTCGGGCCTCGATCCGTCGGCCATCGTCAAGCAGCTCAAGGGGATCTCGGGACCGAATCCGGTATGGGACAATGGTGAGCTGATCCTCTCGGCACCCGACGCGATCGGGCGCGCGCTGGAGCGTTACCTGGAGCGCAGCGGGCGCGGCACTAACGGGAACGGGAGCGGCCACGCGACCGCCAACTCGGTCGCTCGGGCGGCAGCCGAGAGTGACGAATTCCGTGGGCCAGGGGCGATGGCCGCCAGGCCGATGTCGACGTGCCCGGATTGCGGTGGTCCCGTGACCCACGAGAACGCCTGCCTGGTCTGCAAGCACTGCGGGTGGAGCAAGTGCTGACCCGATAGGCCGCCGATCACGGCGGCAGAACCGTTGTTATGGGGGCGATTAGGATGGGGTCGCCCCCTTGAGCGGGGTCGAGTGGCAGAGGAAGTCGACCGGCTCGGCCCCGCTCCTTGGTTCCCTTTCGCGTCGCGTCCGTTTAACGGCACAGAAGTTGCTGTTCTTTTAACAGTATGAAGGGTGACTTGCACAAAACGCGCTGGAGTCGGTTCTCAATTCGGATGCAGGTGCCGAGCTCGATGGGCGTGTTCATGCTCGCCGCCAGCGATGGCAATAGCCCCGAGCCGGTGCTTCTCGTCGGCAGCGCCAGGAACCTGCGACGCAAGCTGCTTCAACTTTTCGAGCTGGAGGAGTTGCGCGGCGTGAGCGCGAAGTTTGTGCATTGGGTCGGCGGACTGTCGATGGAGCAGGCGCGTCTCGCTGAGCGGCAGTTCATCCGCCGTTATGACCCCCCGCTGAACCTCTCCGAACCCTCCCGGTACATGGACATCCTGGCCGGTTAACCGGCCGCGCTTGGAGTCTCGCTCGCTGGCCGCAGACCCCGCGAGGGGCTACTGTGCCATCAATGGACGTGACGCTCGCAGTCTGCTGCGACGCGGCCAACGTGAGCCGCGAGGGAAAACTCAACCTGCTCGGGATCTTCAACTCGATCCACGCGTCGGAGTTCCCGTGCACCCATCCCCACCTCGCCCTGGTGCTCAGAGTCGAGGCTCATATTGGTGAAGAAGGCGTGTACCCGCTCGAGATCAAGCTGGCTGACGAAGACGGCCAGGAAGTCTTCAAGGTGAACGGTCAGCTTTCCCTTCGCGGGGCGAAACCCGGCCGCCCGATGACCGCCCAGACGATCATGGACATCAACAACTTCCAGCTTCCGCACGCCGGCACGTATTCGTTCGAGGTGTTTGTCGACAATCGGCACCTGCGCTCCGTTCCGGTGCACGCGCTGACCAACGACGCCGAGTAGCGCGGGTGGGCCGGGGGCGAAAAACGATCGGCGGGATCCTCGCCGCTGCTGCGGCGGCCGCCACCACCCGCGCCGCCATCGCGCGGCCGCCCGAGCCGCCGCCACCACCACCCGGCCGACCGGATCGTTACGGCTGGCGACACGCTGAGATCTTTCACACCACACGCGGAGCTGGTGCCCCAGCGTTGCTCCTCCACGACCTGTACACTGGCGCCTCGGGGCTGGAGATGACACCACTCGGAGACCAGCTCGAACAGCAGTTCACGATCTACACCGCCGACTTGCCGGGCTTCGGTCGCTCGGGCCGACCGTCGATGCGCTACGGTCCGGACTTCTTTTTCGACGCCATCGTCGAGTTCGTGCGTCACGTCATCGACCAACCCACGCTCATGATCGGCTGTGGCTTGTCGGCTGCCTACGCGACTGAAGCCGCAGTCCGGTTGGGGAATCTCGTGTCGGGCGTCGTCATGCTGGCACCGCCCGAAGCGGAGGGCCCCGAGTTGCTCGAAGCGCCCACATGGCGCCCGTTGGTGTACCAAGGTCTGCGTTCGCCGCTGGGGGCAGCATATCACTGGTGGCATGCCAGCCCGGCATGGCGAAAGGCCTCTCTCCGCAGCAGTCTGACGGTCGAGCCGTCCGATCTCGAAACCCGTGCCGATCACCTTTCACGGTCGGCCCGACAGCCCGGCGGCCGCTGGGCGCTCTGGTCACTGTGGAGCGGTGACCTCGCATGGGATGCGCGACCGGCGCTCGCCCGGCTCGGGGCCCCCACGCTCGTCCTCTGGGGCTCCGAAGCGCGCGCCAACCCCCTCGCGCCCGAGCACTATCACGCGGTGCGCCCAGATATCACACAGCAGGTCGTCGCGGGAACCGCTCGGTGGCCGCACGTCGACGCGCCCGAAACGGTGGCCGCTGAGATCACGCGTTGGTGGGCAACGGAAGGCCCCCGGGCGACACCATGAGCGACTACCGGGGACCCCGGCGGTGGCTCAGCATCGCCTGGCTCGACGGCGCCATCGCCCTCACCATCCCCTCGCTGATCTTCCGGCTAGCCGGTGTGCAAGCCGCTGCACCGATCGAGGCGCTCGTCTTTGGGGCTGGGATCCTCGGCGCGGCGTTCCTGCTCTCGTGGGCGGCCGAGGTTGTGCAAATGGAGATCAGCCAGGCGCTTGCGCTCGCCATTCTCGCGCTGATCGCCATTCTTCCGGAGTACGCGGTCGACCTCTTCTTCGCCTGGCGAGCGGCCGAAGATCCGGTATACGGTCACTACGCCGCGGCCAACATGACCGGCGCAAACCGGCTTCTCGTCGGTCTCGGCTGGCCACTCGTCGTGTGGCTCTTCTGGGCCCGATGGCGGAAGCGCGCGATCGAGTTGGCTCCGAGCGACCAGATCGCGGTCTGGTTTCTCGCTATGGCCACCCTGTACGCCTTCGTGATCGCGGCTGTCGGTTCATTTTGGTGGATCGACACCGTCGTGTTGATCAGTCTCTTCACGTGGTATCTGTACCGAACCGGAGTGCTCGGCGCCGAGGAGCCGGAGTTGGTCGGACCGGCGTTGATGATAAGCCGGCTGCCACGGGTCTGGAGATTGTGCTGCAATGCGGGTCTGTTCGCGTTCTCCGGGTTGATCATCTTTCTGGCCGCCGAGCCGTTCGCCGAGGCGTTGATCGATACCGGGCACCAATTCGGGATCGACGAGTTTCTGCTCGTCCAGTGGGTGGCACCGCTCGCGTCCGAGGCGCCCGAGTTCATCATCGCCGCCATCTGGACCGTTCGTGGCCACGCGACGATGGCCCTCTCGGCGCTGATCTCGTCCAAGGTCAACCAGTGGACGCTGTTGATCGGCACGATCTCGATCGTCTATTCGATCTCCGCCGGGCGCATCCAGGCGCTGCCGCTCGACCTGCAACAGCAACACGAGATCTTCCTGACGGCTGCCCAATCGCTGTTCGCGGCGGTGATGCTCTCCGACCGCCGGCTCATCTGGTGGCAAGCACTGTTGCTGTTCCTTCCCTTCGCGACCCAGTTGATCGTGCCCGCTCTGCGGATGGAGGTGGCGTTCGTCTACTTGGTGTTCACCCTGATCTGGGGGTTTCATTACCGCCACCACTTGGCCGGGATCCTCCGCAGCGGTCCGAAGGGGTTGGGAAGCAGGACCTAGCCGCGGTAGCGGTTGGTGATCGGCATGCGGCGGTCCTTGCCGAACGCGCGGGTGGTGATCTTGATGCCCGGCGGCGCTTGTCTTCGCTTGTACTCGTTGCGGTCGACCGCGTCCACGACCCAGCGAACGGTTTCCTCGGCGTGGCCAAGCGCAACGATCTCTCCGGTTCCCAAGTCACGCTCGATATACGCCTCGAGAATCCGATCCAGCTCGTCGTACGGCGGTAGCGTGTCTTGATCCAACTGATCGGGCTTCAGTTCGGCGGTCGGTGCCCGGTCGATAACCGCTTGCGGAATCATCTCCTGCCCGGATTGGCGATTGATCTCGCGCGCGACGGCGTAGACATCGCTCTTGTAGAGGTCCTTTAGCACCGCGAACCCGCCCACCATGTCGCCATACAGCGTGCAGTAACCGACCGACAGCTCGCTCTTGTTGCCTGGTGCCAGCACGAGCCACCCGTGCTTGTTGGAAAGCGCCATCAACAGATTGCCGCGGATCCTCGCCTGCAGGTTCTCCTCGGTCGCATCGGCTGGGGTTTCATCGAAGCTCGGCGCGAGCGCTTTCAGGAACGCCTCGAACATGGAATCGATCGCGATCTCGTCGAAAGCGATGTCTAGGTTCCGACACAACGCCTCAGCCCCGGCACGGCTTTCCTCGCTCGAGTACGAGGACGGCATGTAGTAGGCGTGAACTCGCTCGGGGCCCAGCGCGCGCGCGGCGATCGCGGCGGTTACCGCCGAGTCGACGCCACCGGAAACGCCAATCACCGCGTCTCGAAACCCGTTCTTGGTGAAATAGTCGTCCACCCCGAGCGTCACGGCAGCCAGGATCTCCTGAGGCCGGGAAAGAAGTTCCGCGACGATCGGGCTGACCGCGGCACGCTTCACCGAGCGTCTCGGTCCCAGATCAATGCACTCGACGGCTGGACTGTGTCCCTCCCCCTCGTCGCGGAACTTGCGCCGCCGCGGATCATGAAGCCGCTCGTGAAACACGCGCTCGAGCTGGAGATCGACGACGATTAAGTCCTCCTCGAAGGCACGACCGCGCACCATGAGATCTCCGTCCTCGTCAGCGACCAGCGACTGACCGTCAAAGATCAGCTCGTCTTGGCCGCCCACCAGATTGCAGTACGCCACCACGATCGCGTTGTCCTCGGCGCGGGTGGTGAGCATGCGCTCCCGGTCGTGACCCTTCCCAGCATGGTATGGCGAGGCCGAGAGGTTGATCGCCAGCTGGGCGTGCCCGACCTGTGCCTGTGATGTCAGCGGCTCGCCCGGGTACCAGATATCCTCGCAGATGTTGACCCCGAACCTGACTTCGCCCAGCTGATAGACTGGAATCGTGTCACCCCGGCGGAAGTAGCGGTTCTCGTCAAACACACCGTAGTTGGGGAGATACCTTTTGTGATAGATGTGGCGCACCTCTCCGTCTCGAATGACGGCCGCCGCGTTGTAGACGTCCGCCGCGCGATCGGGGAACCCGACCAAGACGACCGTATCGTCGACGTCGCTGGCGAACTCTTCGAGCGTCTCGCGGACCGCTGTCAAGAAGGACGGCTTAAGCAACAGATCCTCGGGCGGGTAGCCGCTGATCGCGAGCTCGGGAAAAACCACCACATCCGGCTGCTGGGCCTGAGCCCGGCCAAGCCAGCGCCGTAGAAGGGTCAGATTGCCCTCCAGGTCTCCCACGGCGGTGTTGATCTGTGCCAGTGCGATACGAAATGGCACCATGACGGGAAAATTAATGCACGCGTCGTGCCTGGCCCGTTTGACGCCCCTCCGACTGGCACTAGAATGGCGACATGTCAGAGCCGTACCGACAGCACTGGACTCACCCAGGCCCGGTCGAGATCGAGTCCCGCGCGATCATCGAATCACCGGTCACCGCCTACGAGACCTGGGGCCGGCGCGAGAGCGGCAACGCCCTGCTGCTCACGACCGGCCTCTCGCCCAGCGCGCACGCCGCCAGTCACGGCCCCGAGGACGAGCCTGGCTGGTGGGAAGCGATGGTCGGACCGGGGAAGGCGATCGACACCGATCGCTGGTTTGTCGTCTGTGCCAATGTTCTCGGTGGCTGCTACGGGTCGACCGGTCCGGCGTCGATCAACCCCGAGACCGGCGAGCGCTATCGGCTCGATTTCCCGATCATCACGCTGCGTGACATCGCGAACCTTCAGCATTCGCTCCTCGAGCATCTCGGCGTTGATCGTCTACGGGCGGTCGTCGGATCGTCGATGGGCGGCATGGTGGCGCTCGAGTACGCAACGATGTTCCCCAACACCGTCGACCGATTGATCGCTATCAGCGCCTCCGGCATGACTCACCCGTACGCCATCGCTCTGCGACGGGTTCAGCGCCGAGCGGTGATGCTCGACCCCGCCTGGCGCGGTGGTGACTACTACGACCACGGTCAGCCCGCAGCCGGCCTGTCGCTGGCCCGGGAGATCGGCACGATCTCATACCGTTCGGACCTCGAATGGACACGCCGCTTTGGGCGCAGTTGGCGGGATGGTAAGCTGTTCTCCTTTGACGGTCGGTTCGATATCGAGTCTTATCTCCAGTACCAAGGCGAGAAATACCCCCAGAGCTACGACGCCAACTCGTACTTGTACCTGTCCCGGGCCATGGACCTTCACGATCTGAGTCGCAGGCGTGGGACTCTCGCCGAGGCGGTGTCAAGGATCACCGCAGCCGCGCTGATCATCGGCGTCGAAACGGACGTTCTCATCCCACCGTTCGAAATCGAGGAGCTCGCTGAGGCGTTCGTCGATGGTGGCCGACCCGCCGACGTGCGAATGATCGACGTCGACACCGGCCACGACTCGTTCCTTCTCCACCCCGAAATGTTCGGCCCCCCGATCCAAGCCCACCTGGAGGAATAAGCCCCGCGCTTCGGCGGTCCAAGAGAATCGAAGACCGGTCTGAAACCAACCGACCTCGTCACGCGTAGGGGTCGACAGGAACTACTGATAACCATTGAGAGGAGATACCCGATGCGTGTGATCCATTCTTTTTTAGCCGCGACGTTCTACAGTGCCTCGATTATCGCCCTGTTGGCGATGACGACGCCTCCCAGAAACCCGGCACCAGGAACCACGGCCGAGTTCGGGCCGGTCTCGATCATCGCAGTCGAGGCGCCGGCGACGGTGGCCGACGGCGACGGAAGCCAGCGGACCAGAGAAATCAGCTAGGGCTTCCAACCAAATGCGAACTCGCGATATCCAAGGGACCAGGAAAGCGATGAACCGATTCGAAAGGAGATACACAATGCGCGCCACGATTACGTTACTGGTGGCTGGTTTCTATGTGCTCTCGATCTCGACCTTGCTGGCGATGACTTTTTCGCCCCCGTCGGACGCGAGCGCTGAGCTCGGCCCGATCACGGTAATCGGTGTAGAGTCACAGCCGACCGTGGTCGACAGCGACGAGATCCGGCTCAAGCTGGAAATGAGCTAGGCCTACAACTCACGCTGGCAGCGACGGGCGGTTTGGTCAGTAATCCACGGCCAAGCCGCCGTCTTGCGTTTATGACCCACCAGTCGTGCACGACGTACAACCGTGCGCGTATAATTGCCAAACCAATGCTGTTTGCAGACGGCCGGGCTGCCCCTTTCGCAGCACTTGTCGCGGGTGCACTGACGCTCGTTGTTGTCAGCGTTGCGATGCGGGCCGGAACAGAACCGTTTGCGACGTGGTATTACCCCTTTGCGTGGTTCCCCACGCTGCTCATGCTGGATGCGGTCGCCACTCTCAGGGGTGGCGGCCGCCTCTTATTTGTGGCTCGGCCGGGCGCCATCCTCTCGATGTTGGCGTGGTCGGTCCCCTTCTGGCTCTTCTTCGAGCTGCTCAATTTTCGACTTGAGAACTGGTACTACGTCTTCGTGCCCGACGACCGAGTAGCGCGGTGGGCGGGTATCGGGCTTTCGTTCGCTACCGTGCTGCCCGCGATTTTCCTGGCTGAGCGAGCGCTCGGCGGTTCCGAAAACCCGAGCGACGAGCAACGCAACCCCGCTCTCAAACCCACTCGGCAGTTTGCGATCCAATCGATCGGCACAGCGGCGCTTTTGGCGCCGCTCATTTGGCCCACGTTCCTTTTTCCGCTCGTCTGGGCAGGCGGCCTTTTGCTAGCCGATCCATGGGTGTACCGGCGCGATCCCGAGCGATCGCTGCTGGCCGATCTTGAGCATCGGCAGCCGGGGCGAATACTGCGGTTGCTCGTCGGAGGAATGGTGATCGGGCTCCTGTGGGAGCTCTACAACGTCAGCGCGCGGGGCAAGTGGATCTACACAGTCCCTGGATTCGAAGAGCTCAAGCTCTTCGAGATGCCGCTGTTGGGTTTCTTTGGGTTCCCGGTGTTCGCGCTCGAGGGATTCGCCGTCTATCAGGCACTGGTGGTGAGTGGACTGGCGGCGCCCGATCGCGGTCGGGCCAAATCGACTTCGCGCGTCGTCGGTGGGTTGGCAGCTGTCCTCGCGATCGCTTTCTCGACACTTGTCCTGCTCGGTATGGAGCGCCAGACGATCTCATCGATGACCCCCCGGTTGAGCGATTTCAGTAGCGTAGCATCGTCCGCCCTCGAACACGCCGGGTACGACATGTTCAGCTTGGCCCGGTCGGACGCCACATCGGTAGAGGCTCAGACCGGCCTTCCTCTCGACACCGCTCGCGCTTGGGTCGATCGCGCTCAACTAATCGTTCTGCGGGGGCTCGGCAGTGAGAATGTAAAACGACTGGAAGGTGCTGGGGTTTCCACTATCAACGAGTTGGCAGTGGCTGATCCCGACCAGCTGGTCGACCGATTGCGCCGAGATTCAACACTGCCCGTCCACCCAACGCGGGTTCGCGTTTGGGTCCGCGCCGCCCGAGAGGCGATCGGGATGACACCCTAGCACAACCTGCCTCGCTGGCTGAAATCCGCTCGTCGGGATTACCGTACTGCCCACCGATCATGCGTTTACTGCATGCGATACTCTTTGTCGCGCTCGGCAGCGGAACGGCGGAGGCACAGATACTCGACGGCTCGCTGTCGGGATTGGCGTTTGGCGACGGCGTCGAGATCGCGCGTGCCACGCTCGGGCCCGACTGTCGATCGATCAGCACCTTCGACCTCAGCGCGCCGCGCCTCCCGATCGCCGCGGAGAGCGAATCGGAGCTCATCTGCTGGCGGTATACGAGCCCGGGCGGCCTGAACCTCGAGATGATGGTGCTGCGCTTTGCCGACGGTGGGCTCGCGATGGTCGAGGCCCGAGGTCCGGAAGTGACGCAGCTCCTGAGCCCCGATATCGAGACGATGGAGTACGCTGGCTACATCGGGTACATCGAACCCGACGAGGCGGTCGTGGTCGATGGCGAAGTGGCGTGGGTCGTGACTGCCGAGAACATGCATTCGCACCCGTTTCTCGGGTCCACCCCGATCGTCACGGAAGAGGGCTCGCCGTCCGCATCGGCGACCGCACACAAACCCCCCGATCTCGTCTTTGGGGCCTCGCTCGACCAGATCCGCGAAACCTTCGTTCCGCAGTGCGCGCGTGCGGTCGAACGGGAGATTTCGCCACCCAGCTTGCCGAACCAACCCGAAAAGCAAACCCAAATCGACTGCCTGGGGTTCCCTTACGCCGGGTTCCCGCGCAAGGTCGAGGCGGTGTTCGCAGACGGGGAGCTGGCGCTGGTCTGGATCTTGACCGGCAAGCAGGAGGAGCCGCGCGTGCGCGACGCCCTGATCTCCGCCTACGGGGATCCTGTGCGAGTCGGCAACGACTCCGAAGTGTTCGGCGATGGAACCGTCGTTCTGCGTAAGGACAAGCCCGAGGTTTTGTTCCTCTCGGCGGAGCTGGCCTCAGCTTTCACCGAATCACAAGCCGAGGGGCAAGCCCCTTAGCGCGACGGATGGTGGCGGGTCGGATCGTGCCCTCTCGCATATCCCCTCAACGCATCGTACCGCTCAACCTGCTCCGGCGTCAGCACGGTACGCGTCGTCAGGTGCGCGGCCAGGTGAGCAGCGCGCAGCTCGCCTTGGAGAGCGGCGATAGCGGCGGTTCGCTGCTGTAGCTGATCGTCATCGATCGTGGCGGTCGAAAACGCCGCATCAAGCTCACGTTCAGCGGCGACGATCTCGACACCCAAGTCGCGCGCTTTTCCGCGCATCGTCTCAAAGATCTGTTCTACACTTCCCCTCTGTTCGACCGAGAGTTCAAGATCATCGGACAGCTCGAGGACGTGCTTCGGACCAGGGTAGTGGTTGAGCTCCGCAGCCAGCGCGTACCGCATCCCGTCTCCGTTCTCGTAGGCCGCGATCTCGTCCGGTCCGAGCGCCTTGATCTCACGCGTCTCGAGGCCTACATACGGAGAGACACCTTCCGGCTCCTGGGCCCAAACCGGGGTGCCGATCAGCACGGCGACCAACAACCATCGCGCGCTCATGCCGACGACCCACATTCTTTGGACATGACGCCGCTCCTTTCGAGTCAGGCCGGAAAGTCGAGCTGACTGACCGCTTGTACCCCTTCGATAGCCGAAAGAGCTTCCAGAGTACCAGCTGATACCGGGCTGTCGAGGTTGATAAACGCCAGCGCGGTCTCGCCCGGAGCGGTGCGACCCAGACGCCACTCGGCGATGTTGACCCGCGCTTCCCCGAGGAGTGTCCCGACCTTGCCGATGACGCCCGGGACGTCACGGTTCCAAACCAGCAAAACCATACCCACCGGCGGCGCATCCAGGTGGTAACCGTCAATCTCGACTGCTCGCGGATGAGAATGAAACAACGTTCCGGCTACCGATCGTTCACCTACATCCGTTTCCACCCGACAACCGAGAAGGTTGCTGTACTCGGCAGCCGAAGCGCGTCGACTGCGAGCGACCTCGATCCCTCTATCGGCAGCCAGATGGGGCGCATTGATATAGTTAACCGGCCCCGCCGAGATGGGCGTGAGAAGCCCCACGAGGAGGGCCGCCGAGAGTGGCTCCGCGTGGGGCGCGACCTCGTTTCCCCGGGCCTCGACCTCGACCCGTTGCAGGCGACCGTCGGCGAGCTTTCCGACGAGTCGGCCCAAGCGCTCGGCCAGATCGAGCCACGGCCGGATTTCGCTCCATCCACCCGTGTCGACGAACGGCAGGTTGACCGCGTTGCGGTACTCTTCATCGCGGAGCGCGTTCAAAACCTGATCGACGATCTGAACAGAAACGTCGCGTTGAGCTTCTTCGGTCGCGGCACCGAGGTGTGGTGTCAACACGACGTTATCCCGACCGAGCAGCGGATTCCCCACCGGGGGCTCGCTGACAAAGACGTCGATCGCGGCGCCGGCTAACTGGCCTCTGTCGAGCGCGGCGGCGAGAGCTGTTTCGTCGACCAGCTCGCCCCGCGCGCAATTAATCAATCGCGCGCCGCGCTTTACCCGCGCCAACTCGCGTGCACCAAGCAAGCCCTGCGTTTCAGGCGTCAGCGGCGCATGCAACGAGACAAAGTCCGACTCGCCTAGCAGTTGGTCCAGCTCGAGCAGCTCGACGTTTAGCTCCTGTGCTGCATCGACCGCCAGATACGGGTCGTACGCGAGCACGTGCATCCCAAAAGCGTGCGCGCGTTGAGCGACGAGTCGGCCGACTCGCCCCAACCCGACAACTCCGATCATCTTGCCGGCAAGCTGGATGCCCGTATACCGGCCGCGATCCCATCCCCCGCTTTGAACGTTCGCGTTGGCGGCCGGGATCTTTCGACACAAAGCCAACAGCAGCGCGAACGTGTGCTCCGCGGTGGCGGTCGCGTTGACGCCCGGGGTGTTCATAACCAACACGCCGCGGCGGCTGGCATGATCGATGTCAACGTTATCGAGGCCCACTCCGGCGCGACCGACAACGCGGAGCTTCTGCCCCCGATCGATCACCTCGGCATCGACCTGCGTCGAGCTGCGAACGATCATCGCCTGACACTCGGGGAGGACATCGAGCATTGCGCTGCGGTCTAACGGGGCTTTGGCAGCCACTTCCGCGTCAACCGCCGACTCCAACCTCTCGAGACCGGCGTCCGATAGCGGGTCGGCTACGAGAATGCGGAACTTACCTTGGCTCAAGTCTCAAGAAAGGCGTCGATAGCGGCGGTCAAGATCTCGATTTCAGACAGGGTGTGGTCCCCCATGTGGCCAATCCGAAATGTCCGGTCTCGAAGTTTCGCGTACCCGTTCGACACGATCATATCGACGTGCTCAGCCAAGTATCGGTTCATCGCGTCGACATCGATCGAGCGCGTGTTGACGACCGCGGTGACGGTGTTGGATCGGTACGGTTCAGAAGCCAGAATGTCGAACCGTTCGGTCGACCATTGGCGCACGTGATCGGCCATCGCAGCGTGCCGCTCAAAGCGTGCAGCCAAACCTTCATCCAAGATCCTATCGAGCTGGCGATCGAGCGCGTAAAGCAGTGTGATGGCGGGCGTTGTCGGGGTTTGCCATTTCTGCAGATACCGCTGGAAGACCAGCCAATCGAAATACCATCCCCGATCGGGAATCGTAGCGGCGCGCGAGTGGGCGCGATCCGAAACGGCCACAAACGCCAACCCTGGCGGCAGCGCCAAACACTTTTGACCGCCGGTCAGACACACGTCGAGCCCCCAGCGATCGACCCCAACGTCGATCCCACCCATCGAAGACACAGTGTCAACCAGCACGAGTGCTTCGGGTGCCTTTTCGCGCACCGTCTCGGCGATGTCGCCAACCGGGTTCGTAACCCCGGTCGAAGTCTCGTTGTGAACAACCGTGACAGCATCGTAATCGGCCCGACCGAGAGCATCTGCAACGAGATCCGGAGTGATCGCCTCGCCCCATTCGACCTCGAGAACGTCGCGTGGCTTGCCATTCGCCTCGACCACCTCGGCCCAACGCGCGCTGAACGCCCCGTTCACGCAACAGAGCGCGCGGCGGCCGATCGAGCTCCGCGCGGCGGCCTCGAACAAGCCGGTCGCCGATGAGGTCGAGATGTACACGTTGTTGCTGGTCTGGAAGACCTGTTGCAATCGAGGCTGAATCGATTCCAGTAAAGCGGAGATTTCGGGACCGCGATGACCGATCAGCCGCTCCGCCTGTGCGGCCAAGATCTCGGCGTGCACTTCCGTAGGTCCGGGCAAAAAAAGGCGGGCTGGCCGGTGTCCCATGGGGCCGATTATCGACCGACCGAAGGGCGCGGGCAACCACCGCTGGCATCGCCGGCCTCGATCCATTGCAGACCGCGGGCCCAGACTTCGGCGTGACCACTGGTCTCCAGCTTGGGATGACCAGCCCGTCCCACGATCATGGGCACCACCGGCGCCAAGCTGAGACAGTCGATCCACGCATCGGCCACGACCCGGACCGCGGGTTGAGATTTGACGCCACCGTAGCCAATCAGACACCGAACCTCGGAGCGAGCCTCGGCGTCGGTTGCCCCGTCACCAACGAGAACCGCCGGGGCGCCAGCCCTGAGCTTGGCGATGACCCTCGATTTTCCTCCCGCATGCGCCAGCGGGTTGGCGGCGGTTTCCACCCACCGATCATCCGTTTCCCAGCGAACCGGCACCGCCGCCACATGATCCGCGTCTACACCGAGCCAGACCGCGAATGGCACCACCGCATCCGCCAGCCCGCCGCTCACCACCCAGACCGGATACCCACACGCTTTCAGCGCCGCGATCACTTCGGCGGCGTCCTCGATCACGTTCGCGACGTACGCTTCAGCCAACGCCGCGAGGTCGGCCGGTGTCGGATCAACCCGTCGGAGTCGTTCGGCGTACACCTCCTCGAGGGCGAGGTTACCGGCAACCGCACCAGCCGTGAGGCCAATCACCTCGGCGCCAACACCATTGCGTTCTGCCAGCCAATCGATGCCCTCGAGCGACGACAGCGTTGCGTCGCAGTCGAAAACGACGATCAACGGATCGGTTAGTTGCTGCTCGGAGATTTGGCCCCCCTCAGGAGTTTCATTCTGCAATCACGATCTCGGAAGTGAGTGTCCGATGCACCGGGCACCGACCGACGATCTCCCGCAGCCGTTGCCGCTGGCCGTCCGACAGCGGCCCCTGAAACTCGATGTCGACCTCGATCCGGTCGACCAGGCCCTCCACGGTCTCGCAATCGGCGCAATCCTCGGCATGCATTCGGTCGTGCGCAAGACGGGCCATCGTTCCGGTTAGCGGCCAACCCTTGCGATCCGCGTAGAGACGCGCGGTAATCGCCATGCAAGCCCCGAGCGCCGAAAGCAGAAACTCGTATGGATTGGGACCCGTATCTGTGCCACCGACGTCGACCGGCTCATCGGCCGTCAGCCGATGCGTTGCGGTCGCGATCTCGACCGCGTACCCCGCAGGCCCACCGCGCACCTCGACCCTTCCCCTGGGAACACCGGTACGTGGATCCGGGGTCGCGGCGACCAAGTAACGCGCCGACCATGCGGCGAGCAACCCGGCCACGAACCGAGCGTCGCGGGGCTCGCTCAGCAGGTGATCGGCACCATCCAGTGACACGAAGCTCTTGGGGTGCCGGGCCGCGTCGTAGATTCTCCGGGCGTGCTCGATGGCGACCGTCTGGTCGGTCGGTGAGTGGAGCACCAGCAAAGGCACCCGCAGCCCATCCAGCTGTTGCTCCAAGTCCTGCTCCTCGAGATCCTCCAGGAACTGCCGCTTGATGGTGAACTTCCGGCCCTCGAGCTCGATCTCGGCCTCGTCCGCGGACGCCAGCTCGGGCGCGCTTTGAATCAAGGATGCCCGCAGGTCTTTGGTGTCGCTCGGTGCGCCGATCGTCGCCACCGCCTTGACTTCCGGAATCTTGGCCGCTGCGAGCAGCACCGCCGCACCGCCGAGGCTATGGCCGATCAGGAGCTCCGGTGATCGGTACTCGCGCCGCAGGTAGTTCGCGGCCGCTACCAGATCGTCGACGTTGGACGAAAAGTCGGATTCAGCAAACTCTCCCTCGCTCTCGCCCAGACCGGTAAAGTCGAACCGCAATACCGCCAACCCTTCATCGCACAACTCGCGGCTAATCTCTCGCACCGCGCGAAGGTCCTTGGAGCACGTGAAGCAGTGGGCGAACAATGCGTACGCGATAGGCTCAGCGGTCGGACGTTCGAGCCGGGCAGCGAGCTGCGCCGACAGCGCGCCTGGAAACGTGAGCTTCTCGGTGGGCATGCCCAGAAGCTACTCGGTCGCGCAGCGTCGTCCCGTCGAACGCATGACGTCCCGCCGCCATCCGATGATATTCACACGCGTCCCAATCAGCTGATCTTCGATGCCGTTCAATTCAAGCAAGGAGTGCCGCATGGGTCGCCGTCTGGTCCTCACCGCCCTGTTCTCGCTCGGGCTGGTCCCCTCGATCACCGCCCAGGAGGCAACCATCGCCCGGATCGAGATCTCTCCCGACACGCTGCGATTGAGAGTCGGCGAGCGCGCGGTACTCCAGTTGGCAGCGTTCGATGGTGACGGGAATCCGGTTGCGCCACCCATCGTGGGCTGGTTCGCTGGTTGGGAGAACACCCGCATCGACCAACGCGGGAACATCGAGGCGGTCAACGTCGGCGAGACGGTGGCTGGCGCGGCCGCAGAGGATGTTACCGACGCCGACGGAGAGCGGCTGATCGATCGGATCGTCGTCATCGTCGATCCTGGCGACCCGGCGGAGATCCGTATGACCGCGCCCGAATTTCCGCTGCCGGCCGGCTCGGTCGTGGGCGTAGAAGCCGTTGCCATCGACGCGACCGGTAACGAGCTGTGGACCCACACCGTCACGCTCGAGTCGAGCGATCCGAGCGTGGTCCAAGCCACCGGACACACGTTGACGCTCGTCCGGCCCGGCCGCGCAACGCTGACCGCCAAAGCCGGCAGAACGAAGCGTGAGCTCGAGGTCACCGTAACCAAACCAGCCGACGGTGCGCTAGCGCTAGAGGCCGAACGCCCCCGCGCCCGCACCGGCGAAGCGGTCAAGGTCACGCTGACCGCCGGCAACACCGAGATCAAGCACCCCCGCTGGTGGGTAAGCCCGAACGGGGCCTCCATCGAAACCGACAACTATTTCGTTGCCGATCGGCCGGGGACGTACCAAGTCGCCGCCACGCTCGGGGACCGAAGCGCCACCACGACGATCGAGGTCGAACCCCGCACCAACAAGGGAGGGTGGCTCAAGGTCGGCCACGTCGCTTCCCCAACTCGCACGGCTGATTTGTGGGTATTCGAGGGACAGGACGGACGCGACTACGCGTACTTCGGTTCGTTCGGCGCTCAAATGCGCGCGTATGATGTCACCGATCCGGCGAATCCGGTATTCACCGACTCGGTGGTCGTCTCTGGACGCCGCGTGAACGACGTCAAAGTCAACGCTGACGCTTCGGTCGCGGTCATCACGCTCGAGAACGATCCAACCCGCAAGAACGGCATCGTCACCCTCGACATCACCGATCCAGCGCATCCCGAGATCCTGACCCATTTCTACGACGGCCTGACAGGCGGCATCCACAACACCTATCTGGTCGGCGATCTGGTGTACGCAATCAACGACGGAACGCGTGACGTGCACATCCTCGACATCTCTGACCCCGCCAATCCAAAGCAGGTGGGGCGGTGGGGGCTCGACACGAAGCGCAAAGCGCTGCACGATATCTGGATCACGGATGGGCTGGCGTACTTGTCGTATTGGGACGATGGGTTGGTCATCATCGACGTCGGCAAGGGGATCGCCGGTGGCACGCCCACGAAACCGCAGTTCGTGAGCCGCATCAACTACCCGAGCGGGAACACCCATGTGGCGTGGCCATGGAAGAATTACGTCTTCCTGGGCGACGAGATCTTCCCCAGTCGCTACAGCCCGGACGCGCCGAGTGATCCGCGCGGATTCATGCATGTGATCGACGTCGCGGACCCCTTCAACCCGCGTGAGGTGGGCAAGTACGAGGTGCCCGAAGGCGGCATCCACAACTTCTGGGTGCACGACGATATCCTGTACGTCGGCTACTACCAACGCGGATTGCGAGCGATCGATCTCTCCGACGGACCGTTGCGGGGAGATCTGTACCGACAGGGTCGTGAAATCGACTACTTCATGACCGAGACCAGCGATCCGGAGAAAACGTACGACCCGACCCAGGTCAACAGGACCAACGTGTGGGGCGCGATGTGGCACAAAGGGCATGTATACGCGATCGACACCAACTCCGGACTGTGGATCATGAAGCTGGACCTACCCGAAGAGGAGGAGATCGCGTTGCGCTAGGCCCTATCTGTTGGGGTCGAACGCGTCGAACGTGTAGGTCACGCCAAACGTCAGGCCGAACTCAGGATCGTCGGCGCCGAGCCCGATGATCGTGCCCGCGTCAAGGCGCACCGAATCGGCTTGATACCGAGCTCCGATCCGGAGCTCCCCTCGTTCTCCCGTACCGAGAGGTGTCTGACCCTTGACGTCGATGCGCCCACCAGCCTCGGCCACGATATCGACGGTTGGGGTCGCCCGCTGGGTGATGGAGAGGGCGAGCGTAAGGGCGTCGTTCTGGCGGGCCGGCTGGGTCGGGATCGACAGCACCGCCGCGCCGAGGTTCGCCACGATACGTGTGCGCCCGAGGCTCTTCCCGGCCAGCAGGGTGAGGAACCAATCGATCGTGTCGTTCCCGAGCCCACTTTCGTTGCTGGCCGACGGCAGTCGCGTAGCGACACGAAACCCGATCGCCGGCGAATGACGAGTTTCATGCTGCAATAAAATCTTGGTCGCGATCACCGGATCTTCGATATCGGTCGTCGTGTCGCCGGTGAAGTCGACATCATCTGAGAGCGGCGCCTCTGTCGCCGAGTCGACAAACAAGAGGTTGAACCCCGCATCGGTTTGGAATTCGGCGATCGACCCGACGCCCACACTGAAACCGAAATACGGGATCGCGAAGAGGTCGCCTTCCAGACCCGAAATCGGGAACTTGGCCTCATGCTCGTAAGTAAAGCCCGTCTCGACCAGTATCTGACCAGGACGAATCGGCTGCGGGTCTTCGGTTAGCAGCGGTCTATGCTGGGCTCCCGCGGTTCGATCTCCAACCAGCAGGAGCATCATCACCAAGGGTGTTGAATAGCGTGAGCGCACGGATCGCAAACTAGAAGCCCTCGTGGGCACCGCAACGACCGCATCGCCGAGATCGAGGACCCGAACGAACCAACGCTCAGCCACGACAGGTCGACCAATGCGCTGGTCCCCCCGCTACCGAGCTTCACGAAGACTGAGCGCCGCTCGCAGCCCTTTCCAGAGATGCTATCTTCGGCCCTGTGAACGACTCATTCCGAACCCGCAAGAGCCTCTCGGTCCACGGCGACGCGTACTCGATCTGGAGCCTGCCGGCTTTGGCCGAGCGGGGACTCGACATCTCCCGCTTGCCGTACGCGCTCAAGATCCTGCTCGAGAACCTGCTCCGGCACGAGGACGGGCACGCGATCGATGGCGGCGATATCGAAGCGTTGGCGAACTGGGATCCGGCTGCCACGCCATCGCGCGAGATTATGTTCACCCCGGCCCGCGTGCTGCTCCAGGACTTCACCGGTGTGCCCGCACTGGTCGATCTCGGAGCGATGCGCGACGCGATGGCGGAAATGGGCGGCGATCCCGCAGCGATCAACCCACAGGTCCCGGCCGATCTCGTGATCGACCATTCGGTCCAGGTCGACGCCTACGGTCGAGAAGCGGCGTTCCTTATCAATGCCGAGCGCGAGTACGAGCGCAACCGCGAGCGTTACGCATTCCTCCGTTGGGGGCAAACGGCATTCGACGGCTTCCGAGTCGTGCCGCCCGATACCGGCATCGTCCACCAGGTCAACCTCGAGTACCTGGGCCGGGTCGTCTTCGACAGCGAGATCGACGGCGAGCCGTGTGCATACCCCGACACGTTGGTTGGAACCGATAGCCACACGACGATGATCAACGGGCTCGGGGTTCTGGGCTGGGGCGTCGGCGGGATCGAGGCCGAAGCGGCCATGCTCGGCCAACCGATCGCGATGCTGATCCCACAGGTCGTCGGTTTCAAGCTCCACGGGACGCTTCCCGAGGGGGCGACCGCCACCGACCTCGTCCTGCGCGTCACCGAGATGCTCCGCGAACGGGGCGTCGTCGGGAAGTTTGTCGAGTTCTATGGAGCGGGAATCAGCTCTCTTTCGTTGGCCGATCGGGCGACGATCGGCAACATGTCCCCCGAGTACGGAGCGACGTGCGCGATCTTTCCGATCGACGAAGAGACGCTTGAGTACCTGCGGTTCAGCGGTCGTGGTGAGAAGCGGGTCGCGCTCGTCGAGGCGTACGCCAAGGAGCAAAACCTCTTTCACTCGGCGGACGCTCTTGAGGCTGAATACTCCGACACGCTCGAGCTCGACCTGGCCACGGTCGAGCCATCGCTTGCTGGACCTAAACTGCCTCAGAGACGCATCCCGCTATCAAGCGCCAAGACAACGTTCGAACGCGATCTCTCCGAGTTATTTGGCTTGGACAATGGCAACGACGTCAGCCAGCGGGCCGCCAACCGGTGGGAGGGCGAGGGTGGCGGTACTGACGAACCAGCGGTCAGCGTCGCTGCACCCCCGCGCGTGTCGGTGACGTGTGAAGCCCGTGAACCACGCGCGGCAGCGATAACCTTCGATCTCGACCACGGCACGGTAGTAATCGCCGCCATAACGAGCTGCACCAACACCTCGAACCCGTCGGTCATGATCGGGGCGGGGTTGCTCGCTCGGAACGCGGTAGCCCGTGGCCTCGAGACGCAGCCGTGGGTCAAGACGAGCCTCGCCCCGGGTTCGATGGTCGTCACCGAGTACTTGAAGGAAGCTGGCCTGATGGACGATCTCGAAGCCCTGGGGTTCCATCTCGTCGGTTATGGGTGCACCACGTGCATCGGCAACAGCGGACCGTTGGCCCAACCGATCAGCGAAGCGATCCACGGCCACGACCTCGTCGTGTGCTCGGTCCTGTCGGGCAACCGAAACTTCGAGGGCCGGATTAACCCCGACACGAAGGCCAACTACCTGGCCTCGCCCCCACTCGTCGTGGCCTACGCCCTTGCCGGACGGATGGATCTCGACCTGACGTCCGAACCGCTGGGTCAAGATAGGCAAGGCGACGACGTGTACCTGCGCGATATATGGCCCACACAACAGGAGATAACCGAAACCGTTCGCGCAGCCGTCAAAACCGAGCAATTCCGTTCCAAGTATGCCCACGTGTTCGAAGGCGACGAGCGGTGGCACGAGTTGGAGATCCCGGCTGGCGATCGGTTCGCCTGGACCGACGAGTCGACGTACATCCGTCGACCGACGTTTCTGAGCGATATACCCGCCGAGCCGACGCCACCCGACGACATCGAGAACGCGCGCGCACTGGCTCTGCTCGGGGATTCGGTGACGACCGATCACATTTCGCCGGCGGGGTCGATCCCGGTCGAGTCACCGGCCGGTCAGTGGTTGATCGAGCACGGCGTCGAGCCGCGCGAGTTCAACTCCTACGGCTCTCGGCGCGGCAACCACGAAGTCATGATGCGCGGGACGTTCGCCAACATCCGGCTCCGCAACCGACTCGCTCCGGGTACCGAAGGAGGCTGGACGCGTCACCAACCGAGCGGTGAACAGATGACGATCTACCAGGCGGCCGTTCGGTACGCCTCCGAGGGCGTTCCGCTGATCGCGATCGCCGGCAAGGAGTACGGGTCGGGGTCGTCACGTGACTGGGCCGCCAAAGGGACCCTCATGCTCGGCATCCGCGCGGTCATCGCCGACTCGTACGAGCGCATCCACCGCAGTAATCTGATCGGAATGGGTGTTTTGCCGCTTCAATTCGCGGCTGGCGAGAACGCAGAGACGGTCGGGCTCACGGGCGAAGAAGCGTTCACGATCCGTGGCGTCTCGGACCTATCCCCGGGGGCGAAGCTCGAAGTCGTAGCCGAGTCGAACGGCGATCGCAGGACGTTCGAGGTGGTCGCTAGGATCGACACGCCGGTAGAGCTCGACTACTACCGACACGGAGGCATCCTGCCCTACGTGCTGCGAGATCTGAGGGCGCTGGGGACCTAGCGGGCACGCCAGATTTGCCGCCCCCGTACGAGCGGGGCAAACGCGATCGCGGTCGCCGTCAGGATCTCAGCGGACTCCTCGATCGCCCATTTGTAGATTCCGACCCGATTCAGAAAGTGAGCCAGCGCGAGATCCGTGAAGTCGATGGTCATCGCCAACAACGCCCACCCGGCGGCGATCAGCAGGAACCCCAGGGGAAGTCCGACTCGCGCCTCGCGGATCGCTCTCGCCGTGGCCAGCAAAACGGCCGTCGTGGCCACCAACCCGATGACCGACGCGACCACGACCCCCAACCACGAGGTCCAGTCGACAATCGAGAGCCGGGCTCCGACATGGTGCACCAACCAGTTGTGAAGATCCCACTTGTCCTCGGCCGGGGTGAGGACTCTCCCCATCACCGCTTCGCGTCCCCAACTGGCCTCCTCGCCAGCCAATACCAGGCAAAGCAACGCCAGCACCAGCCAGGGTAAGAAGCGTTGCCCCGAACGCCGCAGAGCGATCGCAACACCGAGCGATAGAAAGAAAGCCGCGACGAAAATCAGCGCCGGGACCGACTCGATGAAGGCGCCCCTGACGAGCATGCTGGCTCGATAGATGTACAACGGTGCCAGCAGCGTCGCAGAAACCGCCACGTAGGCGATAAACCATGGCCAAAAGCTGGTCTTTCTTGGCGTTCTCGGGATCACCGCTCTAGAATCTTTGTTTTGCATCATGCACCTGTATCTGTTCCTATCGATTGACCGGAGGTCGTCGTGCTCAGAAAACACCTCGCGTTCCTGTTGATTCTCCTTGCATGGTCTGGGCCACTAAAAGCCCAGGACGTGGCTCGAGTCGAAATCCAGCCGAGTGCCGTCGAGGCGTCGGTTGGCGATACCCTGCGCTTGATCGCCACCGTCTACGATAACGACGGCAACGTCATCGACGCACCGATGCAATGGTTTACGTCGTACGAAGTGGGCACGATCGATGCCAGCGGCACGTTCGTCGCATACTCGGTCGGTGAGCGCGAGATCGGCGTCATGGTTGGCGAGAGACATTTTACGATCCCGGTTGCGGTGCGGCCGCTGCCACCCTCTTCGATCGATATCGTAATGCCAACGACCTCGGTCAAGGCAACGTCGTGGATGCCGCTCCAGGCAGTAGTCTACGATCGATTGGGGCATCGGGTCTGGGGTTCCGACATCAGCTGGAGCTCGAGCGACCCGACCGTGGCCGATGTGATGAGCGGTCATCTGCTGGCTTTGGAACCCGGCACCGCGGTGATCACCGCACAGGTCGGTGATGCCTCCGCCTCTCAGCGAATCGCGGTCTCGGCAGCGCCGACCGGCGATTTGGCGCTTGCCGCCCGGTCGGGTGAGCTGCGTACCGGTGATGTATACCGGTTGGTACCGACTCTCGACGGTCAGCCCCTGCCGAGCGGTTCGTTTCCGCGTTACACGGTCATCGGAGGCAAGGGTGCTCATGTAACGGATGGGGCGGCCTTTGTCGCCGAGGAGCCCGGGGAGTACACGGTGGCGGCCGAGCTTGGGGGCTCGACCGCGCTCATCACGCTTCTCGTAGACGAGCGCGAGTTCGATCGTAAGCTGGAGCTGGTCGGTCACGGTGCGTTGGCTGCGGCCCACACAGGAGATCTGTGGTTGTACAAAAACGCCGCTTACGTAGGCAGCTACCACGACACCAAGATGCGCGTGTACGATGTCACTGACCCAGCCAACCCGGTTCTGTCCGACTCGATCGTCGTCGATGCGCGGCGTGTCAACGACGTCAAGGTGAACCCTGACGCCGGCTTTGCGGTCATAACCCGTGAGGGAGCAGCAAACCGCAAGAACGGGATCGTCATCCTCGATCTCGCCGACCCTCTGCACCCGACGATCATCAGCGAGTACACAGAAACCGTGTCAGGCGGTGTTCACAACGTCTTCATCGTTGGAGACCTCGTCTACGCCACCCACGGCGGCACGCGCGACATGCACATCATCGATGTCTCGGATCGAAGCAACCCCCGCGAGGTCGGTCGCTGGGGGCTGGACAACCCGAACCGTGTCCTGCACGACATCTTCATCAAGGATGGAATCGCCTATCTGTCGTATTGGGACGACGGACTGGTGATCCTGGACCTGGGCGGCGCCCATAAGGGCGGCACGCCCACCGAACCGGTGTTCGTATCGCGGGTCTACTACCCGCAGGGCAACACCCACGTTGCCTGGCGGTGGAAGAACTATGTCTTCACCGGTGATGAGATCTTCCCACCCAATTGGGACCCGGAGTCGGTGTTCCAGCCTACGGGCTACGTCCATGTCTTCGACGTCACCGATCTCGAGAACCCGGTCGAGGTCGCCAAGTACGAAGTGCCGGAAGCCGGTGCGCACAATCTCTGGATCGAGGATGACCAGGAAACGCTCTACATCGGTTACTACAACGCGGGACTGCGAGCGCTTGACGTTTCGGGCGAGCTGCGCGGCGATCTGTACGAGCAGGGGCGCGAGATCGACTTCTTCTTGACCGGTGCGAGAGAGAACGTACGGGTTCCAAACGCCCCGATGAACTGGGGCGCGATGTACTACGACGACAAGATCTTCTCCGCCGATTTCAACTCTGGCCTGTGGATCCACCGCTGGGTCCCGACCGGAGACCGGCCGATCTCATAGCGCGACAGCATCGGTCGCCGTTTCGATGAAGCGGATCAGCGTCTTTTGCGGATCGAGTTACGGCCGCCGCGATTCGTATAGAGTGGCGGCCGAGGCGATGGGGAGGCTCATCGCCGAGCGGGGCCTGGGGTTGGTGTACGGCGGTGGGGACGTCGGACTCATGGGAGCGTTGGCCGACGCTGCGCTCGATGCCGGTGGCGACGTGGTGGGCGTCATCCCCGAGGCGCTGGCAGACCTCGAGTTGGGCCACGCTGGGCTTACCGATCTTCGCGTCGTCGATACGATGCATGCTCGCAAAGCACACATCATAGACATCTCGGACGCCTTTGTGGCTCTGCCAGGCGGTCTCGGGACGCTCGAGGAGCTAGCCGAGGTCTGGACGTTGGCCCAGCTCGGCTATCACGGGAAACCTTGCGCGATCCTCAACGTCGATGGTTACTACGACCCGCTAGTGACCTTTCTCGACCACGCCGTCGACCACCGCTTTCTCGGGGCCGAACACCGCACGATGCTCATCGTCGAAACTGACCCCGAGACTTTACTCGAGAGAATCGAGCACTACGAGGCGCCAACGGCGCCCAAGTGGGTCGATCGCCGCTAGTTGGCTGGGGAGGCAGGATTCGAACCTGCAACCACCGCGTTAACAGCGCGGCGCTCTGCCTGTTGAGCTACTCCCCAGCGCGATCGGTTGAGCACTACCATGGTTGTACTCGTCGTTCCCGTGACAGACGCATAGGTTATGCCCGCATTTCACAATCCCTGCCATGCAGAAAATGACTCGCGGAGGCCCACAATGATGCGCTGGTTGATCGCCGCTCTGCCAATCTTGGCGCTCGTTTCACCATCAATCGCCCAGGAGGTCGCCCGGATCGAGGTCCAACCGACGACTGTTTCCGTTGCATCGGGGGACACCGTCTCGTTCTCGATTACCGCCTATGACGATTCCGGCAACGTCATCCCGGACGCACCGGTACAGGGCTTCGTGACCAGCATGGGACTGGGCCAGATGGTCGACAATACCCGGTTTGCCAGCGGGCCCCCGAGCCAGGGCCAGCTCGTGTTCCGGGCCGGATCTCGAGCGATCGCTCGCGTCGAGGTCGTCGTGACGCCGGCTGCGGCGACGTCGGTTGACATCGGTCCGTTGCCGGCGACGGTCGCCGCCGGAGGTGTGGTTCCGCTCGCCGCGACCGCGCGCACGCGCTCTGGCGATGATCTGGCTGCCGACGTCACCGACTTCGTCTGGTCAACCAGCGATCCTGCGGTGGCGACGATCGATCCACTCGGCAACCTGGTCACCCACTCACCGGGGCAGGTTACGGTGAGCGCCAGCCATCGCTCCGCTTCGGCTGCTCTGGAGACCGAGGGGGCAGCAGGCGCGCGGGCTCAGGCGAGCCTCACGATTGAAGTGACACCAGCACCCTCGGGCGCGCTCGCGATCAGCGGGCCGGAGCAGCTGCGGACGGGTGAGGTGGGGCGCTTCTCGATCGACGGCGAAGCGATCTACCCGCGCTGGTTTGTGTCGCCCGGCGGGGCCTGGATCGACGGCCAAGGGGTGCTGGTAGCCGACCAACCGGGCACGTATCTGATCGAGGCGGTGCTCGGTACGAAAACCGCCCAACACGTGGTTACGGTCGACCCGCGGTCGGTTCGCCGCGATCTCAAGGTCGTAGGACGCGGCGCGGTCACTGACCGGCTTACAGGCGATCTCCGGGTCTTCACTGGCGTTGACGGCCGCGACTACGCGTATCTCGGAACGGCCGAGTCGAATGCGGTTTTGGTCTTCGACATCACCGATCCCGCGAAACCGGTCCTGACCGACAGCATCACAACGGACGCGCGCTACGTACTCGATGTCAAAGTCAACGAGGATGCGACCATCGGCGTGTTTAGCCGTGAAGGTGCGGCCAACCGCGCCAACGGCATAGCGATCCTCGATCTCTCTGACCCGGCCCACCCAACCGTGGTGTCAGAGTACACCGAGACGGTACCCGGCGGCGTCCACAACACGTACTTCGACGGCGATCACATCTACGCCACGCACGATGGCGACGGGGCGCTCCATATCATCAACGTCAGCGATCCCGCCAATCCGCGTGAGGTCGCCGAATGGCACACCGACACGCCGGGCCGCTATTTGCACGATCTCTATGTCAAAGACGGAATAGCGTATCTCGCGTACTGGCAGGATGGCCTGATCATTCTCGACGTCGGCGGTGCGGGCAAAGGCGGCAGCCCCGACAACCCGGTGTTCGTCGGGCAGCTCAAGTACGACGCCTCCGCGCTTTACGGACCGGGCGGCGGCGGGCCGCGTGGGACACATAGCGTGTACGTGGACGGAAACCGCGCTTACGTCGGCGACGAAGTGTTCCCGGCAGTATTCGACATAACCCAACCGATCGAGCCCCGTGGCTACATCCACGTCGTCGACATTTCCGACCTCGAAAACCCGCGCGAGATTTCGCGCTACGAAGTACCCGAGTCCGGTGCGCACAATCATTGGGTCGAGGATGGCCAACTGTACAGCGCTTATTACCAGGGTGGAGTGCGCGTCGTCGACGTCACCGGTGACACGCGCGGTAACCTCTACGACCAGGGTCGCGAGGTCGCCCTGTACGTTACCGATGCCAGTAGCGACGCGTACAAGGAGAACCGGGCGTTTGCGTTTGGCGCCCAGCTCCACAAAGGAAAGATCTTCGTATCCGATATGTCGAGCGGGCTGTGGGTGCTGGAGTTGACCGGTGAGCCGAGGGCTCAGTACCCCGCCGAGTAGATCGTGGCGTTACTTCTTGGTGGTAATGCTGATCGGCTGAGCGATCCAGACGACGACCGGTTGGTCTCGATTGTAAGCCACCGACCACGATGTGCTCATGGCCCACTTTTGCACGGCCTGATCACACGGTGCGTGACCGCTCGAGTCGAGAATCATCGTGTTTGTCACCGTTCCCGTCAGATCGATGCGAAGCCCAACCTTGACCTCACATGAGATGCCGGCCTTCTTCGACAACGGCGGGTAGAAGCTGAGCAGCTCTTTTGGCGTGCACCCGGTCAGACACTTCGGCTTCACGGTGTAGGGCGTAAAGACAAACGACGTCTCTGAAACTTCGGGTGCGACCGTCAACGCTGGAGGAGGCGTCTCGACCACCGGGGCATCGGCCACGATCTCGGTCTCGGCGATGGTGATCTCTTCTTCGATGAACTCGGTTGCGATCACCGGAGTGGCGGGTCGAGCGAGCTCTTCCGGCGGTGGCGGGATATTTGT
>CBDUCI010000007.1:0-28716 GCA_965365605.1 uncultured bacterium
GTGAAGCTCGCGAGCGCGGCATTCGGACCGAGCACGCGCACCTCGAGGTTCGTCCATCCAGGCTCGAAGTGTTGAAAGGACGCGATATCGCGGATACCGGCTACGACCTCTTCGTAGTCCGACCGCACTCCGTCCGCGTACATGTAGAAGTCGGGTGCGATGAAGGCGAGCACTCGTTCAGGATACCGTTGCCTCTCGGCCTGCTCGAAGGCGGCTGTCAGCGATTCCACCGTGGCGACGATGCGTTGCTCGTCGGCTGCGGTGAGGACGGGCTCGGGGGCGGGCTGTTGGCACGCGGTCGCGAGCAAAGCGGCAACAAAAACGGTACGATGCATGGGCTGGCGCGCGGGCCGACTATCGATCTGCATGCCCTTATCGTACGCGAAACCGTGAGCGCCGCAAAGGAAGCGTAACGTGCACACCATCTTCAAATCGATTCTGTTCGCGCACATCGCCGTCGCGTTCTTCGGATTGGTGGTGTTCTGGATCCCGATCTTCGCGCGGAAAGGCGAGCGCCTTCACGTTCGCGCCGGCAAGGTGTTCCTGTATGCGGCCTACTTCGTCGGGGCGAGCGCGTTCACGATCGCGACGATGTCGATCCTAAGCCCGTTTGGGACCCACCCCGAGGCGTTACCCAGCGACCCAGGTAACCTCGCCGCAGCGGTCACCGAGATCCGGGTGCTCGAGGCGTTCTTGGCTTACTTGGCGATCATCACCGTGGCGTCCGTTCACCACGGCGTGCGTTCGATGCAAACCCGGCGTGATCCATCGCTCCTCAAGACACCGTTTCACACGTCTATCAGCGCGGCCGCGGTTGTGGCCGGAATCGCGATCCTGTTGATAGGGTTGACGACGCAACACAGCGCGCGGTGGGTTTTTGTCGCGCTGTCACCGATCGGCATCCTGATCGGTCAGAACGCGCTGCGCTACGCGCGGCGGCCAAAAGCGACGCCGATGGCGCACTGGTACGAGCACATCGGAGCGATGCTCGGCGGCGGTATCGCGTTTCACACCGCGTTCGCGGTGTTCGGAATCCAGCGCTTTATCGACTACAGCCTGGAGGGGTTCATCGGGATCTTACCGTGGATCACGCCGGGCATCGTTGGCACGATCGCTACCGGCATCTGGCAACAACACTACCGTCGCAAGTTCGGTGAGTGATAGGTAGAACACCGAGCGGTTAAGACCCAACCACGTCAGGCGTCAGTCCTGCGGCTTCAACGATTTCCTGAAAGCGCGGATCACCGTGCAGCGGCTCGAGACCGGGCTGGACGAGAATGAAGCTGGCGAATGGACTGTTCTCCTCCACGGCGCCCTGCAGTTGGGCCAGCGCTCTGTCGATCTCGCCGAGGGTGACGAGTATTACTGCGATATAGATCGGCGAGTCGATGTAGGTCGCGTAGCCGGTTTCCCCAGTCGCTAGTTCTAATCGCTTCCGCCAGTAGCCGAGCACTCCCGAATCAGAGTAAGCTCGCTCGAGTTGGGCCGCGAACGCATCCGCCTGTTCATTCGACCATCCGTGCAATTCGCGCAGCTCACGTGCCTGCTCTATCGCCTGCTCGAAACGTCCGCTCTGCTCGTAGGCCTGCCAAAGGAACTCTCGGTTGATCACCAACCCGGGCTCCATCGCGAGAGTCCGCTCGTATTCCCGAATGGCCCGCTCCACATCGCCGGCCCAGTAATACACCCAGCCGATCTCGGCGTTGATGATCAGCGATAACGGATCGAGTTCCAGTGCGCGCTCCATTTCCGCGATCGACTCTGGCGCGCGTCCCAGTGTAGCCAGAAGAATCGCGTACCACTGGTGAGCGGTTGCGTTGCCGGGCTCGGCCTCGATCGCTCGTCGATGCCCCGACAAGGCCCCAGCAAAGTCCCTGTTCCATTCCAGTTGCACGGCACGCGCGGAATGAGCTTCGGCGAGCCCCGAGTCGAGCTCCAGGGCGCGGTTTGCGTATTGCGACACAAGCGGTTCCACTTCGGCCCCTGACACCTGACTGTAAGCCGGCAGCAACACATAGGCCGACGCAATCGCCGCATGGGCACGCGCGAACTCGGGGTCGCTCTCGATCGCTCGCTGGAAGTAGTCGATGGCTGTTCTCAGGCTCTCCTCGGTTCGCTTGTTCCAGTAGAATCGCCCTTGCAGGTAAAAGTTGTACGCTTCCAGGTTCCTCGTCGGTGCGGCAGCCAGCCGTGCCTGCTCGATCGAGTTCAGCTCGGCGTCGAGAGCCCGGGCGATGCGTCCCGCGACCTCGCTCTGGATGGCGAAGATATCTTCGAGCTGCCGATCGTAGGTTTGCACCCACAGGTGAGTATCCGTCGCCACGTTTATCAACTGCGCGACGATGCGGACGCGCTCGCCCTGGCGCCGCACGCTGCCTTCGAGAACCGTCGCCACTCCGAGCTCTTTCCCGATCGTTGATAAGCTCTTCGAGTGCTCTTTGTACTGCATGACCGAGGTGCGGCTGATCACCTTGAGGTCTGGTAGTTGTGAGAGGTGTGCGATTATCTCTTCGGTCACTCCGTCGCTGAAGTATTCGTTCTCTTCGAGCGCGCTGAGATTCTCGAAAGGCAGAACAGCAACCGATCGCTCCGGTAGTTCGGTGCTCGCCGATCCGACACCGCCATTTGAGCGATCGGAGAGCAAGAACGCGTATCCAATTGCGCCCATCACGACGAGCGCGACCATCGACACGGTCACGCCGCGAGCCGCGATGCGATCACGGAATCGACGCCACGTTCCGGGATCGAGAGCCGTTACATCAGCCGGCAGCGTCACCACCCGCGACAACCGCCACTCCCCTTCGACTCCCCTCAACTCGTGGGTTCCGAGGTCCTCGAACCCAAAACCCGAACCGGCTTCGGCATCACGCACCGCGCTCGTCACCACGAGTTCGCCAGGAGCCGCTTTCTCAACGACACGAGCGCCGATGTGCACCGCGATCCCCGCGACCGTGCCATCAGGTCGACGCTCGATCTGACCCAAATGAGCGCCACATCGAAGCTGTATGCCGATCTCTCCGACCCGATCTCGAATCGCGTCCGCGCACGTGATCGCTCGAGCCGGACTGTCGAATAAGGCGAGGAAGCCGTCACCCGTTTCGGCCGCTTCGCGTCCCCCCCAACGGTTCAATTGCTCGCGGACGATTCGGTTGTGCTTCTCGAGGAGGTCGTGCCAGGCGCGATCGCCGAGCTCCTGGGCGCTCTCGGTCGATGCCACGATGTCGGTGAAGAGAACGGTGGAGAGGGACCGTTTGGCTCGCACCTAGGGGACGACGGCGATCGCGCGTACGCGCCGGCGCTCGTCTTCTTCGGACCATGGGATCGACAGCCGGGTCCAGTTGATGCCACCATCGGCTGAACGAAACGCGCCGCGATTGCAGACCGCGTAGAAGATGCCCGGCTCGAACGGGTTGGCTGCCAGCACATGCGCTGTCGTGCGCTCCGGATCCGGCAGGCCGGCGCCGAGCTGAAGCCAGCGGCCATCACCTACGCGGCGGTACATCCGCGCGTACGCTGCGTTCGGGTTGTGCGCCTGAACCGGGCCCGCGGCGGCCGAAGCGATGGCGATGGCGGGGTCACGGGAGTCGAGTGCCAAGCCCCACACGTACTGGCTCTCGAGCCCGCATGCTGGCTGGGTCCAGTTGTTCCCGTGATCGCGGCTCTCGAAGTACCCGTCGCCGGCCGCCGCCCACAACCGGCCGGCCGTCCGCGGGTGGGTAACCATGGTGTGCACGTCGCGCGGCCCCTCCTCGACCCGATCCTCCCAAGACGCGCCGCCGTTTCGGCTGCGGATCGTCGCGCCGGCCTCGATGCTGACGTAGAGCCACCCCTCGCGACTGCGGTCGCACTCGATCCAACGCACGTGGTGGCTCTCGGGGCGCGGGGGGAAGCTCCATTCTGAAGCCGAAGCCAGCTCGTCGAGCCCGGTGCGCTCCCGCCACGAATTCCCGCCGTCCTCTGAGCGATAGACGGCGCTCGGATCGGTGCCCGCGTATACGACGCCTCCGGCCGGCGAATCTTCGAGCGCGCTGACCGCGATCGCGGTAATCCGCGCCTCCGGAAACCCTTCTCCCGCCCACTCCCACCGGTCGCCGCCATCATCGCTGCGCCAAAGACCGGCGCCAAACGTGCCACAGTAGACGTTGGCCGGGCGACCGGGGTCGATCGTGACGCAGACAGGAAGCGTCATCTCCAGATGCGACGCGGTCTCCCACTCGCCTTGCGGGTCGGTCGCTTTGGCGACCAGCAATTCGTCCTCTCGGGCGATGATGAGTCTCGGCATCGTGATAATCTACCGACTGTCGAAGTACGCGGCTTCGCGGTTGTCGGAGGATACACCCAATCCTATTTTAACACACTCGTTTAGGCGGTTTCGAGCAACCGCTCGCCGAGCCGATTCCATACTCACCAGGAGACAACTTTTGAAGATCGCGGTATGCATCAAACAGGTGCCCGAGGGGGACGCCCGCCTCCGGATCGACGCCGACGGTATATCGATCGCGGACGGGGATCTAGCGACCGAAATCAACGAGAGCGATCAATATGCACTCGAGTCCGGACTCCGGCTGGCCGAAAGCCAGGGCGGTGACGTGGTCGTCGTCTGCCTGGGTCCAGATCGTGCCGAAGAGGCGATCCGGCGCGCGCTCGCGATGGGCGCCGCGCGGGCGATCCACTTGAACGACCCGGCGTTTCAGGGCGGGGATGCGGCCGCTACGGCACGCGCACTGGCCGCCGCCATCGAGCGCGAAAACGTCGACCTGGTCCTGACCGGTCTTCAGTCTGACGACGCGGGCTGGGCTCAGACCGGGCCGATCTTAGCAGCCCGACTCGGGTGGCCGAGCGCGACGCTGATCATGGAAATCGAACCCGAAGGAGATACGATCAAGGTCAAGCGTGAACTCGAAGCTGGGTGGTTCCAGTGGGTTCGCTTGCCGTTGCCGGCACTGCTCACGATTCAGTCCGGGATCAGCACGGTGCGGTATGCGACGCTCAAGGGGATCATGGGGGCGAAGAAGAAGGAAATCGCCAAGGTGACACCGGCCGATATCGGGCTCGCGCCCGACGAAGTCGGCGGCGCCGGGCGCAAGACGCGGTCGACGCGTCTCTACGAACCCGAAAAGGTCACCGGCGCCGAGATCATCGAAGGCGACACGGCGACCGCCGTCGCCACGCTGGTCGAAAAACTCCAGAAGGAAGCGAAGGTGCTTTAAGATGGCGGGCGCGATCTGGGCGGTAACCGAATCCGGCGACGATGGGCTCAAGTCGATCTCGTTCGAGGTGATCGCGTGCGGGCAGGCGTTGGCCGAGGCGCTGGGAACCCCGCTCGAAGCCGTAGTGATGGCGGCCGACGGATCGGCCGCGGCCGAGGCGTTGGCCACCAAGCGGGTCGATGCGGTGCGCGTCATCGAAGGCCCGGCGCTCGCCCCGTACACACCCGACGCGCACACCGCAGCGCTCGCACAGGCGATCGAGGCCGAGTCACCGAGCCTGATCTTGTTTCCACACACCTATCAAGTGCGCGACTGGGTGCCGCGGCTGGCAGCCGAGGTCGATGGCGGGTTCATCTCCGACGTCATCGCCCACCGCGTCGATGGCGATGGAACCGTGTTCGTGCGCCAACCTTATCAGGGAAAGCTCAACTCCGATGTCGTGTTCACCGGCGATGGGCCGAACATCGTGAGCCTCCAGCTGGGCGCTTACCTAGCCGATGACGCGGCCGGTGGCGACACCGCGGCCGAGATCGTGAAACAGCCGGTCGATCTCGCCGACGTGGCGAGCCGGACCGAGGTGCTCGAGACGTTCCAGGAGGTCGCCGACCGGGTCGACCTATCGCGCGCCGACGTGATCGTCGCCGTGGGTCGCGGCATCGGCAAGCAGGAGCAGATCCCAATCGTCGAGGAGCTGAGTGAGGCCCTCGGTGCGCAGCTCGCGGCCAGCCGACCGGTGTGCGACAATGAATGGTTGCCGATGGACCGCCAGATCGGCTCGTCCGGTCAGACGGTGACCCCAAAGCTGTATGTCGCGGTCGGTATCTCGGGAGCGATTCAACACCTGGTGGGTATGAAGAACTCGGGCACGATCGTGGCGATAAACAAAGATCCCAATGCGCCCGTTTTCTCGATCTCGAACTATGGCATCGTGGGAGATCTGTTCGAGATCGTGCCCGAGCTGACGAACCAGATCCGTGAGGTCAAAGGAACCGGATAATGGAAGACCTGAAGATATTCGAAGAAGTCTCGGTCGAGTGTGACGAGAAGGGCACGATGGAGTACCGAGGGGGCCACTCACATGGCACGATCGGATTGCTCGATGCCGCCGAGGCGCCGATCCCGTTCGACGAGTACCGGAAGCTCGACGCCTCCGTCTGCGCCGAACGCGTCGCTGCGGCAAAAGCGACTCTGGCCGATCGATTGGTGGTCCTCGTTCACCACTATCAACGCGACGACGTCTACCAGTTCGCCGACCTGACCGGCGACTCGTTCAAGCTGAGCCAACAGGCGGCCGACTCGGCCGCGTCGACGATCGTCTTCTGTGGCGTTCACTTCATGGCGGAGTCAGCTGACATCCTATCGCGCGCGGACCAAACGGTGATTCTCCCGGATCTCTCGGCCGGTTGTTCGATGGCCGACATGGCCGACATCGCACAGGTCGAACAGTGCTGGGAGACGCTGGCCAACGTCATGGGTGTCGATCCGATTGATAGAGTGATGCCGGTCACGTACATGAACTCGAGCGCAGCGCTAAAAGCCTTCTGCGGGGAGCGTGGTGGCATCGTCTGCACGTCGACCAATGCCCGCGCGGTGCTCGATTGGGCGTACGAGCAACGCCGCCAGGTGCTCTTCTTCCCAGACCAGCATCTGGGCCGCAACACCGCCAGGGCGATGGGGATACCGCTCGAGGAAATGGTCGTGTGGAACCCACGGCTGCCAAACGGCGGGGTCGAGCCGGACTCGTTGGAGCGCGCCAGGATCATCCTCTGGCTGGGCCACTGTTCGGTCCACAACATCTTCCGGGCCGAGCACGTCGATCGAATCCGCGAGGCCAAGCCAAACGTTCGGATCCTCGTCCATCCGGAGTGCCGGATGGAGGTCGTCGACAAAGCCGACGCGGTCGGCTCGACGGAAGTGATCGTCAGAACGGTACGCGAGTCACCACCGGGCACGGAGTGGGCGATCGGCACCGAGATCCATCTCGTAAACCGGCTCAAGGAGCAGTACCCCGACCGCGGGGTCTACTTCTTGAGTCCGACCGTGTGCATGTGCGCAACCATGTATCGGATCGACCTGCCGCATCTGGCGTGGGTGCTCGACAACCTGGTCGGCGGCCAGGTCGTGAATCAGATATCGGTTGACCAGGGTACAGCCGAGTGGGCCCGGATAGCGCTCGATCGGATGTTGGCGGTGCGATGAGGTCGCACGCCCGAAGGTGAAGCGACCCGGCGGTCACGCCAGCGCCGCGGCGGGGATCGCCACGTTTCTCCTGCTAACGGTTGCGGTCGGTGGGTGCGGGAGACAGATCCTCGGCTTTGGCAACTCGAAAGATGGCATCCTGTTGGTTCGCCACAACGAGTCCGAGCCACTGGAAATCGTAGCCAACGAGACCGTCCTCGGCATCGCTCAACCGGGTGGTTTCACGTGTTTTCAGCATACTCCGACGGGAACCTTGCGGGTCGAAGCGCGCATCATGAACGGCGATCGGCTCGTGCGCGCCGCGAGTATCATGCTGCCACCCGATGAACCCCTATTGTGGGACGTGGATCACGATCAGGTTTTGTCGGGGCGCGCCCACCGAAGGCTGTGCGACGATACCCATGCGTAGGGAAGGAGATGCTGATGAGTGAGGTCACGGTCCGCGTTCAGCAAACCCCGAATCCGAACAGTATCCTGTTCCACGTCGACCAGACGGTGACCGAGGAGCGGATGCGCCAGTTCAACTCGCTGGAAGAGGCCAACGGCGCGCCGTTGGCGCAGGCGTTGTTTGGGATCGCCGACGTCGAATCGGTGTTCTTCATGCCAAACTCGGTTACGGTAAGCAAATCGGCCGACGGGGACTGGGGAGCGATCGCCCCGGCCGCCGAGGAAGCGATTCGATCGCACTTCGCGGCCTAGACCCGACTGGCGGCTAAGCGCTTACGGTTTCCGGTAGGTCGCGAACGACGTCGCCGTTTCCCACAGTCGCACTGCGGACACCGGATAACCCCGCTCGCTGGCGTGAGCAAAGATTTCGTGGGCGATGTTCTCGGCGGTCGGGTTGCCGCTCATCAGGTACATCGGCTCCCCCTGTCCCTGTAACCACGCCACCATCGGGTCGTCGTCACGAAGGATCATCTGGTGATCCATCTTGTCGTCGATCCACGCTTTGACGTCGCGCTTTACATCGCCAAAGTCGACCACCATCCCACGATGATCCAACTCCTGATGCTCAAGCTCGATCTCGACCAGTCCGTTGTGCCCATGCGGATGTGCGCAGGGGCCGTCGTAGTCGAGCAATCGATGGCCGTAGCAAAAATGGATCTGAACCGTAACGCGGTATGTCATTATGAATCTCCGGTTGCGAACAACACGCTCATTTGCCGATTAGCCGGCCGCCGTCGACAACCATCACGTGGCCGGTTATGAAGTCGGTCATCGCCACCAGGTACACGACGCTCTGCGCGATGTCCTGTGGGCTACCCAGCCGCTTGAGCAATGTATCGTCGACGATCTTATTGGCGTCCTCGTCGCTGAAGTCGGGCGGCAGCATGACCGGCCCCGGCGCGATCGCGTTGACCGCGATGTCCGGCGCGAGCTCCTTGGCCATCGCCTTCGTCATCGTGATCACGCCGCCCTTCGAGACGACGTACGGCAGGTAGTTCCGGTAGGGTCGAAACCCGGCCCAGTCGGCAATGAAGACGATCTTGCCGCCACCGTTCTCGCGCATCAGCGACGCTGCGTGCCAAGCGGTGAAGAACGGCGCCTTCAAGTTCGTCTGCATCGTCTGCTCCCAAGCTGTCTCGTCGATCTCGTCCCACGGCGTGCGCGGGAAGATCGCGGCGCTGTTGACGAGCACGTCGAGCCGGCCCCACCGCTCGCGGATGGCATCGATCAATTGCTTCACCTGGCGTAACTCGTCGAGGTCCGCCTGAAACGATTCTGCTTCCACACCCAGCCTGCGGATGCGCTCGACCGCGTCGAGAGCCGGACCACCGCTCGACCGGTAGTGAACGGCGATGTGCATCCCACGCTCAGCTAACGCGAGAGCGATCTCTCGACCGACCCGCACCGCGGACCCCGTCACCAGAGCGACCTTTCCTTTTGTGTCCATCAACCCCTCGCTAGGTTGTGCGCGTGGTCAAGAATGGGAGCCTGTGCGTGCTCGCTTCCGGGGGTATCGACAGCGCAGTCGCGCTAGCCGAGGCCACTCAGAACGCCGAATCGGTCATCCCACTCTACGTCCGATCGGGGCTCGTCTGGGAGCGGGCGGAAATCTATTGGCTGAATCAATGGCTGCAAACGCTCGACAACAGCGCCGTGGCGCCGCTCGAGATCCTCGATCTTCCGGTCGCCGATCTCTACGGGGAACACTGGAGCCTGACCGGCGTCGACCCACCCGACGATCGCTCACCCGACGAAGCGACGTACTTGCCGGGCAGAAACATCTTGTTGCTCGCCAAAGCGGGTGTCTTCGCGGCGATGAACAACTGTCGAGCGATCGTTCTCGGTCCGCTGGCGGCGAACCCGTTTCCCGACGCCACGCCGGCGTTTTTCGAGGCGATGGCGACGGCGATCGATCACGGAATGGGTTTAGACGATCGGTTGCCGATCGAGACCCCGCTGGTCGGCCTCACCAAACCGGAGGTCGTGCGCCGCGGAACCAAGTACCGACTCGACCTCACCTTTTCGTGTCTGGATCCGACACCAGAGCACCAACATTGCGGCGTTTGCAACAAGTGTGCGGAGCGACAGCAGGGGTTTCGCGAAGCCGGGGTTGACGATCCGACCTCGTACGCTACGAACGACAGCCGCACTTCCGAGTCGACTTCCCGTCTCCCCCGCGGCAGCGTGTAGCCAGGCGCTGGATCCACTGCGGTCCGGTGATCGTGATGTTGTCAACGCGCACGATTCCGCGCCCGCGCTCGAATCTCACCACCGAACCGGCGTCGAAACAAGCACTGCACCAGACGTGAAGAATCGTGTCCGGGTCATCCGCCGAACCGCCGAACGCGTACCAGCCGTCGCGCATCGGACCGCCGAGCAGCATCTCGGGCGTGGTTTCGGCTAGAAACTCGAACCCGTTCTCCCCCGGACCGTAAAGCGGGGCGACGTTGGGACGCGGTCCCGGCGTCCGGATGACATCGATCTCGATCGTTCCGTCGAGCGGAATCAGGATCTGACTGTCGGAAGCCAAACCCGGCCACGACAACCCCTGGAGGGTGGCGTACGATCGCTCACCGATCGTGCGCGTCGAACCGACTTCCACGCGCAGGGTATCGCCGTCCGATGTTTCGTAGGCCAGCTCGTCGCCGACCTCAAGCCCCATCCAGGCCGCCAAGTGCTGCGATTGGAGCGGTGCCTGGGCCGCGGCCGGGGGCGCCAACAAGAGAACCAAGAGTGCCACGACGAGGTGCGCGAACGCGTGACCGAGAGTCGCAATCATGATGATTCAGTACCCCGGCAGGGGGGGCGGGTTCTACGAGCCGAGCGGCGGCGCCGGACCGAACAGCCGGTCAGCGTTGTCTTGCAGCAGCTTGGTCTGGACATCAGTTGGCAGATCGAGAGCCAAAAAGGCATCGAGGTTCTCTTTCATGCCCGGCACCATCGGTCCGGGCCAATCGGTGCCCCACAGAAGCTTGTCGGCGACCACCGCCAGACGCGGGAAGTACTTGAGCAGTCCCTTTGGTGGGATCCCCGATACATCACCCCAGAAGTTCGGGTGCCGGCGTAACAGAAAGAGCGACGTCTCGGCCCAGAGCGGCCGGCCCAGGTGGGCCATGATGATCTGTAGCTCGGGAAAGTCGACGCCGACATCGTCGAGCACGATCGGGTCGGCGTACACGTTGCGCGCACCGGGGAAGACCGACGTTCCGGTGTGGACCATGATCGGCACGGCTAGCCCTTCGGCGCGCGCGTAAATCTCGTCCAACCGTGTCGCGCCGTCGCGATACGCGTTGGCGGCGACCTCCTGGTGCGGCGGGTGGAGCTTTATCGCCCGGACGCCCAACTCGACGAGCCGATCGACCTGATCCCCGGAACCGTTCGGATCGACGCCGCCGAACGGGATCATGCGCTCGGGCGCGTGACGCGCGAGCTCGGCAACCCACGGGTTGACGTTCTCGGTAAACCCCATGAGCGTCGGACTGATGTAGTTGATGACTCCGATCCGTGCGATCCCCGCCGCGTCCATCGCGCGCAACACGAGCTCGGGATCGTTCATCATCCGCTCGAGCTCATCAAACTCCTGCCGGCCTTTGGCCATCCGTGCACGAGCGCCGGGCTTGAGCTCGTGCCAAGGTTGGATATGGACGTGCGCGTCGGTGATCCGCAGGTTCATTCCCGCCCCTAGCTGGGTCCGAGCGCGGTCAAGAAACCGCTGATCACAAAGACCGCGACGCCGAGTGCGTACGCGGCGCCCCGCGACGCTTTCAACGCGTGGACCGCGGCAATCGCCACCAGAACCGAGTACCAGATCGAGAAGAAATTGATGTTCGCGAGTTGGCCCCAAAGCAGGGCAGGCATGTCGCCGCGATCGAGGAACAACGACAACCCGAAGAGCGGCGGCCCACCCTCCCGGGCGACCGTTTCCGCACCCTTGATAGCGATCACAAAGGCTTGCAGAACGACCTGCAGGACCGTCACGGCGCTGGCGTACACTAGCGCCGTGAACGCGATCGGGTACTCGGCTCTCTTGGCTCCCGCGATCGCCGACCAACCCCACAGCAGCAATGCCATAAATGCGGTCACTACGCTGTACACGATCGGCGCTGCCACCACGCCGATCCACTTCCACATTGCGAGCTGTCCGTACGCTTGCTCGCGTTCGCTTTCGCTCAAGCGTGAATTTTCGGCGATCGCGATCCGCTGCAACTCTTCAACCATCGGCAGGTTGAAGAACGTCATGACGAGCAGGACCGCCGCCAGAATAACCAGCGGCACGATCCAGCGTGGCCGCTCGGCGGCGTCTTCGAACGTGGCGCGCGGCGCGAAGATGATGTCACGGAAGTTGTCCGCGACCGAACGGTTTAGCGCCCCTTCCACTCAGGCTTCCGCTTTTCGAGAAACGCCTTGACGCCCTCGACCTTGTCTTCGGTAGAGAACGCCAGCGCGAAGAGATCGCGCTCCTGCTCGAGGCCGGCCGACAGTTCCATCTCGTAGGCCGCCCGCAGAGCTCGCTTGGCGAGCTTTAGCGTGACTGGGCTCTTGCTGGCCATCGCTCGTGCCACTTCGAGCGTCTTGTCCCTGAGCTCGTTGGCGGGCACGATCTCGTCCAACAACCCGATCTCGTACGCTTTGACCGCCTCGATGATCTCGCCGGTCAGGACCAGTTGATGCGCCTTCCCGTAACCCACGAGCCGCGTCAACCGTTGGGTTCCTCCACCACCGGGGATGATCCCCAAGTTGACCTCGGGTTGCCCGATGCGCGCGGTGTCGGCCCCGATCCGAACATCGCACGCCAGCGCCAGCTCGCAACCGCCGCCCAGACAGAAACCGTTGATCATGGCGATTGTCGGTAGCGGGAAGTCCCAGATCCGATCGAATATCGTCGGCGTCGCCATCGCTTCGCGCTGTTCCAGGGGGGTGCGATCGGCGAACTCGCCGATGTCCGCGCCGGCGATAAACGCCTTCTCTCCGGCACCCGTGATGACGAGCACGCGAACGTCGGCGTCTGCTGCCGCTTCGGCGGCGGCATCGGTCAGCGCGTCGCGCACGGCCTTGTTGAGTGCGTTCATCTTCTGCGGACGATCGATCGTTACGAGTCGAACTCCTCGATCCATGTCCTCGACCCGCACGACCGGTGGGGCGTTGCTCATGGCGCCTCCTTGGGTATCGGTTCGCCGTCCTTCCACACGTAGAACCCCTCTCCCGTCTTGCGACCCAGCTTGCCGGCCGCCACCAACTCGCGCAGGACCGCCGGCACCGCGAATCGCTGCTCGTCGATCGTGCGCGCGAGGTGTTCGGCGATCGCCAACCGCACGTCGAGCCCGACCAGGTCGGTCAACTTGAGCGGACCCATCGGATGGTTGTAGCCGAGCTCCATCGCCACGTCGATATCGCGCGCCGACGCGATGCCGTCCTCCAACATCCGCATCGCCTCGAGGCCCAGCGCGATGCCGAGCCGGCTCGACGCGAAGCCCGGCACGTCGCGCACGATGATCGGCTCCTTGCCGAGCGAGCGCACGACACTCACCATCTGCCCCCGCACTTCGGGGTCGGTCTCAGGCGTCACCACCACCTCGACCAGGCGCATAATGTGGACCGGGTTGAAGAAGTGGATTCCGATCACGCGCTCGGGTCGGCCGGTCGCCGATGCCAACGCGCCGATCGACAGCGACGACGTGTTGCTGGCGAGCACGGTCTCACGGCGGCACCGCCGGTCGAGCAGCCCGAAGATGTCACGCTTGGCATCCAGGTCTTCGGGGATCGCCTCGACGACCAGATTGGCGTCTTCGACCGCGACCTCTAGATCCGACTGGCTCGTGATCCGCCCCAACGCGGATGTCTTGTCGCTGGGTTTGATCTTACCGAGCTCGACGCCTTTGGCGAGCGTCGCTTCGATCGCGCCAAAGGCGCGTTCAAGAGCCCTTTGATCGGCGTCGTAGAGGCGCGTCGCGTAGCCCGCTTGGGCAGCGACCTGCGCGATACCGCGACCCATCGTGCCGGCCCCGATGACAGCGACCGTCTCGAACCCCTGCGGCCTCGGCACGCCCGCGCTCACGCCTCGTCCTCGGGTGAGACGCCGACCGGTGCCGGCGCCAGCTCGGCGATCCGGTCGACCGCTCGATCGCACTCGTCACCCGTGTTGTAGAAGTGCGGTGCCAGCCGGATCCCGGCGCCGGGCCGATGATCGATCAGGATGTCCTCATCGAGAAGCTGACGCGCGATTGACTCCGCGCCCGGCGGCGCCAGCGTCACCGTGCCGCCGCGGCGGTGGCTCTCGCGCGGTGTGGCAACATCGATCCCGTGACGATCGGCACGCTCGATAATCCGCTCGGTCAGCGCGATCGACTTTTCGCGAATCGCTGCCGGTCCGATTCGACTCACGATCTCGAGTCCCGGCCGGGCGACCATGTGCGCCGGTACAGCCGGGGTCCCGGTCAGGAAGCGATGGATCGAGTCGGCTCGCGTCAACTCGGGCTCGAACGCGAACGGCTCGTCGGCCGCCATCCAGCCCGTCACCTGAGGCTCCAACCGCCGCTGTAGGTCGCGGCGCGCGTACAGGAACGCGTTGCCGGGTCCCCCGCACAACCACTTGAGACAACCCCCAACCGCGAAATCAACGTTCCACGCCTCCATCTCGAGCGGCATCACTCCAGCCGACTGGTAGACGTCGAGGCAGACCCTAGCCCCGACCCGATGCGCCTTCTCACAGATCGCCGCAGCGTCCTGGATGAACGCGCTCTTGAACGCGACGTGGCTGATCGGCACCAGCGCGGTTCGCTCGTCGATCGCATCGAGCAGTTGATCGAGATCGACGGTGATCCCATCACCGCGAGTCGGGACGACGACCACCTCGGCCCCCTCGGCTTGAGCCCCGGCATACAGATACATGACGGATGGAAACTCGAGCTCGGTGTGGACGATCCGATTGCGGTGTCCGGCCCAGTCGAAGCACGACCGCACGATCGCCGACGCCACCGTCACGCTGGGCTGCATCACTACTGTAGCGGGGGGCGCACCGAGCAGCGGCGCCGCCAGATCGCCGATCTCGGTCACGATGTCCCACCACCCTTCCTCCCAAGCCTTGATTCCACTCGTGTCCCACATCTCGGCGTACTCGGCGAGCGCTTGGGAAGCCCCTTCCGGCATCGCACCCAACGAGTTCGAGATCAGATACGTGGTCCGATCGACGATCGGGAACTGGTCGCGCCAGGCTAGCAGGGGATCGGACATGACGTCCTCAGTCGCCTTCAAAGCGTGGCGTTTCCTTGGCCCGGAAGGCGGCCAGGCCGCGGGCAGCGTCGTTCGACTCAAAGCACGCCAGCTGGTTCTCGAGCTCAAGCGCGAGCATCGTTTCGAGGCTCTCCACTTCGCTCCGATAGACGGCGTGCTTGATGCGCGCGACCGCGATCGGCGGGGCGGCAGCGAGGCGCTTGGCCCAGGCGAGCGCTTCGTCCCACAGCGAGTCGACCCCAACGACCCGATTCACCATCCCCATCGCCAACGCCTCTTCGGCGCCGACCATGCGTCCCGACCACATGAGCTCGAGAGAGCGCGCCGGACCGACCAAACGCGGCAGCAGGAACGTCCCGCCCCAATCGGGATGGAGCCCGATGCGCGAGAACGTCTGCCCGATCGAGGCGGTGTCGGCCATGATCCTTATATCGCACGCCAGCGCCAAGTTCGCTCCGCCGCCAGCCGCGGGTCCGTTGATCGCCGCCACCACCGGCTTGTCGAGTGCGCGGATCGTCGTCACCACGCGCTCACCGGCGCGGAGCAGGTTTTCGAAGTCGGTGCGGTTCTGGGATTCGATAAGCGCGCGCAGATAGTCGATATCGGCGCCAGCGCAGAATCCGCGGCCGGCACCGGTCACGACGATCGCGCGAACCGCCGGATCGTCACCCAACTCGGTGATCGCCTCGCCGACCAGGTCGCGCATGTCACCGGCGAACGCGTTCAGCTTTTCGGGGCGGTTGAGTCGCACGATCCCGACCGCGTCGTCGCGCTCGACGAAGACCACGGGCTCGTTTGCGGTCACCAGCTCAACTCCCACCGCTGCGCTCGACGAGCAGCGAGGTTCCCATGCCGCCGCTGACGCACAGCGTCGCGATCCCGAGCCGGCTCTCCCGGCGGGCCATCTCGTGAAGCAGCGAAACCACGATCCGCGCGCCGGTGCAGCCGATCGGATGGCCCAGGGCGATCGCCCCTCCGTTGACGTTGACGCGGCTCAAGTCGAGGTCGAGGTCTTGAGCCACCGCCAGGACCTGTACCGCGAACGCCTCGTTCAGCTCGATCAAGTCGATGTCGTCGATCGTCATGTCCTGGTGCTGAAGCAACTCGAGAACCGCCGGCACCGGGCCGATCCCCATCACCGCCGGGTCGACACCGACGTTGGTCCAATCGACGAGCCGCGCCATCGGCTCGAGGCCGTGCTTTTCAACCGCATTGGCGGCGGCGACCAGCACCGCGGCGGCACCATCGGTAATCCCCGACGCGTTGCCGGCGTGAACGGTCCCCGCCTCGCGGAACACGGGCGGCAGCTTGGCGAGCTTGTCAAGCGTCACCTCGTCACGCGGGTGCTCGTCGTGGTCGAGCCCATCGGGGAACGGCGCGATCTCGCTCCGCCACCGGCCGGCCTCGCGGGCCGCCTGGCACCGGTGCTGGCTCTCCATGGCGTAGCGGTCTTGTTCTTCGCGCGAGATCTCGTAGCGATCGGCCAACGTCTCCGCCGTCTCGCCCATGAGATCGCCGCACAACGGGCACAAAAACCCATCCCGGTACATGCCGTCGACCAGTTCGCCGTGGCCGAGGCGGTACCCCCATCGCGCGCGCGGGAGCATGTAGGGCGTTTGCGACATCGCCTCGGTCCCGCCGGCGAGCACCAAACCGGTGTCGCCCAGGGCGATCGATTGCCACGCCTGAATGATGGCGATCAAGCTCGACGCGCACGCTTGGTTGATCGTGTGGGCCGGGGCGCTCTCGGGTATACCGGCGCGGTAGGCGATCTGACGCGCCGAGTTGGGGCCCACGCCCGCTTGGCGCGCGTTGCCAAAAATCGTCAGGTCGATCGCTTCGGGATCGACGTCGGCGCGATCGAGACACGCACGAGCGGCGTGGGTGCCGAGGTCGGCAGCGGTCTTATCGACCAGTGCGCCGCCGAACTTGCCGATCGGGGTCCGCACGGGGGCACACAGGAACACGGGGCGATCGTACCGAAACCTCATCGAGTCGAATATCACCCCGTGCCGGAGCGTGTCAATCAGGCACAAAAAAAGCCGCCCGGCACAGGCCGGGCGGCTCTCGACGCGCTGCACGAGACAGCAAAAAAAGTGAGGGCCGGAAAAGCCTGAGGCCTGTTTCCTCCTCCGGAGTCCGAACCGTTCCCAGCTGCGCCCTGCCACTCGACCAAGGTCTCGCGGCCCGGCGCCTCCTCTCCTGGGTTTCGCCTCCCTTTCAGAGGTCATCCCGGTGAGCAAGTAGCGCGGGCATTGGTTTCGCGCTCCCCCTTCGTCGTTAGCTTGCGCCCCGACCTTGGGGTTTTCCTGGCTCACCGATGGCGTGCGAAAGTCAAAGACGTCCGCACACCGCCTCTCTGAGGGTTGACTCCCCTGCAGAGTGTTACCGGGGCGGCCTGCCGACTTCCTCTCAGAAGCCAGCGCCTCCCATGGAGTTTCTTCCCCTTCAGCGCATGCGGACACGGGAACCCACTTACCCGGGAGTTGCCTCGTCCCGGTTTCGGTGCGACTTCAGGGTTTCCCACCCTCTTGCCGCGTTTCGTCTCCCGCGTCCTTCCAGCCTTTTCAGGCCGGTAACGCTCATGGGGTTTTCCCCTTCGGAGTTTCCCCCTCCCGCGGAGCCGTAGCGCCTCTCGGCGCCCCGTGCCCTCTTGTCGTTTACCGGTCTCTGAAAGCAGGTGCAGCCCGCAGGAGCCACATCCCAAATCATCACCGGCCCGACTTCAGGGCCTCGCTCCCCGCGAGAATCCGTGGCGAGCGAACGGGGGTTAGCCGTACGCCCACTCGCTACTCCCTTGGGGTTTCCGCGCTCTAGGGCATTCCGCTGTTGCGTTGCGCGCAGCGTCCCGCGTGCTCCCCTCGCAGGCTTAGCTTGCGATGCCAAGCGGCATCGCGCCGGCCTCTCAGGGTCTCGATCCGCAACGTGGTCGGCCCCCCGTCGGGGACCACAACCCTTATGCGCTTTTTGCACCTCGTCTCTGCTCCGTGGGCTTTGAACCGCGTCGTTCCGGGCTTACGCCGACGAGCCCTGTGGCATTTCTGCTCCGGTGACTCGCCTATGGAACGTCCACGGCCCTCCCTGAGGGCCCATGGAGTGAGTGTCGGTGCCAGACTTCAGGTCGCTATCCGACCCTCGCAGACGATTATATGAAGACCCCGCGAAGTCTGTCAACTTATTGCGTTATAAAGAGTTACAAGGTCGCACCAGGGGTCGGACAAGTGCTTTCCAAACGGGTGTTTGGCGATCCTCACGTCAAGCTACTTCCTACATCACAACGGTAAGCCAAAGGCGCCAAATCGGTTCCCGCGATCTGTACAGAGGCTGCACAGAGTGTCCACACACGGTGTCTCTTTCTCCACCACTTATCCACGCGTTATTCACAGGCAAGCGAGCCCGGTACGCGGGCGATGCTTGCTGATCAGGGTCCGTCACTGTACGCGAAGGGATCCGGGTGTTCCCCGGTGATCGCGATTCCCCCGGAGTTCCCGGCTGACGCACCGCAAGCGGTAAACAACCGCGAAGAAAAACACCAACGACACTCCGAACACCAGCGTCCAGGTCACGGCGTGAGCGTCCAATCCCGTCTCAGCGATTGGCCGCGCTTGAAACTCACCGGCGACGTCCGACCACCAGTACGAAAAGTTGAAGACGTCTAGTGTCGTGTGAGCGATCATGGCCGGGATCAGGGATCCGGCGGCAAAGGTGAGAGAGCCGAGCATGACGCCGACCAGAAATATCTGCGCCAGAATCGGCATCGCCCACGCCTGGTGGAGATGTGTGACGACAAACACCACCGACACAATCGTGATCCCGGCAACGGGACCATATCTGCGTTCCAGCGGCTCCTGCATGTACCCGCGGAAACCGGTCTCCTCACAGATCCCAGCCACTAGCGACGCCATGATGATGAATGGCCAAGCCATCCAAAGCGAAACAGCATCGAGATTGTACTCGGCCTTGAACAACTCAGCCGGGAACTCGATGACCCGGAAGGTGACCACCAGACCCGATTGAACTGCGACCACGAAGAGCATCGCGGCGACTAGGCCCCATTTCCAGATCGGCGCTGGGAGCGCGACGGCGCGAAAGCTCGCGCGCCTCGTTTCCGTGGTCGCCTGCGGCCACCAGCTACCGCTGAAGTACTTCCAGTACAGCCACAGCAGGCCGGCCATGACGACCATCGGCCACGGACCCGGAATGAGAATCAGACACAGCACCCATGCACCGACGCCGATCGTATTGACGACGAACCCCAGAATGATGGCCCGAGCCACCAGTGGCAGGCGGTGCCAGATTCTGACGAGCGCGGCGCGGACTTTCGAGGTGGGAATGGCTACAGCAGGTTGGCGGCGTACTCCGCGAGCTTTGACCGTTCGCCCTTCCGGAGCTCGACGTGGGCCGCCAGAGGAACGTCGCGGAAATGCTGCACGACGTGGTTGAAGCCGTTGGTCGACGAATCGATGTACGGGGTGTCGATCTGCCACGGGTCGCCGGTCAGCACTAGCTTGGTGTGATCGCCGACACGCGTCAGGATCGTCTTCACCTCGAGCGGGGTCAGGTTCTGCGCTTCGTCGACCAGCATGAACTGCTGCGGGATCGACCGCCCCCGGATGTGAGTCAGCGGCTCGACCGCGACCAGTCCGCTACGGATGAGCTCGCTCACCGATCGGTCGCCGTTGCGACTGCGCCGGCCTTCCAACAGTAGGGCCAGGTTGTCAAAGATCGGTTGCATCCACGGGTTCAGCTTCTCGGCCACGTTGCCGGGCAGATAGCCGATATCCTTGCCCATCGGGAACGTGGGTCGCGAAACGAGCAGGTGCCGGTAGGGGCCGTCGGAGAGCACCTGATCGAGGCCCGCTGCCAGCGCCAACAATGTTTTCCCGGTGCCAGCCTTGCCCATCAGCGTGACCAACACGATCGACGGGTCGAGCAGCGCGTCCAGCGCGAAGTACTGCTCCTTGTTTCGTGGCCGGATGCCCTGGACGCCTTCGCTGCTTGTCGTCAGCGCCAAGAGCCGCCCGCCGAACACGTCGATTCGAGCCAGCGCGGTGTTGGACGACTCGCTGGGATCGCGAAGAAGCGCGTATTCGTTGGGGAAGAATTCGCCTTCGACCAACGGTAGCTCCCCCGTTTCACGGAACACGTCGAGCTGCTCGGCCCCAAGCTCCAACTCGGTCTGACCCGAGTACAGCTCGTCGAGCCGAACGCGGTCGCTCTCGTAATCCTCGGCCGCCAGCCCGAGCGCGTCGGCCTTGATCCGGAGATTGACGTCCTTTGTCACCAGGATCAGCGGTACATCGGGATCCTCGTCGCGGATGTGGCGGGCGATCTTGAGGATCTCGTTGTCGACCGTGCCGTTGCCGTGAGCGATCGGTTGCTGCGGGTTGTCGGGGTCGAAGACGACCTTCAACGACCCGCCGGTCTCGAGGGGAACGCCTTCGGATAGCCGACCTTGGCACCGCAGACGATCCAGGAAGCGGCTGATCCAGCGTGCGTTCTCGCCAAGCCCGGTCAGCTGTCGCTTGAAGCGGTCGATCTCCTCGATGACGTAGATCGGCAGGAGCACCGCGTTGTCCTCGAACGCGAGCAATGCCTTCGGGTCGTGCAGCAAAACGTTTGTGTCGAGTAGGAAGCGCTTGCTCACGCCGAAATGCCTGTCACCTCAGGTTGACCCAGACCGATTTCGTCTCTGTGTATTGCTCGAGCGCGTACTTGCCCAAATCACGCCCATACCCGCTTTGTTTGTAGCCGCCAAACGGGTTCGCCGCGTCGTACAGGTTATAGGTGTTGATCCATACCGTCCCGGCCTTCAAGCGATGGGCTACGTAGTGCGCTTTCTTGACGTCGCTCGTCCATACCGCGGCCGCCAACCCGTACGGTGATGCGTTGGCTTGCTCGATCGCTTCATCGACTTCATCAAACGTGATCGTCGCCAGCACGGGGCCGAAGATCTCCTCGCGGGCGATCGTCATGTCCTGGGTCACCCCGTCGAACACCGTCGGCTCGACGAAGTATCCGGGCTCGATGTCGGCCCGGCCGCCGCCGGCTACGACCCTCGCGCCTTCTTCTTTGCCGCGCTCGATATAGCCCAGCACGGTCTCCATCTGCTTCTCGGAAACGATCGCGCCGATGCGGGTCGATTTTTCGAGCGGGTCGCCCACAGTCAGCTTGGCGGTGCCGGCCGCGACGCCGTCGATAACTTGATCGTGCGCGCTGCTCTCGACAAAGAGCCGGCTGCCCGCTGCGCACACCTCGCCTTTGCCGTAGAAGATCCCGCCGATCGCTCCCTTGATCGCCGCCCCCAAATCGGCATCCGCAAAGACGATGTTGGGGCTCTTTCCGCCAAGCTCGAGCGACACCCGTTTGACCGTGTCGGCTGCCGTCTTGGCGATCCGAACGCCAACCGCGGTGGACCCCGTAAACGCGATCTTGTCGACACCGGGATGCTTGACGAGCGCCTCGCCGGCGGTCGACCCACCGCCCGGAACGACGTTCAGCACGCCATCCGGGATGCCGACCTCCCGCGCGACGTCGGCCAGAAGAAGCGCGGTGAGCGGCGTCTCGCTGGCTGGTTTCAGGACCACGGTGCAACCCGCCGCCAACGCTGGAGCGACCTTCCACGACGCCAGGTTGAGCGGGAAGTTCCAGGGGACAATCGCGCCCACCACACCGACCGGCTCGTGGCGAGTGTACGCGAACTGGCCGGGCACCGAGACCGGAATCGTGGCGCCCTCGATCTTGGTGGTCCAGCCGGCATAGTACTCGAAGGTCTCGATCGTCATGTTGACGTCGATCCCGCTCTCGAACAATGGCTTGCCGTTGTTGAGCGTTTCGACCAGCGCGATCTCTTTCTTCCGCTCCTCGAGGCGCCGCGCGAGATCCCACAACAGCCGACCGCGATTGCGTGGCGTCATGTCTGGCCAGGGGCCGGACTCGAACGCCGATCGCGCGGCCGCAACGGCTCGATCAACGTCTGCTTGATCGGCCGCCGCCACCTCGGTGCACGGCTCGGCGAGCGCCGGATTGATGACCTCGAACGTCTCGGTGCTCTCGGCGTCTTGCCACTCGCCGTCGATAAACAATCGGCCCGGGAGCAACACGTCGGGCAGTGCGGGCGCCGTCGCGGTCGTCATCTAGCGCCCCGCGAACTCCGGCTTCCGCTTCTCGACAAACGCGTTCAACCCTTCCTTGGCGTCATCGGAAGCGAACAGCTTGGCCTGCAGCTCGCGCTCGATCGCCAACCCTTGCTCCATCGGCAGTTCGGCGCCGGTTTGACAGGCGCGCTTGATGTGGCCGACCGCCATCGACGCCTTGGCAGGGGTCGTAAACTGCATCGCGTACTCTTTCACCATCTCGATGAACGCGTCGTTCGACTCGGCCTCCCAGGCAGCGTTGATGATCCCCAGATCGGCCGCCTCCTCCATCTCGAAGTTGCGTCCCGTCGCCATCAGCTCGATCGCTTTTGACTTGCCGACCAACCGCGTCAGCCGCTGCGTGCCCCCGGTGCCGGGGAGGACCCCGAGCGTCACCTCGGGCAAACCGATCTTGCCGGCGCCACTGCGAGCGAACCGCAGATCAGCGGCCATCGCCACTTCGAGGCCACCGCCCACGGTGTGCCCGTTGAGCGCGGCGATGACGAGCTTCGGCGTGTGCTCGAGCCGTGACAGCGTCTCGTTGGCGTGGAGGCAGAAGAAGTATTTCCACGTCGGATCTGACTGAGACAGCATCTCGATGTTGGCGCCCGCACAGAAAAACTTCTCACCCGACCCAGTCAATACGATCACGTGCACGTCCGTGTCGAAGCGAGCATCGATGATCGCCGCGTCGAGCTGCTTCATCATCTCGTGGGTGTACGTGTTTGCGGGCGGATCGTCCAGGGTAAAGATCGCGATTCCGTTCTCTTTCTCGACGCTAATGAGCTTTTTTTCAGCCATCGAATCCTCCGTTTCGGTACAGCGCGGTACGATCAAGTAAAAGCGTTTAGGCCGGTAATGTCTTGACCGACGATCAACGTATGAATGTCGTGCGTCCCCTCGTACGTAAACACCGACTCGAGGTTGCACATGTGACGCATGACCTGGTACTCCGAGTGAACGCCGTTGGCACCTAGCGCCCAACGGGCGGCGCTGGCCACCTCGCGGGCCATCATGACGTTGTGTCGCTTGGCCAACGACACCTGGGTGTGCTTGAGCTTGCCGGCGTCCTTTAGTCGCCCCAGACGGTACGCGAGCAGCTGGCCGAGCGTCACGCGGTCGAGCATCTCGACGAGCTTCTCCTGCATGAGCTGAAAACCCGCGATTGGTCGATCGAACTGAACCCGCTCCTTGCTGTATCGCAGCGCCTCTTCGTAGCACGCCATGGCCGACCCGACCGCGCCCCAAGCGATTCCATAGCGAGCTTGTGTCAGACACATGAGCGGGCTCTTGAGGCCGTCGGATCCGGGCAGCAGGGCGTCGCCATCCAGTTGCACGTCGTTGAACACCAACTCCGAGGTATCCGACGCGCGGAGCGAGTGTTTGCCGTGCATCTCTTTCGTTTCAAACCCGTCGGTCCCGCGCTCGACCAGAAAACCTCGAATCCCATCCGGCGTTTGAGCCCAAACGACCGCTACGTTTGCCATCGAACCGTTGGTGATCCACATCTTGGACCCGTTGAGCACCCACCCATCACCGTCCGGTTCGGCGCGCGTCGCCATACCCAACGGATTTGATCCGTAATCGGCTTCGGTTAGACCGAAGCAACCGATCGCCTCGCCACTCGCCATAGCCGGCAGCCAGCGCCGTTTCTGCTCCTCCGATCCAAATGTGAAGATCGGGTACATGACGAGCGCGCCCTGAACCGAGACAAACGAGCGCAAGCCACTGTCGCCACGCTCGAGCTCCTGCATGATCAATCCGTAGGCGACGTTGTTCATGCCCGCGCAGCCGTACTCCTCGGGGAGATTGGCGCCGAGGACACCCAGCTCTCCCAGACCCGGGACCAACTCTGTTGGAAAGTGTCCCTCGAGGTACGCCTCCTCGATGATCGGCATGACTTGCTCGTCGACAAAGCGGCGCACCGTGTCACGGGTCATCCGTTCTTCTGACGCCAGCTCACCATCTAGATCGAGATAATCGACACCTTTGAATGCCATCAGCCCACAGCCCCCACACTCGGGATTCGCTCGAGTGTTTTGACGACCGCATCGCAGAACTCATCGGTGGTCGCCGTTCCACCGAGATCGGGGGTTCGAACCTGGCCCTCGAGCAACACCTGCTCGACCGCTGAGCGTGACCGGTCACCAGCCTCGGCTTGATCGATGTGTTCACAAAGCATGGCTGCTGCCAAGATCAGCGCCGTTGGGTTCGCGATCTGCTGGCCCGCAATATCCGGCGCTGACCCGTGAACCGCTTCGAACATCGCCATCTCTTCCCCCACGTTTGCCGCCGGGGCCATACCCAATCCACCGACGAGACCTGCGCACAAGTCCGACAGGATGTCACCAAACATGTTCGTCGTCACGATCGTATCGAACTGGTGTGGATCGAGCACCAGTTGCATCGCCATGTTGTCGATGATCCGATCATTGAACTCGATTTCTGGGTGATCGGCCGCGAGCTCTTTGCCGACATCGAGGAACAGACCGCTCGTGTACTTCAGGATGTTCGCCTTGTGAACCAGCGTGAGACGCTGTTTGGGACGCCGAGCAACGTAGTCAAACGCAAACTGGATGACCCGCCGCGATGCGTCCTGGGTGACGATCGTGATCGACTCGGCGGCGCTGCGTTTGGTATCGATGTAATGCTCGATGCCGGCGTAGAGACCTTCGGTGTTTTCGCGGATGACCACCAAGTCGACGCCATCGTAGCGCTCGCCAGGCACGAGCGATTTCGACGGCCGAACGTTGGCGTAGAGGTCAAACTCCTTGCGCAGGGCCACGTTGACGCTTCGAAAACCGGACCCGATCGGGGTCGCAAGCGGCCCCTTGAGGCACACCGTGTTCTCGCCGAAGGAGTCGAGCGTGACCGCCGGCAGGGTCTCCAAACCCCGCTCGACCGCGCTCACACCGGCTACTTGCTCGTCCCAATCGATCACCGCCCCGGCCGCCTCGATGACGCGGATCGCCGCATCGACGACTTCGGGCCCGATGCCGTCGCCTTTGATGAGAGTGACTGTGGGCATAACCGCAATCTACGCCCGGTCGGTGCGACCGTCATCGCGGAAGCCCACTATCGGGAACGAATTTTGTCGCTTAGTCCAGCGTCGCCTGGATGAAAGCCGCCACGCGGCCGAGACCACCGCGCTCAGCCCGCGGTTCGGGCAGCGGTGGAAGGTCCGCGAGAAGCGTTCTCGGCCGTGGAAGATCGGCGGTTCCGTGCACGAACCGACCGAAGAACGGGTTCATGTTGCCGTCGATCAGCGCCGCGGCGCGAGCGGAGATCTCGTCCGCCGTCCAACGCACGTGGCCCCAAGACGCCAGGTCGTTCATCTCCCGCCACAACACGGCGACGTCGATCTCGCCCTCGGTCCGCAGGCGGAGCTCGCGGTCGAGCGCCAACCCGACGATCGCCCCCTTACGGTACGCCAGATACTCGTCGCTGGGACCGTATGCCGGCACTTCACGCGCTTCGTCGTCGAACGACCACCGTCGGCGATGCGGATTTGCGCGGTACGTGGCGTCGATCGCTGCCAGATGGTCGACGTATTCGCCGCCATCTAACAACCCCGCCTCGTTGGCGATCCGCAACGCCAGGTAGTCGTTCACCCCCTCCTGAAACCAAAGCGGCGCGTCGTACTGCTGCCAAAGGTGGACAAGCTCGTGGGCCAGCAACCGGACGCTGGGGCGCGATCCGTCGGGCAACCGGTGCACGAGCCCGATCGCGCGCGGGCCGTTGCGGTTCCCGCTCGTCATCGGGAATCGCGCCGGCACCAGCGTCACCGACAACCGGTCGATGCCAGGGTCCCCCAATCGATGCCGAGCTGCGCAAGTCAATGCCGCCATATCATCCGCGAGCTCGCGCCGATCGAAACCCCACTCTCCCTGCGCCGCGAACGCCACGGTCATGCCGCATGCTTCCCGCTGATGGTGCTCGATGGAACCCGCCAGCACGTTGGTTCGCAACAACGACCGCACGCCATGGAACGCGTACTCGTCCCAGCCGGGGACTACTTCCCAATCGCGTGGCAAACGCCACTGGACCTTAACCCGGGCGTGCATCGCAGCTTGTGTTGGCATCTCAGGCGTCAAAAACAACGCCTCGGCGGGCGCGTAGAGAAGATCGGGGCCGAGACCAACGCTCCACGCGTTGACCGGCTCCTCGGCGGTGATCGCCAAGCGGTACTGAATCCGAATCGGGTCGCTCCACCCGCGCTCGGGTTGCGCAAACGTCCACCGCGGTGCGCCGTCGACTACGTCCCAGCGACCGCTGCGGGCACCCTTGACGTCGGGATCCTGGGCCAGCAGCCCGACCAGCGGACGGGCGCTCGGACGAACCAGGACCAGCGAGTCGCCGTCGAATCCGTAAACCGCGAGCGACACGTCGACGACCCCCGCGGATGGGTCCGGCCGCACCTCGTAACTGAGCTCGCAGCACGGCACCTCGCCCGGCAGGGTGGTCACCAAGCTGACGATCACGGCCGCCAGCAACGTATAGTGGCCGAGGCGCTCCATGTGTCAGTTAATACGCAACCTGCGGGCCAATTGTTCGATCGGAGGTATTTGGGAGGGCGCTTCTAGCCCGTGCGGCCGGCGCCCGCGCCCTCGATCACGGTCTCGATCTCACGATCAGTGAGGGTGTGATCGGAGCTTTTCGCAAGCTCAAAGATCTGATCGACTAGCTCTGGATAGGAATCGTAGCCGCGCGAGGCGAGCCAGTACTCGACATTGGAACGACCCGACATGTGGCCGATCTCGATCCGCTGATGGCGCCCGACCAGCCCCGCCGGCACGCCCGAGTAGACGCGGTCGGCGAGCCAGCCTTCACCTTTCTTCTCGGCCTTGATGACCGCCGCGGCGTGGACGCCGGTACCAGTGCGGAAGGCGTCCGCACCGACCACCGGGTAATTGACCGGTAACGGCACGCCGGTCGACTCGGCGATGCGCTGACAGTACTCGGGCAGCGGGCTGAGATCGGTTTCGATCCACCCCAAGAGATTGAGGTTGACGAGCAGAAGATCCATCTCGGTGTTCCCGACCCGCTCGCCGATCCCGAGCCCCGTTCCGTGCACCCGGTCGACACCGGCGACCATCGCCGACAACGCGTTGGCGAGACCAAACCCGCGATCGCGGTGACCGTGCCAGTCGATCTTGACCTCGGCACCCGTCTTGGCGACCAGCTCTTTGGCCCACCGGACGAGATTGCGAGCGCCGTCCGGAGTCGCGTGACCGACCGTGTCGGCCAGGCAGATGCGGCTCGCGCCGGCTTCGATGGCGGTTGTGTAAAGCTTCTCCAGCGCCTCGGGTCGAGCACGGGTCGTATCCTCGGTTACGTACATCACCTGAAGGCCCTGTTTGACGGCGTAAGCGACCGCCTTCTCGCTCGTCTTGAGCACCCAGTCGAGCTCCCACCCCTCGGCGTACTGTCGGATCGGTGACGAGCCGATGAACGTGCAGCACTCTATCGACAAGCCAACCTGCTGCGAGATCTCGGCCACCGGATCGATGTCCTGCTGAAGCGTCCGCGCGGCACAGTTGGCGCCGATCGACAACTTGGCGTCAACGATCTCTTGCGCCAGTCGGGTGACGTCAGCGACCGCCCTCGGTCCAGCTCCGGGCAGACCGATGTTGGCGGTATGGATGCCGAGCCGATCCATCAAGTGAAGGATCTCGATCTTGGTTTCGATCGGTGGGTCGACGACCGAAGGCGACTGCAAGCCATCGCGCAAGGTTTCGTCGTCGAACTCGACCGGCTGCGTAGGCCGAATCAGGTCGCCGGCCTCGCGGTTCCAGTCGTAGATCAGCTCCGAGATCGCCAAGTCGGTCACGGCGTCAACCTATCGTCGTCGGCTACCTAGTCGCCATCCGAGCGGGCGCTACCTTCCGCCGATGCGCGCCGTGACCCCCGCCAACCCGATCGCGGTGGCCGTCGCCTACGCCACAGTCTGCGTGGTGTGGGGCTCGACCTACCTGTTCATCAAGCTCGGCGTCGCGGTGCTGCCACCGTACCTGCTCGGCGCCGCCCGCTTCACGATCGCCGGCGCTGTGATGCTGGCGGTCGCCACGGCGACCGGTCGACGCATCCCGCGGGATCGGTCCGTGATCGGACACGCTGTCCTGGTGGGGATCTTGTTGCTCGTGCTTGGCAACGGCTTTTTGAATACCGCTCAGCAGCACCTTTCAACCGGTTTGGCGGCGCTGCTGCTGACAACGGTACCGATGTGGAACACGCTGATCGCGATGTTCGGGCGCCAGCACGAGCGGTTGGCGCCCATCGGTTGGGTTGGCCTCGTCGTCGGGTTGGCCGGCGTCGCGATTCTCGTCAAACCGTTCGAGTCGATCGAATCATCCTGGTTCGGCGTGATTGTGGTGTTGCTCGCCGCGTTCACATGGTCGCTCGGCACGGTCCACGCGCGGCGACGACTGGCGCATGTCGACGCGCTCGTCGCGAGCGCGATCGCGAACGGTGCCGCCGGACCGCTGATGTTCGGC
>CBDUCI010000008.1:0-28531 GCA_965365605.1 uncultured bacterium
CAGGCAAGAAGCAGCAGGAGCTTGCCGTAACCGTCCGCGTGGGCGGATTGCTACAGGCGCTTGAGCAACGGGAGATGGCGGACATTCAAGCCGAACCGCAGACGACCGTGCTCAACAATCTGCCCGCCGAAGTCTTCGTGGGGGAGCGTACACCCATTCGCGTCCTCGACGTAGGCGCAGAGACACAGGAGGCCACGGCCAGCGTAGAGCTCATCGAGACCGGCATCATCCTGCGCGTCACACCGCACATCACTTCCAACGGCAAAGTATTGATGCAGCTGATGGCCGAGCGGTCAGGTGTCGCGGTTGCCGATCCGGAGATCGGCGTCACGTTCAACACTCAGCGGGCGACGTCGCAAATCTTGGTGGACGACGGCGAGACAGCTGTCATCGGTGGTCTGACGGTACAGGACTACTCGAGCGTGCGCAGCGGCGTGCCGGTGCTCAAGGACATACCGCTGCTCGGGGCCCTGTTCCGCACCGAGCGCAAGCGAGACGAGAAGCGCGACTTGCTGATATTTGTGACTCCGTACGTCGTGCCGGTCGAGCGCCCCGACCCGGATGTGATCAGCCAGGTGTGCCTGGAAGATCAGTCGTGGTACCGCAGCGACCGAGTGATCATACACAATGGTGATCGGTGGACCGAGTTTGGAGCCCCCCACCGGGTTGATCCACGCCGCCTGGTCAAGGTTGGCAACTACCGGGGAGTCCCGATCTTGACCACCGTGGAAAGCGCTGCGGTTCAGGTCTACCTGCCGCTGTGCGCCAGCGGCATGTATCAGCCATACCGCCTTTCGTCTGACCTGAAGGGAACCCATGGTTAGCGGGGATCGGTCAACGCGCTGGTTCCCCCTCTGGCTTGTCCTGGCGGCGGTTTTCGCGATGCTCGTGGGTTGTGACGAGGCGTTGTTGGACGGCGGACCACCGGAGGCTAGCGGTGAGCCGAGAGTCGTCGCGGTCGGCGGTGAGCAACTCTTTGCTCAACTCGGCTCGTCGTTTGATACGTCGCTCCGCATCCGAGTGCTCGACGCGGATGGCCGCCCGATCCGGTCAGCGGTGGTCCGATACACACTGCTCGTCGGCAGCGGCGCTTTCTCCTCAGACAGCACGCTGACCGACGATCAGGGTTTTACGGAGGTGAGCTTTCGTCCGGCGCTGGCCGGGATGACGGTCATTGAGGCGCGGGCGGAGCGGCCGGGTGGGATCGGTCGGGTTCAGTTTACGATTCAGGTTCTCAGCGATCCAACGGAAGCCGCTGCGATGGTGCGTGTCAGCGGCGACAATCAATCCGGTCAAGCTGGAAGTGAGCTCCCGTTACCGCTTGTCGTCCGGGTCGATAGCCCGGATGGGTTCCCCGTTGGTGGTCACGCAGTGACGTTCACGCTGGAGCAATCACAGGGAGCGTCGGCCGCGGTCATGGTCGCGCCCGGCGGGCCGCCGGCCGGTGAGGTTACTGTCAATACCGACGGCGGTGGGATAGCTCGCGCCAACTTGAGATTGGGGACCGCACCGGGTGCTCACTCGGTGACCGCTCGAACCCTCATTGGACCTGTGGCTGCGCGGACGACCGCGAGCCAGACGTTCAGCGCGACGGCCACCGCACTCGGCCCGGCCAAGCTCATCATCGTGGCCGGTAACAACCAGACTGCGATCATCGATACACTCCATCAACCTGGAAGCCCCGATTTTCAGGGGCGTGATCCCAACCCGTTCGTGGTTCAGGCTGTGGACGAGTTTGGCAACCCTGTTTCAGGAGTCGCCGTAACGTGGTTGATATCTGATGGTGGTGGATTTCTCACCGCATCGACGAGTTTCACCGATGCGAACGGGCTGACCCAGAGCCGACTGCTGGCGGTAACCGAGGGTCGTAACGCGGCGGTGGCGATCGCCACCGGGACGAACGCCGTCGAGTTCGTCGTTACGGGTCAAGTGTTGGCGCCATTACCGGAGGAGGGGGAGGGCGACGGCGGCGGTTGATCGCTGTCCAGGCGCCGTCCACTTAGCGACCAAACCAGATCTAGAGTCAGTCGGGGCGCCCGAAGCGGGTGCCCCGAAGGCATTTAGCCCCTTGGTCCTGGTGGGCGCCGGTTGGAGCCGCATGCCATATTACGCGCGCCATGGGTGCCAAGAAGAAGACAAGGAAGCCACAAAACGGTCCAAATGTGGTCATCGTCGAGTCGCCAGCCAAGGCGCGAGCGATCGGTGGGTACTTGGGTAAGGATTACCGGGTGGAAGCTTCGGTGGGCCACGTCCGCGATTTGCCGCCCAAAGAGTTGGGCGTCGATCCGGCGAACGGGTTTGCGGCCACCTATAAAGTGATTCGCGGTAAACGCAAAGTCTTGAATCAGATTGGCAAGGCGGCCAAGGGTGCGGCGACCGTGTACGTCGCGACCGACCCCGATCGCGAGGGCGAAGCGATCGCCTGGCACATCGTGGACGAGCTCGGGATTCCGCCCGAAAATATCCGGCGAGCGCTGTTCTACGAGGTTACCCCTGCGGCCGTGAAACGCGCGATCGAGAACCCGGGCCGTATCGATAGTCGCAAGGTCGACGCGCAGCAGGCGCGGCGCATTCTCGATCGATTGGTCGGCTACAAGATTAGCCCGTTGTTGACCACACCGTTTTACCCGGGGTTGTCGGCGGGTCGGGTCCAAACCGTCGCGCTCCGCTTGGTGTGCGAGCGCGAGGCGGCGATCGAGAGCTTCCAGAAGGTGGCCTACTGGCGTGTCAAGGCGACACTCCAGTCACCCGGCGACCAGAGACCAGACAGCTTCCGGGCTGACCTGCGACGGGTCGCCGGGGTGGCGGTGATTCCGCGTGGACAGCCGGGCGACGAAGACTTTCGCACGCCAGCGCTCGATACCGAGGAGGCGGCTGCCAGGGTCGTCGAGCGTGCCACCCAGAATGAGTGGAAGGTTGGCACCGTTGAGAGCAAAGAACGGCGCCGATCAGCGCCTCCGCCGTTCACGACATCAACGCTTCAGCAGGAGGCCTCACGTCGGTTGGGGCTCAGTGCCCGTCGTACGATGTCGTTGGCCCAGCGGCTGTATGAAGGCATCGAGATCGAGGGTCAAACTGCGGGGCTCATCACGTACATGCGGACTGACTCCACTCGAGTGTCCGATGGGGCCCTCACCGAGGTGCGAGAGTTCATCGGTCAGCGTTACGGAGCTCAGTTCTGTCCCGACAAGGCCAAGCATTACAAGAGCGCAGCGAGCGCGCAGGGTGCGCACGAGGCGATCCGGCCGACATCGATGCACACACCGGAGGCGATACAGGCAACTCTCGAAAGGATGAAGGACGGTCGTGACTTATCTCGACTTTATGAACTCATATGGTTGCGCTTTGTGGCATCGCAGATGGAGGTCGCGCGCTACGACAGGACAACGGTTGATTTCGTCGTGGATGAAGATCTGGAGTTCCGTGCTTCCGGTTCGGTACTCACGTTTCCTGGTTTTATCGAAGCCTACCGGAAAGCGGGTAAGCATGGAGAGGCCGGGGACGACGTCATGCTCCCGTCCATCGAGGAGGGCGAGGTTCTTACTGCGCTCGAGGTCGTCAGTGACGGGAGAGAAACCCAGCCACCAACACGTTACAGTGAAGCGACCCTCGTCAAGGAGCTCGAGGCGCAAGGCATTGGGCGGCCAAGCACGTACGCGACCATCATTTCACGCTTGTTCGAGCGCAATTACGCTGAACGGCACGATCGCCGGATTCGCCCGACCGTGCTCGGACGCTTCGTGCTCAGGTATTTGGTGCACCATTTCGACGACATCTTCGAGGTCGGTTTTACCCGCGGTATGGAAGAGGAGTTGGACAAGATCGAGGAGGGTACGCTGGCCTGGCGGGATGTCGTGGAGGATCTGTGGCGTCCCCTGAGAGAGGACATCGATCGCGTAGCGGCGGTCGCCGAAAAAGCCGGGAACGGGGATGACAGTTGGAACGACTTGGAACCTCCCGATTGTCCGAAGGACGAGGCGCACGGCGCGATGGGGCTCAAGTGGAACCGATTCGGGCCTTTCTGGGGGTGCCGCGAGTATCCGGACTGCCGCGGTACACAGCCGATCCCTGAGCTCGGTCCCGAACCCCCAGGCGATCCGTGCCCGGTCGATGGTGGTGAGCTGGTTATCAAGCGTGGTCGGCGGGGCCCGTTTGTCGGGTGCGCAAACTATCCAGATTGCGACTTCACGATGAATATCGGGGATAACCCGGAGACCGCGCTGGATACCAGAAAGCAGGCGCAGGCAGCCGGCGAGAAGCTCGATCGTCAGTGCCCCAAGTGCGGCGAAGGTGAGTTGGTGATCAAGACGGGTCGTTTTGGGGCCTTCATCGGGTGCTCGAAATACCCGAAGTGTCGACACACGGAGTCGCTCCCAACGGGTGTAAAATGCCCGCAGTGTGGTGAGGGTGAGTTGGCGGAACGCCGCAGCGGTCGGGGTCGTGGGGCGCGGCGGTTCTATGGGTGCAATCGATACCCTGACTGCGACTACACCCAGAATGGCGCACCCCAGACGGTCGAGTGTCCGGAGTGTGGTCACGGAGTTGCCGAGGCGTGGCGCGACAGCGAGGGTATCACCGGGCTTAGATGTCCAAAGTGCAAGACCGAGGTGCCGGAACCGGCACCAGGCGCGGAGCCGGTCGGGTCGACCCGCAGTTGAAGCGGGTCATCATTATCGGCGGTGGTTTGGCGGGCACCGAAGCCGCCCTGCAGTGCGCTCGGTTTGGTGTTTCCGCCACCCTGTATGAGATGCGGCCGGTGGTGGCGACGCCCGCACATCAGACCGAGCTCTTGGCCGAGCTCGTCTGCTCGAACTCCTTCAAATCGCTCGATGTCGAGAACGCCCATGGTGTTCTCAAAGCCGAGCTAAAGCATCTCGGGAGCCGACTCTTGGCCGCGGCTCTAGACGCTCGAGTGCCGGCTGGCACGGCGCTAGGTGTCGATCGGGTCCGCTTCGCTGATCGGGTCACGCAGCTGATCGAGGCCGAGCCACTGGTCACCGTGGTGCGGGAGGAACGCACCACCCTCGAACGAGATCAACCCACGATCGTCGCCACTGGCCCGCTGACGTCGGACAGTCTGGCACGTGAGATCGAGCTCATGCTTGGTGCTGGCAACCTCGCGTTTTTTGATGCCATTAGTCCGATCGTATCTCGGGATTCCCTCGTGCCAGGACGTTTCTGGGCCGCGTCGCGTTATGGTAAAGGTGAGAACGACTATCTCAATTGTCCACTGACAGAGGCGGAGTACGCAGCTTTCATTGACACATTGTTGAACGCCGAGCTGTACCCGCTCAAACGATTCGAACATGATGTGATATTCTTTGAGGGCTGTTTGCCGATCGAAGAAATGGCTCGGCGAGGACCTGATACACTCCGCTTTGGACCACTGAAACCGGTTGGGTTGACCGATCCCGAAACTGCCCGCCGTCCGCACGCGGTATTGCAACTCAGGCGCGAGAATCGCCAAGGGACGATGTACAATTTGGTTGGCTGCCAGACTCGCATGGAGTACGGGGAGTAACAGCGCGTGTTTGGTATCGTGCCGGCGCTCTCACAGGCGGAGTTTCTGCGTCACGGGCAAGTTCACCGAAACACGTTTCTGCAACACCCCATTGCACTGGACCGGTATGGAAGGCCTGCCGACCAAACGTGGCCTCGGCTCTTCTTCGCGGGACAGCTGACCGGCGTCGAGGGGTACGTCGAATCCATCCTGAGCGGGCTCCTGGCGGGTTGGAACGCAGTCAGGGTCGTGAGCGGCGTCTCACCAGAGTTGCCGCCCCGGGAAACGATGGCCGGTTCGCTGTGCCACTACCTGCAAGCCGCCGATCCGAGCAACTTTCAGCCCATGAATGCCAATTTCGGACTGTTGCCCGCCCTCGAGCAGCACGTGCGGGACAAACGGACGCGGCGTCGCACGCAAGCCGAGCGGGCGATCGATCGGATGAAGGAGTGGAGCGCGGCCGCACTGCCGATGTTGGTCGAGGCGGCTTGAATTCAGAGCGCGGATCGCTCGAAGCGCGTATCGCCGACCACCTCGACTATCTCGGTGGGGTTCGCCGCTACAGCCGCAACACGATCGCCGCGTACCGTCGGGATCTCGCTGATTGGGCCGCTTTTTCCGCCGAACACTTGGGTACGTCGGACATCGATTTGAATACGGTCAGACCGGACGACGTGCGGGCGTTTTTGGGATACTGTGCCGACCGAGGGTTGGTGCGACGCACGATCGCGAGGCGACTAGCAGCCGTCCGGAGTTTTTTCCGTCACGCTTGTCGTGAGGGTTGGGCGGAAATGAATCCTGCTCAACAGGTCGGGGTTCCTCGGCAGCATCGAAACCTCCCGGAGGTGTTGAGTGCCGCCACCTTGGACCGGGCATTGGAGAAGTACGCCGATGTGGACGGGTTCTTTGGACGTCGCCTAGCGGCGCTTTTGGAGGTCGCTTACGGAGGCGGGCTCAGAGTAAGCGAGTTGGCCGGGTTGACGTGGCCGGACGTTGATAGTGGGTCCAAGATGGTCCGCGTCATCGGTAAGGGTGACAAGGAGCGTCGGGTTCCAATCACCGGTCGGGCGCTGGAGGCGCTTGTCCAGTACCGAGGTGAGCTGGACAAAGGCGCACTCGGAGAAACGGCGGACAGAGTCTTTGTAGGCCAGACTGGTCGCCCGCTATCGGTGCGCCAAATTCAACGCGTGGTGAAGGAAGCTTTGGAAACAATTGCCGAGCGCGAGGGAGTGTCGACCCACACGCTCCGGCATTCATTCGCGACTCATCTCCTCGATCGTGGAGCCGACATCATGGCGGTCAAGGAGCTGCTGGGCCACGCCTCTCTTTCGACCACTCAGCTATACACACATTTGTCGCGCGAACGGATCAAAACGGCTTACGACTTGGCTCACCCTCGCGCATGAGAGGCCCGCACATGCAAGCAACCACAATCCTGGGCGTTCGTAAGGACGGAGCCGTTGCTCTTGGAGGTGACGGCCAAATCACTTTTGGCGACACGGTGGTGAAGAGCCGGTCGTCAAAGGTCCGGCATCTCAAGAGCGGGTCGATCGTAGCCGGATTTGCGGGTGCGGCCGCGGACGCGCTTACTCTGTTCGAGAAGTTCGAAGAGAAGATCGAGCGATACCCGACAAACCTGCCGCGAGCCACAGTCGAGCTGGCGAAGGAATGGCGTTCAGACAAGATCTTGAGACGATTGGAGGCTATGCTGGCAGTCTGTGACAAAGAGCATAGTCTGCTCGTGTCGGGTAACGGGGACGTTATTGAGCCCGACGACGGTATTCTGGCGATCGGCGCAGGGGGCCCCTACGCACTGGCCGCTGCGCGTGCACTGGCGAACGACTCCGAGCTGGGTGCTCGGCAGATCGTCGAGCGGGGGCTCCAGATTGCCGCCGAAATCTGCATCTACACAAATACCGAGCTGACGATTCTGGAGCTGGAAAACGATGAGTGATGACGGTCGTAATGAGACCGGAACCGCAGCCGTCAAAGAGTCGCGATCAGCGGTAACTGACGACGCGGACCCCTATTCCACGCTGACGCCTCGGGAGATTGTCGCCGAACTCGATAAGTACATCGTGGGTCAGGACGACGCCAAGCGTGCGGTCGCGATCGCGCTTCGTAACCGCTGGCGGCGCTTACGCGTTGAAGACGACCTGCGCGACGAGATCTTGCCCAACAATATCATCATGATCGGTCCCACTGGTGTCGGGAAGACCGAAATCTCACGCCGGTTGGCGCGTCTCGCTGACGCGCCGTTCGTCAAGGTGGAGGCGTCGAAGTTCACCGAGGTTGGGTATGTGGGTCGAGACGTCGAGTCGATGATCCGTGATCTGGTAGAGATCTCGGTGAACATGGTGCGTCAAGATTGGGAAGACGAAGTCTACGAGCAGGCCGAATCGAGTGTCGAGGAGCGCCTCTTGGACTTGCTCCTCCCCCCCCTGAGGGGCGTGGAGGAAGCCGACGGTGGGCACCGCTACTTGGTAGACCCCGCCGGTATTGCGCGCGAGTCAGAAGCCGCACACACCGATGATCCCCGCGTTCAGCGGGAGCGGTCTCGCAATAAACTGCGCGGACTACTGGCTGACGGAAAGCTCGAGGAGCGACAAGTCGAAGTCGAAACGACGTCGTCCAAGCTCCCGTTCGTCGAGGTTCTATCTCCCATGGGTTTTGAGGAGATGGACGTCAACGTGAGCGAAATGCTGGAGGAGATGCTGCCTAAGCGAACAAAGCGCCGCAAGGTGACGGTCGCGGAAGCGCGGCGGATTCTACTCCAGGAGGAGCTCAACAAACTGATCGACATGGACGAGGTCGTGAATGAGGCAGTCTATCGCACCGAAAACTCGGGGATCGTATTTCTCGATGAGATCGACAAGATCGCGGGTGAGAAAATCACCGGCGCGCCGGACGTCTCGCGGGAAGGAGTACAGCGAGATCTGCTGCCCATTGTAGAGGGGTCCAACGTGCAAACCAAGTACGGTCTTATCCGAACGGACCACATTCTGTTTGTCGCGGCGGGCGCATTTCACGTCTCGAAGCCCAGCGATCTAATCCCCGAGATTCAGGGCCGCTTTCCGATACGGGTCGAGTTGAGCAGCCTGACAGCGGCGGATTTCGAGCGCATCCTGACCGAGCCCAAGAACGCGTTGACCCTTCAATACGAAGCGTTGCTGAAAACAGAGGGCGTTCAGCTTTCGTTCAGTGGGGACGCTATTGAGGAGATCGCTCGTATCGCGGCCGACGTCAACGATCAGATGGAGAACATCGGCGCTCGTCGGCTCCACACGGTGATGACGAGCCTTCTCGACGATATCCTGTTTGATGTTCCCGACACCGGAATGGAACCGGTCGCGATAGATGCGGCAGCGGTTCGGAAGAGATTGGGGGAGATCGTGGAAGACAAAGACCTCCGCAAGTACATCCTTTAGATGCCAGCCGATCTAAAACGAACCGGGCTGACCGATATTCACGAGCGGCTGGGCGCACGGATGGCGCCATTTGCCGGGTTTCTGATGCCAATCCAGTACACGTCGATCACTGAGGAGCATCGGGCGGTGAGGGAACGCGCCGGTGTCTTTGACGTGAGTCACATGGGGGAGTTCATCTTCGGGGGCCCGAATGCGCTAGCAGCGGTGCAGCGGGTGACCGTCAATGACGTGTCAGCATTGTCCGTAGACCAGGCGCAGTACTCAGCGATGGTCAATGAGGACGGTGGAATCATCGACGACTGCGTCGTCTATCGGCTTGACAGCAGCCGCTACATGATGGTTGTCAACGCTTCGAACATCGCCAAGGATTGGGCACATGTAAACCGCCACCTTCCGTCGGACGTGACGCTCGCCGACGAGTCCGAAAGCACCTCGCTACTGGCGGTCCAGGGTCCAGAGGCGAGCCGCGTCATGGCCGCGATAACCGATGTCGCTCTCGAGGAGCTCGAGTTCTACTGGAAGCGCGACGGCTTAGTAGCTTCCGTACCTACGATCGTGAGTCGCACCGGATACACGGGAGAGCTGGGCTACGAGCTCTATTTCGATCGTGAGGGATCGATGACGGTGTGGGAGGCGTTGATGGAAGCTGGTGAAGGCGTCGGCCTGCTGCCCTGTGGCTTGGCTGCCCGCGACACGTTGCGTCTGGAGATGCGTTACGCCCTTTACGGTAGCGATATCGACGAAACGATCAATCCGTACGAAGCTGCACTCGGCTGGATCGTGAAGCTGGATAAGGGCGATTTCGTGGGTCGCGACCGGCTGAAGGAAATCGCTGACTCCGGGCCAACACGGCGTCTGGTCGGCTTTCGGCTCCTTGAGCGAGGCATCCCACGCTCAGGCTATCCTGTCGCGGTGGATGGAATCGAGATCTCTGAAGTCCGCAGTGGAGCGATGAGCACATCACTCGGTTATGGCATCGGAACGTGCTACCTGCCAATTGAAAACACCAGCGCCGGCTCCTCGGTGGCCATTGTGATTCGGGGCAAAGAAGTCGCGGGAGAGGTCGTCAAGCCGCCCTTCTACGGTGGCGGTTCGCTCAACCGGTGAACGGTAGCCGGTTTATCCCCTTTTGAGCGAGCGAGTCGTTGTTATTGGCGCGGGTCCTGGTGGACTCACGGCCGCACACGAGCTTACCGAGCTCGGACACGAAGCCATCATATTCGAGAAAGACGATCAAGTCGGCGGTATCGCCCGCACCGTGAGTTATCGCGGCTATCGGTTTGACATCGGTGGCCACCGCTTCTTCACCAAGGTCGACACGGTGCAGACACTGTGGGAAGAGGTGATGGGGGATGATTTCCTCGTCCGGCCTCGCCTTTCGCGGATCTATTACCGCGATCGGTTCTTCGACTACCCGCTGAGGCCTGGCAACGCCCTCCGCGGGCTAGGCCTGATCGAATCGATCCGTATTGTCGCCAGCTACCTCAAGGCGCGAGGAATTCCCAACAACGATGAGCGAACCTTCGAGGACTGGGTCGTGAATCGATTCGGCCGCCGCCTGTACGAGATCTTCTTCGAAACTTATACCGAGAAGGTGTGGGGTATCCCGTGCAGCGAGATCGGCGCTGACTGGGCCGCCCAGCGTATCAAGAACCTGAACTTGACTCAGGCGATCAGGCACGCGCTCCTGGGGGGGAAGAAAGGGGGCTCAGTGATCACGACGCTGATCGACGAGTTCCAATACCCGCGCCTCGGTCCAGGCATGATGTGGGAACGATGGTGCGAACGGCTTGAGGGTCGCGGTGTAAAGACACATCTCGAGGCCGAGGTGTCTACTCTCCATCATAGAGACGGTCGAGTCCAGGCTGTCACGGTTCGATTTGGCAGTGGCGAAATCGAGCGCGTGCCGGCCGACCATTTCGTGTCTACGATGCCAGCTCGCCGACTTGTTCGCTCGCTTGATCCTCCAGTGCCGCGACCGGTGGCGGAGGCGGCTGAAAAACTCCGCTACCGTGATTTCTTGACCGTTGTCCTGATCGTGCGCGACGCGGAGGTCTTCCCCGATAACTGGATCTATATCCACTCGCCAGATGTCAAGGTCGGACGAGTTCAGAACTTCAAGAACTGGAGTCCGGAGATGGTTCCAGATCCAAGCACTAGTTCGCTGGGATTGGAGTACTTCGTCAATGAGGGTGACGAGCTATGGTCCGCTCCCGATGAAGAGCTCGTCGAGTTGGGTGAGGCCGAGATGATCCAACTGGGGTTGATCCGCCCGGACACCCTGATTGACGGAACGGTGGTCCGCATGCCAAAGGCGTATCCGGTATACGACTCAGACTACCAGGAGGCGTTGGCAGCAGTGCGTCGCTACACCGATGGGTTGACCAACCTTCATCTTATTGGTCGCAACGGCCAACACCGTTACAACAACCAGGATCACTCGATGGTGACAGGGATGTATGCGGCGCGGAACATCGACGGTGCAGACTATGACGTGTGGTCGGTGAACGTCGAAGGTGAGTACCACGAGGAGAAGCGTGCAGAGGTTGAGAAGAGAACGTTGGTTGCGGGTCGATTGACGCCGTCGGCTGCCGCCGAGGAGACTCTTGAAGACGTTCTGATGGCAGCCTTTGCCCGCTACGACCCGCTAGCCCTGGGTCTTGCGGTCGCCATTGTGAACGGGGTCGGACTGTTCCTGACCACGGTTTGGGTGCTGCTTCGCGCGGAACGCGGTTCGACGGAGATGCTCGCGCTCGTCGGTCAGTATCTGCTGGGTTACGAGGTCAGCTGGGGTGGAGCCGTCTTGGGTCTGATCGGCGCCGGCGTGTTCGGTTTTGTCGTCGGTTTCGCGGTCGCCTGGCTGATCAACTTGATCATTGGGTGGGAAGAGACGATTCTCGAACGCGAGCTTGAGGTCGCTGGCACGATCGACCCGCTGAATCTGGAGTAACGCGCATGACCCGAGGTGTTACCGACGAGGAACGAGCATTGGTTCAGGCCGCGGTGGCTCGCATGCGCGCCGGTGCGATGGCGATCGTATTTGGCGTGTTGGGTGGCTTGGGGCTCTTTCTGGCTACTGCCTGGCTGCTCGTTCGTGGTGGACCCGAGATTGGACCGACGCTGAGCCTGCTGGGCAACTACTTCCCCGGCTACTCGGTGACTTGGCCCGGGTCGGTGATCGGTTTTGGCTACGGTGCTCTGGTGGGATCGGCCGTCGGTTGGTCGTTGGATCGCCGGTAACGATCGCGAGCCGCTAAGGGGCCTCGAAGGTCGAGCCCGGACCATCCTCCCAGGGTCGCAAGAGCACCGCTCGCAAAAGCAGCCTTTCTCGCGGGTTGAACTCGCCAATCAGCCACAGGAGTGCTGGAATCGTGATCGAGACTAACCCCAGCTTGAGTACGATTAGCCAACCCGACGTGGCCCACCACCGAGTCGCTGCGTAGGTCGCCAGGGCGACTGCGACACCGCGGAGAACCGACGCCAGCGGCGGCCAGATGTGCCACACCCTGCCGACGGCAAGAACACCCAACATCGCTGCTGTCACCGACACTGACGCCGTAACCGCAGCTGCACCGAGCGCGCCCCACCGAGGCACCGCAATCAGGTGACCGACCACGGTGATCGGCACCAGTGGACCGACCAACGCAAACGGCCAATGGGGCTTGCCAGCGGCGGTCAAAATCGAAGTGCAGACCCCGAACATCGTCATTGCAATTCCGACGACGATGAGCTGCTCCAGCAATGGCGCAGCAGCCTCGAATCCAGGTCCTAGCGCAAACACGGTGATTTCAAGCGATGCGCCGACTGCGACGCCGATCAGTGGTAGCAAGAGGAACGGAAAACGAAGCGCGTCGCGACCCATGTCGCGCGCGTGCTCGAGATCACCAATGCCGACGAGTCGACTCAGGGTTGACAAGAGTAGCGGCGAGAAGGCCATCGAAAAGAGGGCTGCCATGAGCGCCAGGTTGCGTGCCCCCGCGAAGACACCGGCCATCGCCGTAGCCCCACCGAGCGCCTTGAACGCGATCAGGTCGACTTGCTGAATGAAACGCAAGCTGAGACTCAATAGAAATAACGGAAGAGCATAAGCGTAGAGTACGCGCACGGGCGCCTGCACCCGGCGGAACAGTGCCGGTCGATCGTAGCGCATTGCAACGATGAGCTCGACCAGCGACGCACCGATGGTGCCGAGGATCGCGCCGTTGATCGAAAGTCCCAGGCTGACCAGGACAACGATCAGCACCAGCCGTGCGACCCAGCGGGCGGCGATCGCCAGCGCACGTTGTCCGAATCGTCCACGTCCCGTGAGGATGATCTGGTGGCCGAACCCCATCACCAAAAGGGGGACATCGATCGTGAGCAACCGCAGAGGGGAGATCAATCGCGGTTCATCCAGAAATTCGGCCACCGTGGGTGCCAAGACCCATAGCCCAATCGCCACCGCCAGGCTGACCGTGAAGTAGATCTGCAGCACTCGGGTCGCGATCGGTCTCCAATCGGCGCTGCTGCCGACAAGCCGGATCGTGGCTCGGGACAATGCGTTGGCGATCGTCCACTCGATCGCCATCACGAACGTCACGGCGAGTGCGTATACCCCATAGCCTTCTGGACCGAGCGCTCGGGTGAGAAACGCAACAGTAGCCAGTCCGGTCGGGACCATGAGGCCCTGGGCGAGGAATATCTTGACCGCTCCGAAGACTGTTTGGTGTCCGACGCTCGAGCGGCGCGGAACTGTTTCTGCCGGCCTAGGCCGTGTCATGCGCCGAGGCCTGCGCCAGCAAGACGGGCTCAGTAGTTTCTTGCCGATTGGAATGGACTTTCCATACTTCTCCGTGATCGTTCCAGTTCACAACGGGGGCTCGGATTTCGAGCGTTGCCTGGACGCACTCGATCGATCCCGATGGTCGAGCCTCGAGTTGATCGTCGTCGACGATGGGTCGACCGACGGTTCGGCAGAGCTGGCGAGGCGGCGTGGAGCGAAGGTGATCTCCGTCGCTAGCGCGCGGGGTCCGGGCGCGGCGAGGAATCTGGGAGCCGAAAGTGCGTCTGGGGAGTACTTGTTTTTCGTTGACGCCGACTGCCAGGTGCATCCCGATACGCTCGATCAGGCAGGTGCGGTGCTTGAGGCGGAACCCGGCGTTGACGCATTGTTCGGGTGTTACGATGACGCTCCAGCCGCGCAGAACTTTGTCGCCCAGTTTAAGAACTTGTTTCACTCGTACACCCATCAGCAGGGGGGTGAAGACGCGACGACTTTCTGGGCCGGTTGCGGGGTCGTTCGGAGAACCGTGTTCGCCACAGTCGGTGGCTTCGATGAGGAACAATTCCCGCGGCCGAGCATAGAAGATATCGAGCTGGGTTACAGGCTGCGAGATGCCGGTTTTACGATTCGGTTATGTAAGGAGGTCAGGGTCAAGCACCTGAAGGCTTGGACTTTCGAGCAGCTCATGCGTTCAGACATCTTCGATCGTGGTGCTCCTTGGGCACGTCTGATGCTTGACCGGGGCCGGGTAGATACCACGCTGAACCTCCGATGGTCGCAGCGGGTGAGCGCCGTTTTGGCTTGGCTCGGAGTGGGGGCTGTGTTGATCGCGTTTGTGAAGCCCGCCGCGATGTGGGTAACGGGGATATCAGCACTTGGGTTGTTGATTCTGAATCGGGACCTGTATGCGTACTTCGCTCGCCAGCGTGGGGTCGTATTCACTGTGAAGGCGATACCGTTACACTGGTTCTACTACCTGTATGCTTGCTTGGCCTTTGCGTACGGGGCCGGCGGGTACTTCCTGTCACGTGAGCGGGCTCGTCGCTCGCCAACTGAGACGAGATGACGTCACTGTTGCTCCGCCACGTCTTTGGTCTGGGTCTAGTTGCGTCACTGACGCTCTTAGCGGGCTGGGTCGATTCAGTCGAGGCCCAGTCGGAAACGTGTACTGTGGCTTACGTGCTCGACGGTGATACGCTCAACTGTTCTAATGGGGAGCGCATTCGGCTGTTGCTCGTCGACTCGCCCGAACGGGGCCCGTTCGGCACGCTGGCCAGAAACGCGCTCGCGGCGTTGTTGCCAAGCGGCTCCGAGATCCGGTTAGAGTTGGATCAGGAGTCGCGAGATGAAAGGGGCCGGCTCTTGGCGTACGTCTTCCTTGCCGATGGTCGGATGGTCAACGAGATGCTGATTCGGCAGGGGTACGCCTTTCTCAAGCCGAGCGTGGTGAATCGGCGCCACGGTGCCCGGTTGCGGGCGGCCGAATCGACTGCCCGCCAACAGCGCCTAGGGGTCTGGACTCGCTAGCACCCCGCCCAGCAGCGGTATAAACGGCTGCATTTGGCACCACTTCCAAGTTGACGTATCTTGCCGCAAATGTCTGCCGAAATGGCACATCGCAACGGGGCGGCGGTCCTGGTGGTCAGCGATCGGGTGGCAGCCGGGACCCGGGCCGACGCCAGCGGTCCCGCGCTCGTCGGATGCCTTGAGGAAGCCGGTTGGGAGGTCATCGCGTTGGAGGTTAGCGCCGACGAGGTCGGCGCGATCGCCGAAGCCTTGACGCGGCTCGCCGCCGACGAGCACATCCACGTGATACTGACCTCGGGCGGAACAGGCTTGGCACCACGCGACGTTACGCCCGACGCCACCCGTCAGGTCGCCGATCGCGAGGTGCCCGGTATAGCGGAAGCGTTGCGCGCGGGATCGCTTGAACAGACGCCTCACGCGATGCTATCGCGGGCGACAAGTGCGATTCGCGGCCAAACCCTGATCGTCAACCTCCCGGGAAACCCCCGCGGCGCTCGGGCCACGTTTGAGATCTTGGCGCCAGTTCTCGATCATGCCGTCGCCCTACTGACGGAGTTACGCGTCGGTCAGGCGGAACACCGGGCAGCTGATAGGCCATGAGTGCGGGCACGACGATTCCGGCCGCCGTGTTGGTCAGTCGCTACGACCCCGAGTACGCGATTCGCGCCGAGCACACGCTCGGAATGGTCGGGCTCGACGTCGAAGTCCTGGATTCCATCAAAGAGATCCGAGAGCGAGTTCTCCGCAATGATCGGGTGACGCTCATCGTGCTGACCGGTGGGATCTCCGAGCGCGCGACGCGGGAGTTTCTGCAGCAAATCGATGACGCCGCCCGGCCGGTTGGTGTGCTCGCGCTGGTCAATGATGCCGAGTTCGAGCTCATAGAGCGGCGTCGTGAGCAGGGGATTGACGAAGTCCTGAAGAAGCCGTTCGATGCGAACGAGCTGACGCTGGTCGCGCGCCGTCTGATGGCGCGTGAGGAGTTGGTTGGAAAGACGCACATCATCGGACGCTCGGAAGCGATCAAGCTGGTTCTCGAGCGGGTCTCCCAGTATGCCCCGGTCCATTCAACGGTACTGATCGAAGGCGAGAGTGGCACCGGAAAGGAGTTGATCGCAAGAGCGATACATGATCTTTCTACACGTGCCAGCAAACCATTCATCGCCGTCAACTGCGCAGCGTTGACCGAGAGCCTGCTCGAATCAGAGCTCTTTGGTCACGAGAAAGGCGCTTTTACTGGCGCCACCAGCCTTCGGAAGGGTCATTTCGAGATCGCCGATCGGGGCACGTTGTTGCTGGACGAGGTTGGAGAAATGCCGCTTTCGACTCAGGTGAAGCTGCTTCGCGTGCTCGAGGAACGCGAATTCATGCGGGTCGGTGGGTCGACACCCATTCGCGTGGACGTGCGGGTTCTCGCCTCGACCAACCGGGATCTCGAATCGGCAGTTGAGGCGGGTGAATTCCGACGCGATCTCTACTATCGATTGAATGTCCTGAACGTGCGCATGCCCCCGCTTCGCGAGCGACGAGATGACATCCCACTTCTGATCCATCACTTCGTACAGGAGTTCTGTACTGAGAACGATCGCCAGTTTGTAGGTATCACCGACGAAGCGATGTCAGTTCTCAAGAACTATGACTGGCCCGGTAATGTCCGTGAACTCAGAAACCTGGTCGAGAGTATGCTGGTGCTGACCCCTGGATCGAAAATCCGTGCTCGAGACATTCCAGAAGAGATATACGCCCGGGCAAACCCCGAGCGGTTGCTGCCAATGCCACTCGGAGAAGATGCTGTCGACGGGGGTCTCTCCGGGGCTCGGATCGAGGCGCTTTTGGGGTACCTGTATCGCGACCTGAAGGGCGAGCTGGACGCGTTACGGAGTGACTATAGGGAGATCCGAGAGTTGCTCGAGGGAAGCGATCGGGGGGTGTCGTGGATCCGCGCCGTAGAGGTCGAAACAGAAGGCGGCGATATCGAGAGCGAAAACCAAACGACGCCAATCGGCGGTGCCAGCGACGCGCCAACTGATGCCGAGGGCGAGCTGCCGACAGTTGGGGTCAGTCTCGATGAGATCGAGCGCTTGGCGATCGAACGCACACTGGCAGCCGTTGGTGGCAACCGCCGCCGGGCGGCCGAGATTCTAGGCATCGGCGAACGGACTTTGTACCGAAAACTGAAGAAATACGAACTCTCGTAGCGTCGGCGGTCAGTATGGCAGGGGCTCGCCGTGACGATCGAGGAATTGACCGCCCTGGTCGATGGAGAGCTGCTGGATCGTATTGATCATATCACTCACGGCGGTCTCGGCGGTGAGCGGCGCGGCGGATCCGCCCATCCGCGTCTGCACCCACCCCGGATGGATCGCGGCCGTTACGATACCGTGGGGCCCTAGATCGTAAGCCAGCGTGCGACAGGCCATGTTGACTGCGGCCTTTGAGATCCGGTAGGCGTAAGATCCGCCGCTTTGGTTATCGGCGATCGAGCCCATGAGTGAGCTCAGATGGACGATCCGCGGCGGTTTCCCGTTGCCAGAGCGAAGCAATGGAAGCAACGCGCGACTCATTCGCAGCGACCCGAGTGCGTTTGTGTTGAAGACGCGTAGGGCCACGTTCAAGTCGAGCGAATCCAAGTTTTCAGTTTGGCCCCTCTCGCCAGCGTTGTTTACGACGATCTCGAGACCGCTTACGTGATTGCCGATCGTTCGCGCGGCAGCCTCGACGGAGGCGTCGTCGCCAACGTCGCATTCGACGGTGATCAGTTGTTGACTCGATCGCTGGGACAGATCTGCGAGATCCGCGGAGGCGTCAGGATCACGAGCCAGGGCGATGACCTGGTCGCCCCCATCCAACCATTGACGGGCGAACTCGAGTCCAAGGCCGCGCCCAGCCCCAGTAACGACGACCCGATTTGGTCGACCCATCCCTGCGATTCGCCTTACCGACGTGCCTTCGCCCTTTGCACTCGCCTCACAAGCGAGAGCCAAGACGCGCCGGACGATAGGTTGGCGTACTGGAACTCGAGGTTCGCGAAGAAGTCTATGCCGGGCTCGAACAGGTAGATCCCGTAGACCGTCTCGTACAATCCGACCAGCCGTCGATCGAAGTTGGGGCTGACCGGCAGAACGTGGAGTGGGTAGAACGTCGATCCCTCGCTGAGAATGATCAGCCGGCTGGGATCAAAGCTGATCTCTTTCTCGAAACCGGTGAAGGCGACCAACAGAGGGGTCATCTCTTCGACATCCTCAACGCGCAAACCGTGGGCCGCCGGGATGCGCTGCTTCAGATCGGCCAAGTGGGCGTAGATGTCTTCGGCCGCCAAGACTATCGCTTCGTCATTGAGCGTCGTGACGTCGATCTGCAGACCCTGGCTTGTCTCGCGGCCGACGAGCCGCACACTTAGCTCCTCCCATGAGAGCGTGCTCGCGCTTCGTGTGCCGCTGGCAGGGAGACGGTCGCCGTCTGGGGTCGCTTCGCCGTTTTCGGCAACTGTTGAGTCGGCCGGGAGTTTTGCGTCCCCGGCAGGCGGGACCTCTTGCTGCGCCGTGGCGCATGAGGCCATCCCAAAAACAGCAATCAGAATCAGAATTGGCTCGCGAGTCATCCGGCCTCCGGGGCCAACAATCGAGACACCGCGTCGAGGACGGCATCGCGTCCCTCGCCGGTACGGGCAGAAAACCATACCACTTGATCGTCCCCCAGGCCAAGCTGGCTGCACGTTTCGGTCAGCAGCGGTTGTCTCTGCCCTCGGGCCACCTTGTCGGCTTTTGTGAGCACCACCAGCGTGGGTACGCCACGCCCGGCGAGCCAAGCGATCATCTCGCGGTCCAGTGGGGTCGGTGGCCGCCGACCGTCGATCAGCGACACAACGCCCATCAAGCGCTTGTTGTCGGTTAGGTAGCCTTCGATCATCGGACCCCACTGCTCGCGAACCTTGATCGGGACGGCCGCATAACCGTAACCGGGCAGATCCACGAAGTAACAGCGATCGACCGCGTAGTAGTTGATTGTCTGAGTCTTGCCCGGACGCTGGCTCGTACGAGCCAGGCTACGCCGCTGGACGAGCGCGTTCAGCAGTGATGACTTCCCGACGTTCGATCGACCGACGAAGGCGACTTCGGGTCGTGGCTTTCGGGGTCTCGTGTCCGAATCGACGGCCGTCAGCGCCAGCCACGCGCCGCGAACGTCGATCAGTTAGGCCTCGCGTGCCTGGGAAGGGGAGTCGGCCGAACTGGGCTCGGCAGAGTGGCGCTTGAGCACGTAGATCGGGGGCTTCTTGTCGACGATCGTCTCGCGTGTGACGACGACTTCCTCGATGTCCGAACGGGACGGAATCTCGAACATGATCTCGAGCATCGTCTCTTCGACCACCGCCCGTAAACCGCGAGCGCCCGTCTTGCGCTCGACGGACCGCTCGGCGATCGCCTGAATCGCTTCCGGTTGAAAGCTCAGTTCCACTTCCTCCATCTCAAACAGCCGCTGATATTGCTTCAGTAGCGCGTTTCGTGGCTTGAGCAGGATCTCCACCAACGTCTCGACATCCAACGGGTCGAGCGTGCCGATGACCGGCAACCGACCGACGAGCTCCGGGATCAAGCCGAAGTGGATCAGGTCTTCCGGCTCGACTTGAGTCATGATCTCGCGCGACTGCTCGAGAGCCGTGCCGGCTCGCCGCGATCGCGAGAAACCGATCACGGTAGCGTCGGTGCGTCGTTGGATGATCTTGTCCAACCCGTCAAAGGCGCCACCGCAGACGAACAGGATATTTCGGGTATCGACCTGGATGTACTCCTGCTGCGGATGCTTGCGTCCGCCCTGCGGCGGCACCGAGGCAACCGTCCCTTCAAGGATCTTCAGCAGCGCCTGCTGGACACCCTCGCCAGAGACGTCGCGTGTAATCGATGGGTTTTCGCTCTTGCGGGCGATCTTATCGAGTTCGTCGATGTAGATGATCCCGCGCTCAGCATCGGCGACGTTGTAGTTAGCGGCTTGTAGCAATCGAACGATGATGTTCTCGACGTCCTCACCAACGTATCCAGCCTCCGTAAGCGTAGTCGCATCGGCGATAGTGAATGGCACTTGTAGAAAACGGGCCAGAGTCTGGGCGAGCAGCGTCTTGCCAACACCCGTTGGACCGATCAGCAGGATGTTCGATTTCTCGATCTCGACGTCGTCGTCGGTCCGCGAGTTGATCCGCTTGTAATGGTTGTACACGGCTACAGCGAGACCTTTCTTCGCCTCTTCCTGGCCTATCACGTACTGGTCGAGATACTCCTTGATGCTTTGCGGGGTGGGTAGCTCTTCGAGCGGAGCCGCCTGGTCTTGAAGGGCCTCCTCCTGAAGGATCTCATTGCAAAGCTTGATGCACTCGTTGCAGATGTACACGGATGGGCCGGAAATGAACTTCTGCACATGCTCCTTGCTCTTTCCACAGAAGGAGCAACGCAGTTCGTCTCGGTCGCGTCCGCCTCGATCGTCGTAGCCGCTAGACATAGGGTCTTCCGCCCCCTACTCGCTGTCGCCGTTGGAGCCGGAGTCGCTTGTTGACTTGGCTGGTTTTCCGTCCCCGTCACGCTGCTGATCTTGGCTCAACAGTACAGCATCAACCATGCCATAATCCCTAGCCTCCTCGGCCCCCATCCAGAAATTTCGATCCGTATCGGCTTGGATTCGCTCAACGTCCTGGCCGGTGTGGACAGCGAGGATCTCATTCACTTTCTGCTTCAGGTGGAGGATCTCGCGGGCCTGGATCTCGATGTCTGTGGCCTGGCCCTGGGCGCCCCCCAGAGGCTGATGGATCATGACTCGCGAGTGAGGCAATGCAAATCGTTTACCCGGCGCACCGGCAGCCAGCAAAAGAGCTGCGGCTGAAGCCGACATACCCATGCACATCGTCGAGACGTCGTTCTCCAGGTACTGCATGGTGTCGTAGATAGCGAGCGCTGCGGATGCCACACCGCCTGGACTATTGATGTACATGTTGATGTCCTTGTCGGGCGCCTCGGCCTGCAAAAACAGCAATTGCGCAATCACCAGGTTCGCGATTTCGTCGTTGATCGGCGTACCCAGGAAGATGATGCGATCCTTGAGCAACCGTGAGTAGATGTCGTATGAGCGTTCTCCGCGACCGGTCCGTTCAACGACAATAGGGATGAGTGGCATCAGGATCTCCTTATCGTGATTCGTGTCGACTATTCAGAAATCGGCTCGGGCAACTCCGGGGTTATGTCCGAGTGTTTGCGCAACCAAGCGAACACCCGCTCCATCGTCAAATGAAACCGAAGGTCATCGAGCTCGCCGGAACGCTCTAGCTGCCGGCGGGTCTCCGCAACTGAACTCTTGGATGGGTCAACTCGATCAGCGATCGCCCGGTCGACATCGGCTTCGGTCGCCCGGAGGCCCTCGCGGTCAGCGATGGAGTTCAAGATATAGTATCGGCGAAGCGCGCGCTCGGCGCCTGGCTTCAGCACGTCTCTCACTTCGGTCAACCGTTCAGGGTCGGCTCCGTCCGCCAGCAGGTGTCGCTGGTCACCGATCATGTTCGCCAGGTACTGATCAACCATGCTCTCTGGAAGGTCAATCGGGTTGGCGTCGATGATCTCGTCGACCAGGGCCTCGTTCACCTCGCGTTGGCACTGCGCGATCACCTCGGCCTCGAGGTTGGCGCGAATCTTGTCGCGGGCTTCCCTTAGTGAGTCGAACTGACCCAAGGAGCGGGCGAATTCATCGTCGAGCTCTGGTAGCAGTCGCTCACGAACGTCTTTGACCTCGATTTGGAACGAGCGGTGGGAACCACGCAACATCTCGTTCGGGTGGTCATCGGGAAACCGCACGTTGATCGTTTTCTCGGCGCCCGCCTCCACTCCCGCCAAACCAGCTTCGAACTCCGGTATCAGACCGTCAGCGCCAAGCTCTGCTATCTGGTCTTCCTGTCGTTCGGTGATCGTCGCGGTGCCGTCGTCGCTAATCGGCGTCGAGTCGAAGACCACTCGGTCCTCGGCTTGGGCCGCTCGGTCGACTGATCGCCAGTCGGCGCGCTCACTACGCAGTCGCTCGATCACGTCGTCGACGTCTGTTTGGGTTACTTCTCGGGTTTCCCGTTCGATGCTGAAGCCGGTCGTTCGTCCGAGCTCGATCTCGGGGCGGACGTCAAACTCGGCCGCAAACCGGACCCCACCTTCGTCGGTGCGTTCGACACCCTCGAAGTGAGGTGCCACGATTGGCTCGAGACCGGAGCGAGCGATGGCCTGCTTGAAGCCTTCCTCAACCAAGCGCTTGAGCACCTCTTGATCGATTTCGGGTCCGTATTGCCGCTCAACTATCTGGGTCGGCGCTTTACCCCGCCGAAAGCCCTTGAGTCGCGCCCGCTTGGCGAAGTCGCGCACGGTTTGCTCGTGGACCCGCTGGGCCGCATGAACTGGTACTTGGACCGCCAACCGCCGCCTCCAACGGCCGAGTTCTTCGACCTGGTAACCGATCTCGGTGTCGCTATCGATCAATACGCTCATCGCTTCTCAAATGGTGCGAGAGGAGGGACTCGAACCCCCACGGCCGAAGCCACAAGCTCCTAAGGCTTGCGTGTCTACCAGTTCCACCACTCTCGCGTCGCCAACGTCGGCCTGTGGCTGGTCAAACCCGCGCCAGTCAGCATGGCCACCAGGGAAAAGTAACGTAATTGGGGAGAAGTAAAGAAGTAGCTGTTCGCCCCGCCCGCCGACTGGCGATCAGCGAGCGGGGTGTCGGCCTGGATGCGCTAGCGTGGAACGCGCAGCGCCCGGAACTCCTGCCCCGAACCACCGGGTCGGAAGATCCTGAAGTAGACTACCGAACCGGGTTGGAGACTCTCGACCGCCTGCCGATACTCCTCCACGTTTCGGACCTGACGATCGCCGACTTGTGTGATCACCGCGTTTGCCGGGATACGGGCGTCCGCGGCGGGACCGATCGGTTCGACCGAGCGGACAACCACACCTTGCGGTATGTCGGCGGCACTGATCTGTGCGCGCTCAGCTAGGTTGGCTCGCAACCCGCCGGTCAAACCCTCAACCTCCATGCCAAGGGCTGATTCGAGCTCACCCCGATCGTGGTTGACAAACTGGGTGACCGAGTCCGGCGGCGCTGGCCGCTCTCCGAGCGTTACTTCGATGGTGCGCTCTCGACCGTCACGCCAGACGGTCAGCTCGACCTTGTCGCCAGGTTTGTGAAAAGCGATTTGCTGCTGAAGTTGGCTGGGGGTCGATACCGCCTGGCCGTCGACCGCCATCACGACGTCGCGCGGCTGCACGCCGGCTTTGCGAGCCGGGTTGTCCGCGACCCGCGAGTCAAAATCTGCGATCAACACGCCATCGGCTGTCTGTAACCCCAACGCTTCCTGATCGAGCGGGGTAACCGCCTGGATCGAGACGCCAAGAACGGCGCGCTCGACAGAGCCGTTCTCGATCAGCTGCTCCATGACGTTGCGCACGATCGTGATCGGGATCGCGAAACCGTACCCCATGTAGCGTCCGGTCTGCGATGCGATGGCGGTGTTTATGCCAATCACTTGGCCGTCGATGTTGACTAGCGGGCCACCTGAGTTGCCCGGGTTGATGGCGGCATCGGTCTGGATGAAATCCTCGATCGCATAGGGGTTTTCGCCACGGTTTATGATGTTCAGGTTGGCGCGTCCCATCGCGCTCACGATCCCCGCGGTCATCGTGAACTGGAGCCCAAGCGGATTCCCCAGGGCGAGCACCCATTCACCCACCTGGACTTCTTCATCGGCCGCCAATTGGGCGACCGGCAGATCCGAGGCGTCGATCTTGAGAACCGCGACATCGGTGGATGGGTCTCGACCCACGATCTCGGCATCAAACGTCCGCCGGTCGTTCAGGATAACCTGGAGCCCCTCCATGTCCTCGACCACGTGATTGTTGGTGACGATGTAGCCATCCTGCCGGATGATAACCCCTGAACCACCACTGGGGCGTCTCAGCGGTTGATCATTGTTCCGGTGTGGTGACCGCTCGAAAAACTCCTCGAACGGACCGAAATCGAAAGGCAGATCGCCGCGTTGGATGAGTCGCTGACCGGTCACGTAGACAACCGCCGGGGTCACTTCCTCGGCGATCTCGGTAAAGGAGTTGCTGAGCGAGCGGAGTGACGCGTGGTCGGCTGACGACGAGTCATTCGTCTGGGTGGCCTGAGTGGGTGGGGTCCAGTCGAGCGTTGAGGCGAACAGGACGCCGAGCCCCAGACACGCCACACCAACAAGCAGGGCAGTCAGCTTGCTCTTGATCGGGTGCATCGGATTCATACCTCCAAGATCGGGAATCTCACGCCGGCCGCGGGTCAACGACCGGTCTTAGCCCTTAATACTGTAACTAGCGGCCGGGGTTCCGGCCCGGCACGCGGGGTCGTTTGCTATCGAATGGGACGACTGGACCGGGGTGGCGCGTTCAAGCCACCCCGGCACACTCAGTCGGGTTTACTTTTCCTCGTCGACGACCTCGTAGTCGGCTTCGATGACGTCCTCATCAACCGAGTCAGGCCCGGCCGATTCGTCGCCCGTGGGTTCCGCGGCTGGCTCGCTGTCTGGTCCCGCCGACGCCTGGTAGGCCTCTTGCGCGACCGAGTGCCATAGTTGCTGAAGGTCGTGTGTCGCCGACTTGAGGTCCTCGCTGTCCTCTTGTTTGAGGGCTTCGCGGGTGCGCTCTAAAGCTGCGTCGACCCGGGCCCGTTGGTCGCCCGAGATCTTGTCCCCGAGGTCGGCCAGACTCTTCTCGGTCTGGTAGACCAACGAATCGGCTTGATTGCGGATCTCAACTTTCTCGCGCCGCTCACGATCGCCAGCGGCGTGCTCTTCGGCGTCCTTGATCATCTGCTCGATCTCGGACTCGTCAAGACCGCTCGAAGCCTCGATCCGGATCTTCTGCTCCTTGCCGGTCGCCTTGTCCTGCGCCGAAACGTGAAGGATCCCGTTGGCGTCGATGTCAAACGTGACCTCGACTTGTGGGATTCCTCGGGCCGCCGGAGGTATGCCGGTCAACTGAAAGCGACCGATCGTCTTGTTGTCGCCGGCCATATCGCGCTCACCCTGCAGAACGTGGATCTCGACTGTGGTCTGATTGTCCTCGGCGGTTGAGAAGATCTCCGCTTTCTTGGTCGGGATCGTCGTGTTGCGCGAGATCAGCTTGGTCATCACTCCACCCAACGTTTCGATACCCAGCGACAGCGGTGTCACGTCGAGGAGAAGCACGTCTTTGACGTCGCCTGCGAGCACTCCACCCTGGATCGCCGCCCCGACAGCGACCACTTCATCCGGATTGACGCCCTTGTGCGGCTCTCGGCCAAACATCTCTTTAACGGTGTCTTGAACCTTCGGGATACGCGTCGAGCCTCCTACTAGGATGACTTCGTCGATATCCCCCGGCTTCAACCCTGCATCCTTCATGGCCTGCTTGCACGGCCCCACGCTGCGCTCGATCAGATCATCGATCAGTTGTTCGAGCTTCGCGCGTGTCAGTGTCAGATGCAGATGTTTGGGTCCAGATTGGTCAGCCGTGATAAACGGCAAGTTGATGTCGGTCTGCTGGGTGGAAGAGAGTTCGACCTTGGCCTTCTCGGCGGCTTCCTTGATCCGCTGCAGCGCCATTGGGTCGGCTTTGAGGTCAAGCCCCTCTTGTTTTTTGTACTCATCCGTGATCCAATCGATGATCCGCTGATCGAAATCGTCTCCGCCGAGGTGTGTGTCACCGTTCGTCGCCTTGACCTCGAATACCCCGTCGCCGATCTCGAGGATCGAGATATCAAAAGTACCGCCACCCAAATCGTAGACGGCGATTTGCTGGTCGTTCTTGTTCTCGAGCCCGTAGGCCAGTGATGCGGCGGTCGGCTCGTTGATGATTCTGAGCACTTCGAGGCCGGCGATCTTGCCGGCGTCCTTTGTCGCCTGCCGCTGGCTGTCGTTGAAATAAGCCGGCACCGTCACGACCGCACGATCCACTTTCTGGCCCAAATAATCCTCGGCAGTCTGCCGCATCTTCTGCAGCACCATGGCCGAGATCTCGGGGGGGCTGTAAGTCTTGTCCAGAACCTTCACCTGCACCTGACCGTTGTCGCCCGAGGAGATCTCGTACGGCATCTGCTTGCGCTCGTCGTCCACTTCGCCGTAGTGACGACCCATGAACCGCTTGATCGAGAAGATCGTGTTCTGGGGGTTGGTGATCGCCTGGCGCTTGGCGATCTGTCCGACGAGCCGCTCGCCGTCTTTGGTGAAGGCGACCACGGACGGGGTTGTCCGCGAGCCTTCGGCGTTGGGGATGACGACCGGGTCGCCGCCCTCCATCACCGCCACGACTGAGTTGGTCGTGCCGAGGTCGATTCCAATAACCTTGCTCATCGCTTTCCTCTCATTCGATCGAAGATGGCCTGCAAAGACTGCGTTTTTGACGGGGAGCCCCGCCGGGCTGCAAATATCCGCTCCCTCTAGTGCAAGCCATGTGCCGCACGCCAAATGCGTCATTTTGGCAGTTGACGGCACTGCCCGGCGAGGGATACTCTCCGGGCCATGCACTTTGCACGTGTGATCGGACGGGTGGTGAGTACCCGCAAGATCCAGCCGCTGGTCGGTTACCGGCTGCTCTGGATCGAGCCCACCGATGCCGAGGGACGGCCTTCAGCCAAGCCGTTGGTGGCAGTGGACACACGCTCCTACGGCGATGATGAGTGGGTCTATTATGTCACCAGCCGAGAGGCCTCGTTGCCGTTGAGAGATCCCTTCTGCGCGGTGGACGCGGCAGTCGTCGGCAAAATCGACTCGGTGGACCGGATATGATCCTGGCGCGGGTGACCGGAACGGTGACGTCGAGCGACAAGGATTCGGAGTTGGCAGATTACAAGTTGCTGGTCGTTCAACCGTTGGCGATCGATGGTCGCGACAAAGGCGACGAGGTGATTGCGGTCGATCGGGTCGATGCTGGCATCGGCGATAAGGTGCTTGTCTCTCGTGAGGGCACTGGCGCCCGGCTCGTTACGGGGCGCGAACGGGTGCCGCTCCAGAACCTGGTGATTGGTGTGGTGGATCGGATCGACTTTTTGAACCCAACCGGTTCGCAAGAGTGACGACAGGTCCGAACATCGATCTGTTGGCTGATTTAATTGCGGCCGAGCTCAGGGCTCAGCTCGCGAGTGGGACCTCGTATGCGCTCGGGGCTTGCGATCGCTGTGACGGTACGCACTGCGTAGCGCACTGCGCCGATAAGGTGCGCCGATTGGCGGCGTGTGGCGCAGACCGGTTCACCGCCGGCCCCGGCGTCGACGCGTGTGACAACGTTCTGGCTCGCATGATCGACCATACGTTGCTCGCACCAACCGCCAGTCAAGAAGAGGTCGAGGCGCTTTGCGACGAGGCGGTGGAGTTCTGTTTCGCCACCGTGTGCATCAACCCGTGGTGGGTGAGACTGGCTGTCGAGAGGCTGGCGACCACGCCGGTCCGGGTCTGCACGGTGATCGGTTTTCCATTAGGCGCCAATCGATCCGAGACCAAAGCGTACGAGGCGATCCGAGCACTCGAAGACGGTGCCGCAGAGCTCGACATGGTGATCAACGTGGGCGCGCTCCGCTCGGGCGCCTACAGCGAGGTCGAGCGAGACGTTCGCGGTGTGGTCGAAGCCGCTAAGCGGAGAGCAAAGGTTAAAGTGATCATCGAGGCGGCGTACCTGACCGACGAGGAGAAAGTAAAGGCGTGTGTCCTGGCTCAGGCCGCGGGAGCTCATTTCGTCAAGACATCGACAGGTTTTGGGCCCGGTGGTGCGACCGAGGCCGACATCCGACTGATGCGTCGTGCGGTCGGTGCCGAACTGGGAGTCAAGGCCGCGGGAGGCGTCGGAGACCAGCCAACCGCTCTCAGAATGATCGAGGCGGGCGCGACCAGGATCGGAGCCAGCGCGGGCGTTAAGATCGTTCGCGGTAACGGCGCCGGACCTGAGCGGCCGTACGGCGCGACGGCGGCAAAGCCGTCGAGTCCGGGCAACGGCGACGTGCGGACGACCGTCATTCCCGCTCCACGCGCGACGATTCACAAGCTGGGGTAGCGTCGGAACTGCAGTAGGTGGATCTACACCACCTGCAACCGCGTCCGGTGCCAAGCGGTGTTCATATAGCCTTTGAAGTTCCAGCCAGTGGCTGGATGGTCTGGCTGATGGGATCCGGTCCCCTGCAAGCGGACGATGATTTCGCGCTCGCCCGCTGCCAGTTCGACAACGATCCTCCACAGGTACCAAGTGCCCGGCGCACCGGACTTCAATTTCGCCGGGTGCCATGTCGCGCCGTTGTCAA
>CBDUCI010000009.1:0-28460 GCA_965365605.1 uncultured bacterium
GTGTTCGGTCCGGGCGGGACGCTGTACGAGATACAGATCCGGACTTGGGACATGCATCGGACAGCGGAGGTGGGTATCGCGGCGCACTGGAAGTACAAGGAGGGACATACTGGAACCGAGCTCGACGAGCAGCTGGCCTGGTTCAGTCAGATTCTCGATTGGCAACAGGACATGACGGATCCAAATGAGTTCCTCGAGTACTTGCATATCGATCTCTACAAGGACGAAATCTTCATCTTCACTCCGAAGGGTGATGTCATCCAGCTTCCTGCAGGATCTACGCCGATCGACTTCGCATTTCAGGTCCACACCGAGGTCGGTATGCATTGTTCCGGCGCCAGGGTGAACGGCCGCATGGTTCCGCTCCATCGGGGGCTGCGTTCGGGCGAGACCGTGGAAGTGTTGACCAGCGCCAACCAGCGCCCATCGCGGGATTGGCTTCATTTCGTGAGAACGTCAAAGGCGAGATCTATCGTCCGCCGTACGATCCGGGCCGAAGAACACGCCAGTTCGGTGATGTTGGGCAAGGAGCTGCTCGATAAGGAGTATCGTAGACGCCGCGTGAAGAAGCCGGAGGACAAGAAGCTCGAAACGATCGCCGAGAAGCTCGGCAGCGACAGCGTGGAAAAACTGCACGCCGCCGTCGGTAGGGGAGACCTCACACCGATTCAGGTGGTTAACGCCCTCTACCCCGAGGAGGAAACGGCTGCACCGGAGCCGGGGTCGGCGTTCGAGCGGTTAGTCGAGCGCATCAAGGGTCGACCGGGTGGCGTGCGCATTCAGGGTGTCGATAACATGATGGTCCGTTTTAGCCAGTGCTGCCAGCCTATCCCGGGCGACGAGATTATGGGCTACGTGACTCGTGGGCGCGGAGTATCAGTGCATCGCGCGGATTGTCCGAACATTCTCAACCTCACGGACGAGCCAGATCGTAAGATCAAGGTACAGTGGGATACGCGTGGTGCGCAGACGTTTATCGTTCGGCTGGTCGTGATCGGTACGGATCGCCGCGGCCTTTTTGCAGACGTCGCAGGTGCGGTTTCACGTAGTTCGACGGATATAAAGAGCGCCGACCTCGCCGCGACAGACGCCGGTATCGAAGGGACATTTGTGGTCGAGGTTACAGATCTTGGTCACTTGAAACGTGTGATCGAGGCGATGAAGGCGATCGATGGGATTCTCGAGGTCGAGAGAAAGGAATACTTTGGCGCTGAGCACTTGGATGTCTCGTCAGATCGCGCAATCGAAGCCTGAGGCGCTGGAACTTCGTTGATACCTTGGGGTCACAAAATAACGATGATGTGGATTCTCAAATCGCTAATCGCATTGCTGCTTGTCCCGGGAGGGTTGTCGGGTGGTCAGGACCCGGAGGTGCTGGCGCAGCGGGCGGACCGCGCTCTGGCAGAGCTAACGACGCTTAGGGCGGCGTTTACCCAACGCGTCGAGAATCCGGTGCTTGAACGCACGACGGTGGGTCGGGGAACACTGACCTACCAAGCACCAACTCACTTTCGGATAGCCTATAGTGACCCCGACGGCGACGTGGTAGTCAATGACGCAACGCATGTTTGGATCTACCTGCCTTCCAGCCAGCCGGGTCAAGTGATCCGACAGCTGGCAGCCGCCAGCGGGGTCCAGAACCCGCTTACTTTCTTGCGCGATCTTCGGGACAGTTATGTACCTACGAGGACCGAGCCCGATGTCGTCACCGGGGTGACTGTCGATAAGTTGACCCTTGTGCCAAACGGTGCGAACGCACCCTACACCGATCTTGAGGTCTGGATCGATAGGGCCAGTGGACTGATGCGTCAGGTAGAAACGCGAACCGCGGAGGGCGTAAAGACACGCTACACGTTCGAGCGCCTAGAGCCGAACGTGAAGCTGGCGGAGACGGAGTTTCGGTTCGAAGTTCCGCCCGACGCGGAGATCTTCGATCAGTAACCAAGCTCGCGGCACTGCACCTCTCGACCTACTGAGATGTCAGAGTTTAAGCTCGTCACCGACCTGAGCCCCAAAGGCGACCAACCCAAGGCGATCGCGGAGTTAACCGAAGGCCTCGCTGTCGGCCGCCGGTATCAAACGCTGCTTGGCGCGACCGGGACGGGAAAGACGTTCACCGTCGGTCATGTGATTGCAAACTACGGTCGGCCCACGCTGGTCATGTCGCACAACAAGACACTAGCGGCACAACTGTATGGCGAGTTACGGCAGCTGTTTCCACACAATGCTGTGGAGTACTTCATCTCGTACTACGACTACTATCAGCCCGAAGCATACATACCCGCGACCGATACCTACATCGAAAAAGACGCTACCATAAACGAGGACATCGATCGCCTTCGATTGCGCACTACATCATCTCTGATTGAGCGCGAGGACGTGATTGTTGTGGCTTCGGTTTCGGCGATTTACGGGCTCGGAAGTCCGCGTGAGTATCGCGACCTCATGGTGGTGCTCGAGGCGGGTACCGAGGCGCCGCGCGATCAGATTCTGGAGGACCTCGTCCGGATCCAGTACCGGCGCGATGACATCGGTTTCGAACCCGGGAAGTTCCGCGTGCGAGGTGACGTCATCGAGGTGTTTCCCGCTTACGAAGAGCAGGCGGTAAGGATCGAGCTCTGGGGTGACGAGATCGAGCGAATAGCCAAGATCGATCCCATGCGTGGTACCACGATATCAACGTTGGATCGAGCCGCGATTTATCCAGCCAAGCACTTTGTCACCACTCGACCAGCAATCGAGAGCGCCTTGGAAGACATTCGGACGGAGTTGGAGACGCGTTTGGTGGAGCTTCGTGAGCAGGGAAGAATGCTCGAAGCACACAAGCTCGAGATGCGCACACGGTACGATCTGGAGATGATGCAAGAGATGGGGTATTGCGCGGGGATTGAGAACTACTCGCGCTTTCTATCCGGCCGATCGCCGGGCGAGAGGCCGGCATGTTTGCTCGACTATTTTCCTGAGGATTTCCTCTTGGTGCTCGACGAATCGCACGTCACTATTCCACAGATTGGCGGCATGTATGCAGGCGATCGATCGCGTAAGGAAACACTGGTAGAACATGGTTATCGATTACCATCGGCACTCGATAACCGTCCATTGCGGTTCGACGAGTTCGAGCAATTCATGCAGCGGGCGATCTTTGTCTCGGCCACCCCCGCGGATAGAGAGCTCGAAATGTCTGGTGGTGTGGTAGTGGAGCAGATCATTCGGCCGACGGGCTTAGTCGATCCCGAAGTGATCGTGCGGCCGGTCAAAGGGCAGATCGATGATCTAATGGAGGAGATCCGGCAGCGCGAAGAGGTGGGGGAGAAGGTTCTGGTGACTACGCTGACGAAGCGTATGGCAGAAGACTTGGCCGACTATCTCAACGACGCAGGCGTGCGCGTTCGATACATGCACTCAGATATCAGTGCTCTCGAGCGAATCGAGATCATTCGTGGACTTCGGACTGATGTCTTCGATGTTCTCGTAGGGATCAACTTGCTGCGCGAGGGCCTTGATCTGCCCGAGGTTTCGCTGGTCGCAGTGTTGGATGCTGATAAGGAGGGATTTCTGCGCTCGGCCACCGCACTGATTCAGACCGCGGGGCGAGCAGCCAGGAATTCAAACGGCAGGGTCGTTCTCTACGCCGATCGTGTCACCGAGGCGATGAACACGATGATGGTGGAAACGAACCGGAGACGGGCTATTCAGGAGTCCCATAACGAGGCCAACGGTATCATACCCGAGACGGTATACAAGACGCATGAGCAGATTCTGCAAACGACCTCTGTGGCTGACACGCGCGGAGGGCAAAGCCCTCGTGGCCGTGCGGTCCGAGAGCGATTGGCGGGGATGGCCCAGGAGCTCGAGCGAGAGGAGTTGGCCAAGTCAATCGAGGCGGAGATGAAGGCTGCCGCCGAGCGGTTGGACTATCAAACTGCCGCGTTGCTGCGCGATGAGCTGTTCGAGTTACGTGGAGAGATGCAGGGCAAGTCCCGCCGGCCGAAGACACTGCGTGAGAGGATAGGGCTCGAGTCAGCAGGCTGAGGATGGGCGCTGCAGATCAAGACTGTAGGCGCATCGTGGCCGGCTCGGGCTCGATGCGCGATCTCGGAGCTGCCTTCGGCCGATTGGCGCCGGACGGCGCTGTCATCCTGCTGGAAGGCGAGCTGGGGGCGGGAAAAACGACGTTCGCCCAGGGCGTCGGGCTCGGTTGTGGGGTTGCCGGGCCGATCGCCAGCCCGACCTTCAACCTCATCCTCGAATACGGTGGTCGACGACACTTCACCCACGTCGATCTGTATCGATTGACCAGGACCACTGACTTGGACACGCTTGATATCGATGCCGTACTATCGGGTGATGGTGTTACATGTGTGGAGTGGCCGACCCTCATTGCCAGCCGCGTTGCCACGCCGGTCGCGACGCTGAAGTTCAGGGTGGATTCCAGGAATTCCGACGTTCGTGAGGTTGATATGTCGTTTCGTGGTGACGGATGGTCGGGTTTGATCGATTGGCTTGCTGGGCAGACGTGAGGTTGCTCTCCATTGATACAGCAACGCCGCGAGCGGCGGTTGCCCTCCACCTGCCCCTCGGTGGAGCCGAGCGACGTCTCGAACCGCGCTCTGCTTTTCGCGATTGTGCTCCGGTCATTCGGGATCTGCTAATCGAGAACAACGTCGAGTGGGATCAGCTGGACGGGTTGGCGATTCCAGGTGGGCCGGGGTCGTTCACCGGTCTCAGGATCGGTGCTACAATCGCCATCGCATTGGCCGAGTTGAGAGGACTCACGCTATACGCGCCATCGACGTTGTTGGCGGTATCCGAGCTTTGTGCGTTGCCCGAGCAGAAGCATGTGTGTGCTACCTTTGATGCGCGGCGTGGACGTCGCTATGCTGCGGTTTGCGAACGTGCGGGTTCCGACGGCTGGCAGTTGACGCATGGGCCAGCTGATCTCGAGCCGGACGACATCGTTGCCTTTGCTGCTGGTGCAACCGAGGTCCGTCTTGAGGATGCCACGCCTGATGTTGGGACGATCGCCGCGGCAATTGGGTCGCTCGTCGAGCAATCGCCGGATCGGCACCGAGTTGCGGACGCTTCTCGCTTTGAACCGAATTACGCTCGATCTGGGGTCGATGTGTCGTGAGCGCGGCGCTCACGATCCGTTCTTTAAGGGGTGGGGACCTGGTGCCAGTCGTGTCGATCGAGGAGTCGATCTACGCAACACCTTGGCATATTGAGCACTTCGCTGAGATCGTCGACCTGCCGGGTGGTCTGGGGCTGGTAGCGTGCGTAGATCCGGGAGAGGTTGTTGGCTACGCAGTTGGGTGGGTAGCGGCGGATGAGGCCGAGTTGGCCAATATCGCAGTGGTCGCCGAACGCCGGGGACAAGGCGTTGGTAGCCGGTTGCTCAGTGCGATCTGGGCTGCGGCCCGTGAGCGAGGGGCTCTTCGAATGTATCTAGAGGTTCGTAAATCGAATCGCGACGCTCAGCGGTTTTACGGCCACTACGGATTTGAACAGGTGGGTCGGCGGGCCGGCTATTACTCTGGGCCTCGGGAGGATGCGGTAGTCATGGCGGTTGACCTCGTCGAAAGGGAGGGATAGGCTCGTCGACTGCGGGCATTACCCTATGAGCTGGTTTAAACGCGAAAAGAAGAAGATCGAGACTACCACCGCCCGGAAGGAGCTCCCTGGCGAACTGTGGCACAAGTGTCCCTCGTGCGGCGACATCCTGTATCGCAAAGACCTTGCGGCGAGAATCTCCGTCTGTGGTAATTGTGGACACCATTTTCGGGTTGGGACCGACAGTTACCTCGAGCTGCTATTGGACAACGGATCGTTCCGGGAACTCGATGGGGACCTCTCCAGCGTAGATGCGTTAGGGTTCGTCGACTCCAAGTCGTACGCGCAACGACTGGAAGAGTATCGAGAGAGGACCCGACGTAACGACGCAATCGTCTGCGGGTTGGGAACGATCGATGATGTCGAGGTTTCGATCGGTGTTATGGATTTCGGTTTCATGGGCGGGAGCATGGGTTCTGTTGTCGGTGAGAAGGTGGCTCGTGCGATCGAACGCGCGATCGAGTGCCAGATTCCTCTCGTCATTGTGTCCGCCAGCGGCGGTGCGCGAATGCAAGAGGGGGTCCTCTCTCTCATGCAAATGGGGAAGACAAGTACTCTACTTGCGGAGTTAGCCCAAAATGGATTGCCCTTCATAGCCGTTGACACTGATCCGACAACGGGTGGGGTGACGGCCTCGTACGCTATGCTCGGTGACGTGATTTACGCCGAACCGCATGCGCAAATCGGTTTTGCGGGTCCTCGCGTCATAAAGCAAACGATTGGAGAGGACCTGCCCGATGAATTCCAAACCGCCGAGTTCTTACTGGAACATGGGTTCGTGGACGCCGTCGTTCCACGCGACCGACTGAAACGCACAATCTCGCGCACGCTGCGTTGGATGCTTGGGCGGGAGGCGCTGGCCGAAGAGGAGTGAGCAACCACGAGCAAGCGCTGACCGAGCTCTACAGTTTGGAACAGTTCGGGATCCGCATGGGTCTCGACAACGTCCAGGCATACTGCGAAGCCGCCGGTCACCCCGAGGACCGCATTCCTTATGTGCAGATAGCCGGCACCAACGGCAAGGGAACCACCGCCGCCTGTTTGTCCTCTCTAGGGACTGCGAACGGTTTAAAGACGGGTTGCTACACTTCGCCTCACCTGGTTGATTTTCGAGAGCGCATCAAGATCGACGGTGAACCGATCTCTGCTTCGGCGTTGGTCGACGGCTGGAAGCGGGTTCGCGAGTTTGTGATCGCGCGCGAGATGACATTCTTCGAGGCGACGACGCTGATCGCCCTCGATTACTTCGCCGAACAAGAGATCGATGTCGGAATCCTCGAAGTTGGTCTCGGAGGTCGTCTGGACGCGACCTCGGTTGTCAACCAACGGGCGTCTGTGATCACAAACATAGCGCTCGACCACCAGCAACATCTCGGAAATGATTTGGTCACGATCGCTGGCGAGAAGGCCGGGATATTCAAGCCTGGGGTTCCGGTATTCGTAGGTGATCCGCGTCCACCAGAAGTACGGGCCGCATTGATTCAACATGCGACGCGAATCGACGCCCCGATCCGCTTTCTCCAGGATGAAGTCAGGCTGTGCGTGCGTCAGAGGACGCCATGGAAAACTCGCTTCGATTACTCGGGTGTGAATTTCTCGGCGCGCGGATTGACTCTTCATGTTTCCGGCGACCACTTTTCACTCGGGGCGGGACTAGCACTGTGGGTCTGGGAAACGTTGACAACCCCACCTCAGGACGAAACGGCGGTTCGGGTCGGATTGGAGCACGCCGCGCTTCCAGGTCGCGCTGAATGGCGCACCGTGGACGGGGTGCCGGTGCTATTCGACGTCGCCCACAACGAAGCTGCAATCGATCGGTTGGCGGAGTCAGTACAAGCAATGGAGCGTGGTCGAGCGGTATTAGTAGCAGGGATTCTGGCCGATAAACCATGGCCGACCATGCTCGACCGATTACATAGTGTTGCCAGACGGGGGTGGCTGTGCGGTTTGAGAATGGCACCGGAGTCGCGCTGCATGGAGCACGCGCGGGTTCGCAATACGCTTGCGCTGCGGCCCTGGGTACGATGGTCGGACTCGCTAGCCGAGGGGCTTGAGCGCGCCATGTCGGTCGTACGGCGCGGAGATGCGGAGTTCGTTCTAGTCACGGGGTCCTTTCATACAGTCGGCGAGGCACTCGTCGTCCTCGGACTGGCGGAGTCTGATACTCCGTACGTGGCCGGACAACGCACCCCCAAAGCGGTGGGTGCATGACTCGCTTTGATCGCCTCCCCGGAACGCGCGACTTCTATCCCGACGAGATGCGCGTGCGCCGATGGATCGAAGATCGCTGGCGAGAGATAGCGCTCCGCTACGGTTTCGAAGAGTACGATGCGCCCGTGATCGAGCCGCTCGAGCTGTTCACCGATAAGTCCGGCGAGGAGATCGTTGAGCAGATCTACTCGTTCGTCGACCGCGGTGAGCGACGGATCGCGCTACGGCCGGAGATGACGCCTTCGCTGGCACGGATGGTGGCGGCGAGAAGCCAGGGCTTGCCTAAGCCGATCAAGTGGTTTTCGATCCCGCGGTTGTTTCGCTATGAGCGCCCCCAACGCGGTCGTTTCCGTGAGTTTTGGCAGCTCAACCTCGACATCCTAGGCGTCGCCGGTATAGAGGCCGATGCCGAGATCATGGCCGCTGGTGTCGACGCCTTGCGCGCGTGTGGTTTGACTGCCGACGACTTTGAGCTCCGGTACAGCGATCGTCGGTTGCTGGATGCTTTCCTCTCCGATGCCGGGGTAGAAAGACCCGAACCGTGGGTTTACACGATCCTCGACAAGATCCCGCGTTTGGGCGTGGAGCCAACGGTGAAGAGCTTGATCCAGGGTGGGGTCTCTGCCGCTTGCGCGGTGCGGATCACCGAGACCCTTGCAAGCGGTGATATCCAAGCGGCCGCTGGGGACGAGCTTTTGGGGCTCCCAAACCCCGGTGAGCATCAAGACCGGATGAGCCAGCTGAGCACTTATCTGGAAGCCTACAACGTGGGTGATTTCTGTCGGTTCGATCCTCGGGTCGTTCGCGGACTCGCCTACTACACGGGCGTGGTTTTTGAGATGTACGACAAGAAAGGCGAGCTTCGCGCTATCTGCGGGGGAGGCCGGTACGACAACTTGCTGGAAGCGGTCGGTGGGCAGACCCTGCCCGCCGTCGGATTTGGGTTGGGCGAGGCGGTTCTCATTGAACTTCTGGAGGCTCGCGATCGTCTGCCGATGCAGACCTCCCGCTGCGAGGTGTTTGTGATACCAGTGTCGGCGGACGACCGAGCGGCGGCTATCGAGGTCTTGACCGAGCTCCGAGGCGCCGGTGTCGCCGGTGATCTGGCGCTGCGCGATCAGTCTGTTGCCAAAGCACTGAAACGGGCTGCCCAGGCGCGTGCACGCGCCGCCATTCTGATTGGTGACCGGGAGCGTCAGAGTGGCGACCTGACATTCAGAGAGCTCGATACCGGGAACGAGACCACGCTCAGCCTTGAGCAGATCGTCGCAAGGCTCACCTACGGGACACCCGAGTGAGCCAAGGGGGTGGGGTGGTGAGGATCGGACTGATCAGTGACACGCATGACCATGTCATGCGAATCCGAGAAGCCACAGCGATACTCAATCGCGCCGCGATCGATGTCGCGCTCCATGCCGGCGACTACTGCTCGCCGTTCGCTGTGCGCGAGCTCTCCGGGCTTGACGCACCGCTGCACGGGATCACAGGAAACAACGACGGAGACATCTTCGCGATCTCCAAGGCATTTGCGGAGGTCGGCGCTCGACTGGAGAGCCAGTGGTGGGAGACGGAGTTCGGCGGCCGGCGGATCCTGGTGATGCACGAACCCCGCGGGGTCATGGATGTGGCCGCGGCAGGAACCTACGATCTTATCGTCTACGGCCACACCCACCAACGTGATCTCCAGGCGATCGGCGAGACGACGGTCGTAAACCCCGGCGAAGTTTGTGGTTGGCTCGGCGGGGTCGGATCGTTGGCGATCTACGAAGTCCAATCCGGGGTGGTTGAGTTTCATGAGTTCTGAACTGTTCGGTCCGGAGCGCCGACCGCGGTCCTGGATTCTAATCCTCGACTTTGGTGGCCAGTACACGCAGCTCATAGCGCGTCGAACTCGCGAGCAGCGCGTCTACTGCGAGATCCATCCTTACGATCTCGATCCCGACACGATACGAGCTCTCGATCCGGCTGGGATCATCCTGTCGGGTGGCCCGTCGAGTGTCTATGACGCCGATGCGCCCCAGGCCCCAGCAGGTCTGCTAGATCTTCCGGTGCCGATCCTGGGGATCTGCTACGGGATGCAGCTGTTGGCCCAACACGACGGGGGCAGCGTCGAGCCTGCGGTCGAGCGTGAATACGGTCGGACGAGCCTGATCGTTGAGGAGCCGGTTGGTTTGTTCGAGGGCTTCGAGTCTGGTCAGTCGCTTAGCGTCTGGATGAGTCACGGGGATCGCGTCAGGGCTGTGCCGCATCGGTACGTGAGCTACGCTGTTTCAAGCGACGATACCGTGGCCGCATTCGGAAATCCCGAAACTCAGAGATATGGTGTTCAGTTCCATCCTGAGGTCGTCCACACCCAACGTGGCGAGGAGCTCCTTTCAAACTTCATGTTCGATGTCTGCGATTGTGAGCCTACGTGGACTATGGCGTCGTTTATTGAGCGGGCGGAGCGCGCGATCAACGATCAAGTCGGTGACCGACGAGTCGTCTGCGGATTGTCCGGAGGCGTTGACTCCGCCGTGGCCGCAGCGCTTGTGCACCGCGCGATTGGCGATCGCCTGACGTGCATCTTCGTTGACACTGGTTTGTTGCGAAAAGACGAGCGGCTACAGGTAGAGCGAACGTTCCGCGAGCATCTGGGTTTTCGACTGGAGGTCGTAAACGCCGGGGAGATTTTCTTGGCGGATTTGACCGGTGTAGTAGACCCCGAAGAGAAGCGACGGCGGATTGGCCACCGTTTCATCGATGTGTTTGAAACCGCGGCTGGTGGCATTGGCGACATCGATTTCTTGGTGCAGGGCACGCTGTACCCGGATGTAATCGAGTCGCTGTCGGTGAGGGGACCCTCGGCAACGATAAAGACGCACCATAACGTGGGCGGACTGCCGGAAGCGATGCGTCTCGAAATCGTGGAACCGCTGCGCGAACTGTTCAAGGACGAGGTAAGACAGGTGGGACGTGAGCTCGGTCTTCCGGAGGAGATCGTTGGGCGGCATCCATTCCCCGGACCGGGCTTGGCGATTCGTGTACTGGGCGACGTTACGGCCGAGCGGTTGAAGCTGCTGCGCGAAGTGGATGCGATATATCTACAGGAGATCCGTGCCGCAGGTCTATACGATCAGATATGGCAGGCGTTCGCGGTCTTGTTGCCCGTCAAGGCTGTCGGCGTGATGGGTGACGCGCGAACGTACGAGCACGTTGTGGCGCTACGAGCGGTGACGTCGAAGGACGGAATGACGGCCGACTGGTATCCGTTCTCGCCGGATTTCTTGGCTCGAGTTGCGAACCAGATCATCAACCAGGTTCGCGGCGTCAATCGTGTGACCTATGATGTGTCGAGCAAGCCGCCCGCAACGATCGAATGGGAGTAGTACATCCTAGGGTTCGCTCTCCGGTGGACTCGGAAACTGGGAGGCACGCCGCAAGGAGTCCGGACGAATCGCCGACAATGAGTCTACGCGAGCTCGAAGTTGGCGATACACGCCAGCCATGAAATCCGTATCAGAGCCGTGGACAGCGGCGAACCGTTCCAAATCGTCGGGAGAGACCTCGAAATGGGCCAGGATGGCGCCCCGGCGCGAACGATAGGCGGCGGTGTCCGGGAGGGTCTCGATGCGCGCGACCACCAGTTCACTAACAACCTGAGCAAAAGTTCGAGACGAGATCGTCGTCGGTGCGACGGGCGGCTCAGACCGATCAACGCAACCCATCGCGCCAGCGCTCAAGAGCACCACGAGAATCAGACGGCACGACACGGGCCTCAAGATCGGTTGCCTCGTCTCTACCGGCCAGCATCATGTGGCTTGCGGTGGTCTTCGACGGTTTCCTATCTTGGCTGGTCTGTGCCCTCTATCCCAATCACCTCGCGATCGCTTTGGGTCTTGCTCGCCACTGCCGGTCTCGTGTTGAGCACTCGAGCCCACAACCTGCACGCTCAAGGGCAGGATTCGCCGCCGGCGGCCCTCACTCTGTTTCATCTGGCTGAAGAAGCGCGGTATCAGGGCGACCCAAACACAGCCGAAGTGTGGTTGCGGCACGCCGTCCAGCTCGATCCGGGGGCTATCACTCCACGGCTGGAGTGGGTCGCTGTCTTGCTCCAACTCGGTCGACACGAGCTTGCTGCCGCAGCGCTGTCTGAGCTTTCGGACAAGGTCCGAGACTCTGAGAGCCGTGAGCCGGTACGGGCGGCGACGTTTTATAAGCTCCAGGCGATCGTCGCGTCCCATCGTGGCGATCACGATACTGCGATCGAAGGGTACGAACGAGCGGCTCAGTTGGCGCCTCGCGACATCCGACTCCGGTTCCAACTGATCGGGCTCCATCGGGCCCGTGGTTCGAGCGCGGGAACGCTGAAGCACCTGAAGGCGGCGGCTGATTTGCGTCCGCGATCAGTTGAGTTGCGGGTCGAGGTCGGTCGTGCACTGCTGGCTCTCGAACAGTGGTCAGAAGCAGAACGCAACTTCCGGACGGCGGTCACGATAGACGCTGGGCACACCAGCGCTTGGCAAGGGCTCGGACAGGCGCTCGTCGGACAGGGTCGTTTGAAAGCCGGCGAAGAGGCTCTCGTGACCGGCATTACAGCGATCCCGGAGTCGGGCATGCTCCACGAACAGCTGGGCGACGTTCTCTACGAACAGCGTCGTCTCGAGGCGGCGCTTAGGGCCTACCGTCGGGCGGCTGAGCTCATCCCCGCCGACTCGAGCAGTCTGAAAGCGAAGATCGACCGCGCAGAGGCGGCGTTAAGCGAGTGACTCGAATCGCGGCGTCGTTTGCCACGGTGTTGTTCGCCGCTTGCGCCACAACGCTCCAGGACGAGGCTCGCCGGGCTGCGGAAACCGGAATCGATCCAGCTCCGCTGGTGGCCGAGCTGCAGACTCGCTACGCAGAGATCGATGCGACCAAGCGTATCTTTTCTGTCACATTGATTGAGGGACGGCGGCGCTTTGCGGGCGATGGCGCGATCGAGTATCGCGCTGACCCTAAGACTCTAAAAGCCGACGTCTTCGGCCCGCACGACACACCTGTTGTTCACGTGAGACTGGCGGGCGAGATGCTGACCGTGAGGTTGCCGCAAGAAGGTGAGATCCTCACGGGTCAGCTGGGTGATCCCAAGTTCGCGGCTCTAACCGGTGAGCGGGCGTTGGCCTCACCCGAGGTGCTGGGTGCTGTGCTTGGGGCGTACGACGTGGATCGGCTGACCAGAAACGCAGAGTGGACAGCGGCATTCGAGGAGGGTGAGCGCAATACGCTCTATATCGCCAACGCGGGTACCATTCACGCTTTGACCGTGGAACGGAACTCATCACGGCTGGTCGAGTATCGTCAGGAACGGGGAGGCCGATTGATCTATCGTGTGCGATTCAGCGATTTTCAACCGGTAGATGAGCGTCACACACCCAGAAAAGTCGTGTTGCGGGATTACGTCAAGGAGCGTCAGCTTGTGTTCAATGTTCGCAAAGAAGAAAGACTGTCGGTCTAGCGTGGGGGTGTGGCGCTGCCTCGGGTTGGTGATAGGACTCCTGGCGACGGGTTGTGGTTACTCTTTTCGATCACCGGTCCCGTCACACCTCAATACCGTCTATGTAGCCACGTTCGATAACGAGACGCGCGAGTTTCAGTTGACCCAGCAACTCACGGAACGAGTCATAAACGAGTTTCTTAGCGAGTCGCGATTGCAGCTAGTTAGCGACGAAGACGAAGCCGATCTCGTCGTCCAGGGCGCGATTCTCAACTACGAAGAAGAGGCGCTCTCCTACGATCCTGGAGAGACCGTAAATCCAGAGGTGTTTACCCGTCGCGTCGTGCTAAGGATCGACATCGAGCTGCTTGATGAGGTTCGAGAACGAACGCTGTGGCAGAATCGGTCGTTAATCGAGTGGGGCGAGTTCAATGAGGACGAGGGTGAGGACCGAGAGACGGGGATTGACCGTGCGATCGAGAAGATCGCTGAAGAAGTCCTTCGCCACGTCGTCGAGGAGTTCTGATGGGAGCGCTCCTGAGGTTGGTACTGCTCGCAGCTGGGCTCTACATTGGTTATCTGCTCGCAACGCCTCATATCCGGGCGTGGCGTTTCAAAGACGCCATGAAACAGTCGGCTCGCTTCGCGGATGTGAGCAGCTCGGAGGCGATGCGGCAGGCGTTGTTGGAGTCGGCTGACGAACTCGGCGTTCCGCTGTCGCCTTACCGGCTGCGGGTACGTGGTCAGCGTGACGGGACGGTGAACATCTCGGCGGCCTGGGAAGAGGTCGTCCGCGTTCCGGCTTGGCGGCTCGGTGAGTGGGTCGACACGCTGCGTTTCGATTACGAGGTAAGGGGACCGTGAACGAATGAGCCCGCTGCTTCAAAAGAAAGTCTTGGTTCTCAATCAGAACTATGAGCCGTTGTCGGTGTGTCGGGCACAGCGCGCGGTTGTGATGGTCGTACTGGGCAAGGCCGAGATCGTTGAGCGCTACGATTCCGAGGTGCACTCGGTATCGTGTGTCGTACCTCTGCCTTCAGTCGTCCGCTTGTCGGTTTACATTCATGCACCTCAAAAGCGAGTTGCACTAACTCGCCGCAACGTCCTGCGTCGCGACAACTACCGATGCCAATACTGTGGCACGCGCCGAGGGCCGATGACAACTGATCACGTTGTTCCCCGTTCCGCGGGTGGGCGGGATACATGGACGAACCTCGTCTGTGCGTGCGTGCGATGTAACAATCGAAAGGGGAACCGCACCCCCGAGCAGGCTGGTCTATCTCTGGCGCGGCCGCCGCGTCGTCCGCACCCGTTCACTCATATCACGTACTTCGCATCAGTCCCTGACCAGCGGTGGCGACCGTATCTTTTCATCGGCCGGTTTTAGGATCCTCCTGACCAGCTGAACACACCAGCGTACGGAGCGATATGGAAGAGGCCGCTCACTTCGTCGAAGTCGGACACTTCTTTTTCATCTTTATAGTTGTATTGCTATCGGCCAAGCTGGTTGGCGAGCTATTCGAACGCATGGGTCAGCCGGCGGTCCTGGGAGAGCTAATTGCGGGGGTAATCGTCGGGGCTTCCGTGCTCGGGCTGGTGCCGGTCGACCCAGCCGATTCGTACGGGGCCATGGTTCACGTCCTGGCAGAAGTGGGAGTGGCGATCCTGCTGTTCGAGATCGGTCTCGAAACAGATTTGAGAGAGATGTTCCACGTTGGCTCCTCGGCGTTGACGGTCGCTGTGGTCGGCATCGTGCTCCCGTTCCTCTTTGGGTACCTGTTTTGGCATTACTACGCAGGGGGAGCGAGTCTGACGGCGATTTTCATCGGCGCCACGCTGACCGCGACATCGGTTGGGATTACCGCGCGCGTGTTGACTGATCTCGGCAAGATCAATAGCGCTGAAGCGAGAATCATCATCGGGGCGGCGGTAATCGACGACATCCTCGGGTTGTTGATTTTGGCGGTCGTCGAGGGCCTGGCATCGACGGGTACGATCTCGGTGCTCGGCGTCGTCAAGCTATTTGCGCTGGCGGTGGGATTCTTGGCGGTGGCGATGGCGATTGGGCTCTACACTGCGCGGTGGATCTTCGAGCTCGTCAACCGGATGCGTGTGAGAGGCGTGCTGGTGACGTTTGCGCTCGTCTTTGCGCTGATGTTGGCGTTCTTCGCCGATCGGGTCGGGTTGGCTCCCATCGTGGGCGCATTCGCGGCCGGCCTCATACTCTCGCGGACCAATCAGTTCGACACGATCGTGGAGCAGATCAAGCCGGTAGCCGATGTCTTTACACCGATCTTCTTCGTGTCCATTGGTGCCGCGGTTGACGTGTCTATCCTCGACCCGAGAGTTCCCGAGAATCACGAGATCCTTCTCGTTGGAGCTGGTTTGTTCGTCATCGCGGTGCTCGGCAAGGTGGCGGCCGGTTATAGCGTGTTGCGTAGGGATATCAACAAGCTGGCGATCGGTGCTGGTATGGTTCCACGCGGGGAGGTGGGCCTGATCTTCGCCCAGCTCGGGCTGCTCGGCGGTATTCTCACAAACGATGTGTTTTCGGCAGTGTTGATCATGGTCATGGCAACGACGCTGGTTACGCCACCCGTCCTCAAGCTACTGTTCGAGCGACATGCATCCGAGACCGATCAGGCGGACGAGCACGACCGTCCGCCGGTCCACCCGGGAATGAGTGGGCTCTCCTAGCGAACAAGAATCGCCGCTTCTATCGGTCGTCGTTCCTGCCTACAACGAGCGCCCAACGATTGTCGAGCAACTTCGGCGGGTTGCGTTGACGCCGTTTGAAAAGGAGATCGTTGTCGTCGATGATGGATCGAGTGATGGGACACGTGAGTACCTGTCGGCTGTCGCTAGTGGCGCAAAGCGGATTGTGGACGCTGACGGTCGCGAAGTCTCGGTGAAGGTGATCCTCCAGGCCAGCAACTATGGTAAAGGAGCTGCTTTGCGGCGCGCTTTCGTTGAGGTGGAAGGCGACATCGTTTTGGTTCAGGACGCCGACCTGGAGTACGATCCGCGCGACTACGAAGCGCTCATAAGCCCGATTCGGGAAGGTTTGGCGGACGTCGTATACGGGTCTCGCTTCCTGGGTGGGCCCCAGCGCGTTCACTTGTTCTGGCACTCCGTTGGCAATCGCATACTCACGCTGTTCTCGAATGCGCTGAATAACCTCAGCCTGACCGACATGGAGACCGGGTTCAAAGTTTTTCGTCGAGAGGTCATTGCTGACATCGGGCCGACCCTTCGATCGAACCGGTTCGGCATCGAACCCGAGATTACCGCTAAGGTCGCTCGCCGCGGCTATCGGATCTATGAAACGCCGATCGCGTATCACGGGCGTGACTATTCTGGCGGGAAAAAGATCAGTTGGCGCGATGGAGTAGCAGCGCTGTACCACGTAGTACGGTTTCGATTGGCGGATTGATGACTACTCGGGAGGTGAGCGGAGGCTGTGTCACGCCGATCGAGACTCGATTCGGTCAGCCATTGCCGCGGCTCGAGCTTCGTTGGGATGGCTACCCGCTGATCGCCGGGGTAACGACTCGGGAACTGAATTTTCGGCGCGGAACAACGAGCGCTGAGTCAGCCCAGAATGCGCTCGAGGCGTGGGCCTGGCCAAAGTTCCACAGCGTTATGATGACTTCCCAAGTCCACGGGGCCGAGCTGTTTCGCGCGGACGATGCCGCGCCGGGGTCGGTTCGGGTCGAAGCTCGGGATGGTCTTTTGGTCAGCACCACTGGCGTACTGCTGACCGTGAGCATAGCTGACTGTGTCCCGGCGCTGGTTTACGCGCCATCGGTTGGTGCGATCGCACTCGTTCACGCCGGTTGGCGGGGGATCGCTAGCGGGATTCTGGTCGCAGCTGTGGCGGCGCTTGGCGACGAATACGGTGCCCTACCCGCGGACTGTATGGCGTACTGGGGGCCGGCGATCGGACCGTGTTGCTATCCGGTGGGTGAGGAAGTGGTGGAAGCGATTCGGGCCACCGGGGTGGGGCCGGATACGGACGGTTGGCTTGCTGGCGGCCTGGATGACTCCCGAGTCGATCTTCGCGCCGCACTTACCTGTCAGGCGGTTTCCGTGGGGTTATCCCGGGCCTCGATTGTTTCGTATCCAGGGTGTACATGCTGCCATCCCGAGCGGTTTCATAGCCATCGGCGGGATAGCAAGGATAGTGGGCGGATGATCTTTTTCGCAGGCCTTCCTGGCTGACCGCAGACTCGCGCGCCTCCTTGCCTTGGCGCCCGTTTCGCGTACATTTGGTAATGAAGTGGGGCGGTGGCCCCACTTTTTTTGCTTCCGCGTCAAGGACCAGAGAGCAGAGGCTGATCGATGTCCGATATCGACCGCATGATGGCTGTGGTCGAGCCGGTCGTGGAACGAGCCGGAGCCGAGCTCGTGAACGTGGAGCTGGGCGGAAGTCGAGGGCGACCTGTGGTGAGGGTCTACGTCGACAAGGAAACGGGCGTCACGCTGGACGATTGCGCTCGGTTGTCCAGGTTGATCGAGCGGGAGCTCGAATCTTCGGGGACAGTCCCGGAGAGATACGTACTTGAAGTTTCGAGCCCCGGCATCGAGCGGCCACTCTCTCGGCGGCGCGACTTCGAGCGCTTTGTTGGCCGCGAGATCGCGATCCGGCTTCGCGAAGGCCGGAAAGGTCGCAAGCGCTTCACCGGCGTTCTCGAGGGCGTCGACGACCAAGGTGACGGTTCGTTCACCGTTCGCTTACGCGACTCGGTTGGTGGAACAGAGGAGCGATGGATCTTTGGTCACGGTGAGATAGCCAACGCGAAGCTGCGCGTTGATTGGCGGTCGGCGACTCGAGCCAAGAGCAAGAGATGAAACGTATAGGAGTTCGATAGGAGCAGCGAGAGTATGGAGATTCTAGAAGCATTTGGTCAGCTGACCCGAGAAAAGGCGCTCGAAAAGTCAGAGATCGTGGAGCTCGTCAAAGTTGGCATGTTGGCGGCTGTACGACGTAAGTATGGAGCCGAAGCCGAAGCCGAGGTGCTCGTCGACCCGGTCACTGGGGAGATCAGCATATACATGCTTAAGGAGATCGTGGCTGACGAAGAGTCGCTGGAGGATCCCTCGCGCCAGATGACGGTTGAGGAGGCCAAGCACTTGCCCTTTGTGAACGAGCCGTGGGGCGACGACGATCCAGTTCCCGGTCAGGTGGCCGAGATACCGCTCGACTACAATACGTTTGGCCGGAACGCGATTCAGGCGGCCAAGCAGATGATCATTCAAAAGGTACGGGAGGAAGAGCGGAACCGTATTCGAGAAGAGTACGCTGATCGAGTGGGCGATCTCGTCTCGGGGACGGTTCAACAGGTAGATCGGGGCAATGCGCTGGTCTTCCTTGATCGGCGCACCGAAGCACTTCTTCCAGGACGAGAGCAGGTGCGCCGCGAGTATCTGAGACAAGGTGAGACCGTACGCGCATTGTTGCTCGACATCCGGGAAACCAATAAGGGCCCGCAGTTGATTCTGAGTCGTACGCATCCAGACTTTGTGCGAGCGCTTTTTGCGCTCGAAGTTCCCGAAGTTTTTCAGGGTATCGTGGAGATTCGTGCGATCGCTCGTGAGCCCGGGAGCCGCTCCAAAATCGCCGTTTGGTCGCGAGATCAGCACGTCGATCCCGTAGGTGCTTGTGTCGGTTTGAAGGGCAGCCGCGTCCAGGCAGTGGTGTCCGAGCTGGGCGGCGAGAGAATCGATATCGTGCCATGGACCGACGAGTCTCGTGAGTTCATCGCCCAGGCGTTGTCACCGGCCGAGGTTTACAAGATCATGCTCCACGAGCCTGAAGGCGGCGACGAAGGTGGGTTATTCACTGAGACGGCCGAGGCGACGGCGTTCAAGCCACGCAGCCGTTTCCGAGGCCCGACCGCGGCACCGGCACCGTCCCAACCAGCCAGTCCCGAGGAGACGGCGGCGGCGCTGGAGGCTTCGAAAGCGTCGCTTGAGGAAGCCGCGCGGCGCGAAACGGAACGCATGAGCGACGACGCCGATACCGCAGATGAAGCGCCGGCTGAGGAGGCAGGGGTCGAAACCGAAGCCACCGCTGAGGCGGCGCCTGACGAGACGGTTGAAGCCGCGACCCCGGCGCTCGCTGAAGAGGTTGCACCAGCCGACGCGGAGACCCCTGAGAAGCGGGCCACAGTCGTTTGCGCGGAAGACCAGCTCTCATTGGCAATCGGTCGTTCAGGCCAAAACGTCCGATTGGCTTCGAAGCTCACAGGGTACCGTATCGACTTGGTCAGTAAGGCTGAGTACCTAGCCCAGGAAGAAGAGGTGCTGTTCGGTCGTAAGCCGGAGGCTGAAGCGGCCTCTGCAGTGACCGAGTCGGGCATCGCGGCTGGCGATTTTGCGCTCGATCAGGTTCCCGGGATCACCCCGGAAACGGTCGAAGCGATGGCCACTGCTGGCTACAAGAGCTTCGATGATATCATCGATCTAGAGCTTGAGGAGCTGGCGGCGGTGCCGGGAATGACCCAGGAGGCTGCTGAGCTTCTGACGCGCGTGATTGACGAGTTGACGGTCGAGGTCGAAGAAGAGTGGGACGAGGATGAGGGCGAGTACGTGCCGGCTGAGCCAGAGTCAGTCGAATCATCAACGTCGGAGGGTGCCAGCGAGACGGCCGGGGAAGATGAGCCTCAGGTGGCAGAGGACGCGGTGGCGCCGATTACCGCGGTGGAGAGCGCGGAGTCGGGCGCCGGCGACACGGATGAAAAAGAGGGTTGATCGAGTGGGCCCGACGCTTAAGCCTCGCTTCAACGGTCTGGTCCGGCTGGCGCGCCGCTCGGGTCGGATCGTGATCGGAGTGCAACAGACTCGAGCCGCGGCGAAGGCGGGACGCGCTGCGGCGACACTGGTGGCCGACGACCTGAGCCCTCGACGTAGGGAAGCCCTGGTAGAGCGGCTCGACGAAATCGGCGTAGCGATGTACGACGGGTGGAACAAGGATGAGCTCGGTGAGATTGCTGGCCGTGCGGCAGTGGCCGCATTGACGATCACCGATCGTCACATAGCCAGTGGGTTGTCCGGTCTCGTGGCTTCGCAGACACTGGATCCACAAAAGGAGTGCGGACGTGGCTAAGGTCCGAATCTACGAATTTGCCCGGCGCTTTAACGTGTCGAGCGAAGCGATGGTCAACCTTCTCAAGGAGATGAAGGTCCCGGTCAAGAACCATATGTCTTCGATCGACGACGAGACGATCGCTCAGGTCACAGCCAAGTTTGAAGCCGAGAAGGAGGCTGTAAAACACGCTGCGGAGGAGAAAAAGAAAAAGCTGGACGAGGCCAAACGGAAGCGTCACGCTAAGAAAGGTGATGCCAAGCCGCAGGTCAAAGCGACGGAAGCGAAAGCCGACAAGACTGCCCCCGCTACCGAGAGTCAAACCCGACAGGGACCCCGTCGGCGCCGGCGTCGCCGCAGACGTCGTAAGGTCGACCAGCAGGCAGTCGAACAGAACATTCGCCAGACGATGGCCAAGATGGAGGGCCGGACGCGGCGCCGGAAGCGCGTCCGTCACGAAAAGCCCGAGGTCACCGAGGCCGAGCCCGAGAATCTGGTCAAGGTCACGGAGTTCGTGTCGGTCGCTGAGCTGGCCGATCTTATCAGCGTTCCATCGACGCAGATTATCGCCACGTGCATGGATCTCGGACTCATGGTCACGGTAAATCAGCGCCTTGATTTCGACACGATAAGCCTGATCTGTGAGGAGTTTGGGTATGCCGCGCAGAGGCAGGAGGCGTTTGTAGTAAGTGAACCGGAGGATGTCGAGGAGAGTGATTCGGATCTCACGCCCAGGCCGCCCGTCATCACCGTAATGGGGCACGTGGACCACGGAAAGACCTCGCTGCTCGACCACATTCGCAAAGCAAACGTAATCGCCGGCGAGTCGGGTGGAATCACCCAGCATATAGGTGCTTACGAAGTCGCGTTGAGCGATGGTCGCCGGGTGACGTTTATCGATACGCCAGGTCACGAGGCGTTTACCGCGATGCGGGCTAGAGGCGCCCAGACAACGGATATCGTCATCTTGGTGGTCGCTGCCGACGATAGTGTGATGCCACAGACGATTGAGGCGATCGATCACGCACGGGCCGCGGGGGTTCCCATAGTGGTCGCGATCAACAAGATCGATCTTCCGGAAGCGCAGATCGATAAGGTCAAACAAGAGCTTACGAACCACGGTGTCATCATCGAGGAGTTTGGTGGGGATGTGCTGGCGACCGAGGTCAGTGCCAAGACCGGTCAGGGCGTCGAAGAGTTGCTCGAGAGGGTACTGCTACAGGCCGAGCTGCTGGACCTGAAAGCGAATGCGGATCGAACGGCGCGTGGTGTGGTGATCGAAGCCGAACTGGATCGAGGTATGGGGCCGCTGGCCACAATCCTCGTGACAACCGGGACACTCAAACTCGGGGATTCCTTCATCTGCGGTCTGTTCGATGGGAAGGTCCGCGCATTGTTGGACGAGCGTGGTAAGAACGTGACCGAGGCTGGCCCGTCCACCCCGATACGCGTCTTGGGAATCAGCGGTGTGCCCGAGGCAGGTGACTCTTTTGCGGTGCTGGACGGCGACCGCCAGACGCGGGACATAGCTCAGAAGCGACAGCGGCTTCAACGCGAGCAGGGATTCCGTCGAACCAAGGAGCCCACCACGCTCGAAGAGCTATATGAGCAGGTTCAGGCAGGTCGCATTGAACGTCTCAACGTGATCCTCAAGGGTGACGTCGGAGGCTCGGTCGAGGCGCTCGCGGACGAGTTGACAAAACTGTCGACAGAAGAGGTCCAGGTGTCTGTAATCCACCGCGGCGTGGGGGCGATCTCCGAGAACGATGTTGTGCTTGCTGCAGCGTCGAACGCCATCATCATCGGATTCCATGTCCGACCCGATGCTCGGGCCCGCGCAGCGGCCGAGCGTGAGGGCGTCGACATCCGCCTCTATCGCGTCATTTACGAGGTGGCCGAAGACATACGCAAGGCGATGGAGGGCCTGTTGGCACCGGAAGAGCGAGAGGTCGTGCTCGGCTCAGCCGAGGTGCGCAAGACCTTCAAGGTAGGCCGGTTGGGCACCATCGCTGGCTGCCAGGTGGCCGATGGAGTTATACCGAGAACCGCTCGCGTGCGCGTGGTGCGAGACGGTGTAGAGGTATATGAGGGTGCGATCGCTTCGCTCAAGCGTTTCAAGGATGATGTTCGCGAAGTGCGCGAAGGCTTCGAGTGCGGGATCAATATCGAGGGCTTCAATGATGTCAAGGTCGGAGACGTCATCGAAGCGTATAAGATCGAGGAAGTACAGCGCACGCTGGCCTAAGGTTAGCTCGCCATGACGATCGTCGGTCTCGGAACATTCGACGTTCACATCCAAGGTTCACAATCGCTCAAGGAGAAACGATTCGTCCTGAGAAGCATCAAGGATCGAATCTCCAAGCACTTTAACGTCTCGGTCGCGGAGACCGGACACCTCGACAAGTGGCAGCGTACCGAGTTAGCGGTTGCGGTGGTGAGCGGTCAGCGACGACACGTCGAGAAGACCCTGGATTCGATCCTGGATCTGTTAGACCGAGAGTCAGAGCTTCGCGTAATCAACTTTCATACCGAAATCTACTGAAGCCTTGGTGATGCAAAGCGGGACAGATGGCCCACGGGTATCCACGCAAACGCCGGGTTGATGAGCTCCTCAAGCAGGAGATCGCAGCTGTTCTGAGTACCGGGCTCAAGGATCCGCGGATCGGGTTCGCTACCGTCATGGCTGTGAAGAGCGCACCCGACCTGAGAACTGCTCGGGTATATGTCAGCGTACTCGGCAGCGAAGAGGAGAAACAGGCTACACTGGCGGTCTTGCGTGGGGCGGCGGGCTTCGTTCGTACCCGGGTAGGGAACGCGGTGACGCTCAAGTACGTACCTGAACTGCGCTTTGAGCTTGACCGAACGCTTGAGGAGGCGGCCAGAATCGAAACCATCCTTGGAGACCTTCACCCGAGTGATTCTGAGACCGATCTCGATGTCGTGTCAAAACCCGCGGGCATCCTGTTGATCGACAAACCCGCTGGTCCGACCAGTCACGATGCGGTGCAGGTCGTTCGTCGGGCGATAGGGACACGTCGAGTAGGGCACTTTGGGACATTGGATCCGTTCGCCACGGGATTGCTCATCTGCGCGATCGGTCCTGCGACACGGTTGGCGCCATTCTGTAGCGGGCAGGACAAGACGTACGAAGTCACTGTGCGGTTGGGCTGGCGCAGTACGACCGATGACCCCGAGGGGGAGTTGTCAACAACTGAGGATGTCGTCGCGCCCACCCGTGAGACGATCGATGAGATATGCCAAGCGTGGACGGGGCATGTGGTGCAAGCGCCGCCGGCCTACTCGGCCAAGCATGTTGGTGGGAAGCGAGCGTATCAGCGCGCACGGGCTGGCGAGACCGTGACGTTGCCCGGCATCGAGGTGACGATTCACAGGGTGACGATCGAGAGGTATGCGTTTCCGGAGTTGGTGCTAACCGTCGAGTGCGGTAGCGGTACCTACATGCGAGCATTGGCACGGGATGTCGGTGAGGCGCTGGGAATAGGCGGGTATTGTGCAGCGCTCAGGCGGACCCGCTCGGGACCCTTCACTGTCGAGCAGGCCATCGACTGGAACGTCGCCAGCGAGCCCGACCTCGTTCGCGAGGCGATTCGGCCCACAGCAACGGCGATCGCTGAGCTGCCAGTCATCGAGCTGAGCGAGTCCCAGCAGGCAGCGGTCGTACACGGTCAGATGATCGGGGATCTCGATTCGAGAGTGAAGGAAGAGGGTTGGGTCCAACTTCATGGACCGCGTGGGTTTGTCGGGCTGGGGCAGGTTCACCGTGAGCCGCACGGATGGCAGCTGTCGCCGCGCCGCGTTCTGTACCCCGACGGGGAGGGCCGCTGAAGTTGACTGCAGGTCTGCCCGGTTCACGGCGCACAACGATAACTGTCGGAACGTTTGACGGTGTTCATCGCGGTCATCAGGCAGTCCTCAGGGAAATTGTGCGTCGTGCTCACGCTGCCGATCGCGAGAGTGTGTTGGTAACGTTCGAACCGCACCCGCTAAGGGTCGTTGCGCCGGAGCGAGCTCCGTGTTTGTTAACAACGCCGATCGAGCGGCGACTCTTGTGGCCACAGTTTGGACTCGACTATGTGGTTGTGGTGCCGTTCGACGATCGTTTGCGGGAGCTCTCACCGGAAGTATTCGTGCGCGATGTTCTGGTTCGACAGCTCAGACTTGGTGAGCTCGTGATCGGCTACGACCACGGCTTTGGCAAGGACCGTAAGGGTGATGTCGAAACGCTGCGTCACCTGGGCGCAGAGGAAGGCTTCTCGGTTGATGTGGTCGGGCCCGTCACGTCAGGTGAAGAAACGGTTTCCAGCACCAAGATTCGAGGAGCGATTGCCAGCGGGGATCTCACCATCGCGGCGGCCGGACTGGGACGCGCGTACTCGGCGTACGGCCGAGTGGTGCGTGGCGCGGGCCGTGGCCGCTCGATGGGCTTCGCTACAGCAAACCTCGATCTGGAACACGACAAGTGCCTGCCTCCCGAGGGCGTGTACGCTGTCATGGCCGAGATCGATGGCCAGCGGCATCAGGCGATGGCGAATCTCGGCCCGCGACCGACGTTCGAAGAGCCGGGTGGTGGACTCGAGGCCCACCTGCTCGACTGGTCGGGCGAGCCCCTTTATGGCGCCCTGGTGGGCGTCGAGTTCGTGCGCCGCCTGCGGCCGGTCAGACGCTTTGACGGTCCCGAGGAGCTATCCGCGCAGCTAGACCGAGATCGGGCGGCAGCGCGGACCGCCCTGGGCGATCCCCAGGAGGTGGCGTAATGCCTCTCCCATAGTATCTTAAATGATTATAGCTTAAACCTTTCAGCTCCCACATTTCAGACATCGATCGAGGGATTACGCGTTTATGGGCTTGAGTTCTTCGCAGAAGAGCGAGGTTATCGAGGGTTTTCGGGAACACGAGACTGATACCGGTTCGAGCCGGGTACAGATCGCTGTTCTCACCCGGCGGATCAACGAGCTCACCGAGCACTTCCGCCAGCATCCTCATGATCACCACAGTCGTCGCGGCCTGCTCAAGATGGTGGGTCGACGTCGACGGCTGCTCGACTACTTGAAGAGCAGCGATGTGGAGCAATACAGGCAGATTCTGGAGGAACTAAACCTCCGGAAATAGTACCACCGCTGTCGGCTCATGGTTCGGGTCGATTGCGGTTCGTTTGCGCCCGTGACGAGTGCGGGAAGAGCGGTGTTCGGCGTGAGATGTACGCGGTATGACGATCGATTCGTACCCCGCATATCTTACGGCGAAACGTGCCGCACCTTCTTCCGCCTGACGGGCGTCCACAAGACGCCGGGCACCGGCTGACTCCGCGTCCCGGCTAGACCGTCAGGAGAAAAAAAAATGGCAACAATCAAGAAGACGCTCGATCTCGGTGGCAAGCCGATGACGATCGAGACCGGCAAGCTCGCCCGCTTGGCGGGTGGAGCGGTCATGATAGGCTACGGCGAGACGGTGGTGCTATGCACCGCTACAGCGAGCCCCAAAGCCGATCCGAGCCGGGGCTGGTTTCCACTGTTCGTGGAGTATCGAGAGAAGATGTACGCGGCGGGGAAGATCCCCGGCGGGTTCTTCAAACGCGAGGGCCGCCCGGGTGAGAAGGAGACACTGTCTGCAAGGCTGATCGATCGACCCTGCCGACCGTTGTTTCCGAAAGGCTACATGCACGAAACACAGTTGGTGTGTCAAGTACTCTCGTACGACAGCGACAACGACCCGGACGTATTGGGGATCGTAGGCTGCGCGGCAGCCTTATCGATCAGCGGAATCCCATTCGAGGGACCGGTGGCCGGCGTCCGAGTCGGAATGGTCGACGGTGAGTACGTGATCAACCCCACGTTTAACCAACTGGACGAGAGTACGATTGACGTTGTCGTGGCGGGCACTGCGGATTCGGTTTCGATGGTGGAGGGATCGGCGCTTGAGGTGTCCGAGGCTGATCTGCTGGGCGCGGTTCGTGTCGGACACGAGGCGATCACCAAGATTTGCGCCACCATCGAAGAACTGAAGCGCGAGGCTGGTCGGCCGGAGATGGCGTGGTCACCTCCGGAGATCGATACCGAGCTCGCTGACCGTGTCGCTCAGCAGGCACGCCCGGGTGTTGAAAAGGCGATGCAGATCGCGGATAAGGACGAGCGAAACCAGGCGCTAGACGCCGTTCGTGGCTCCGTTGCCGAGGCGATGGCGGATGAGCTCGGCGACGAGTACGCGGCTGTGGAGAACCAAATTCGGCGCGCGATTGACGATGTTGAGTCGGAAACCATGCGCGGAGCGATCGTAAAAACCAGTAAACGCGCTGATGGTCGGGGACCGACCGAGATCCGCCCGATTGAGATCGAAGTTGGCGTGTTGCCTCGAACTCATGGATCGGCGCTTTTCACCCGAGGAAACACTCAGTCGTTGGGCGTCGTCACGCTCGGGACGAGACAGGATCAGCAGATGATCGATGACCTCGATCCCAAGTGGGACAAGACGTTCATGCTGCACTACAACTTCCCGCCATTTTCAGTCGGTGAAGTCGGCCGTTTCGGTGGCACCGGTAGGCGCGAGATCGGTCATGGCGTGTTGGCTGAGCGATCGCTACGCACCCTCCTGCCCGACCATGAAGAGTTCCCCTACACGATCCGAATCGTGTCTGATATCCTCGAGTCCAACGGCTCATCCTCGATGGCGTCGGTTTGTTCCGGGTCGCTGTCTCTCATGGACGCGGGCGTACCGATCACCAAGGCGTGCGCCGGAATCGCCATGGGGTTGATCAAGGAGGACGACGAAGTCGTCGTCTTGTCGGATATCCTAGGGATCGAGGATCATCTGGGCGATATGGACTTCAAGGTCGCTGGAACCCGCGACGGGATCACCGGTTTCCAGATGGACATCAAGATCAAGGGTGTCTCGTTTGAAGTCCTCGAGCGTGCTGTTGCACAAGCCCGGGACGGAAGGTTGCACATCCTCGGATTGATGGAGCAGGCGATCGATGGACCCCGGGAAGCGATCAGCCAACACGCCCCTCGGATCCTCACGATCGTGGTGCCGAAGCAGAAGATTCGGGATATCATCGGCAGCGGCGGTAAGGTGATCCGTGGGTTGCAGGAGGAGACGGGCGCTAAGATCGACATCGACGACGAGGGTGTCGTCACGATCGCTTCGATTGACGGTGCGGGCGGAGAAGAGGCCCTGAGCCGAATCGAGAAGATCATCGAGGAGCCCGAGATCGGGAAGGTCTACGAAGGACCGGTCAAGAGCATCACGACGTTTGGCGCGTTTGTCGAGATTCTACCGGGCCGCGACGGTCTGGTGCACATCTCGGAGCTTGAGCACCGTCGTGTCGAGCGCGTGGAGGACGTCACGTCGGAGGGCGAGATGATGCGGGTAAAGCTGATCGGAATCGACAATCAGGGTCGGGTGAAGCTCTCCCGCAAGGCGCTGCTCGAGAAACCTGAGGGCGGTGATGGTGGTCAGCAGAACGGTGGCCAAAAGGAGCGCCGCGAACAGCACTCTGGACGCGGCCGCCGGCGGAGCTAAGAACGGCACATGCGGATCGGGGTACCCCGGGAGATCAAAACCAATGAGAACCGGGTCGCACTGCGTCCGGTGGGGGCCGAGGTGCTCAGCCGAGACGGCCATGAGGTGTGGTTCGAGCGCGGTGCCGGCGAGGGCTCGGGTTTCGAGGACGAAGCCTACGAGCTTGCCGGTGCGCGACTGGTGGATGGACCGCAGGAGCTGTTCGCCGAATGCGAGATGATTCTCAAGGTCAAGGAACCGTTGGCCTCCGAGTTCGAGCTGATTAGGGAAGGCCAGATCGTGTTTACCTACTTCCACTTCGCTGCCTCGCGGGAGCTGACCGATGGGTTGATCGGAACCGGATCAGTCGCACTAGCGTACGAGACGGTGAAGGAACCGGACGGCTCGCTGCCGCTGCTGGTTCCAATGAGTGAGGTCGCCGGTCGGATGGCGATCCAGGAAGGTGCGAAGTACCTGGAGAAGCTGATGGGCGGGCGCGGGATTCTGTTGGTCACTCCTCATCTGGGCAACTGGGAATTCGGCGCACCACTGCTCACACGCGAGGGGATATCCATGCAGGTC
>CBDUCI010000010.1:0-25566 GCA_965365605.1 uncultured bacterium
CTCGGGCGGCGCTTCGTCCACCACGACCGCCGCGGGGCGCACGCGCGCCCGCACTACGCAGCCTGGCGCCGCTCCCATCATCAGGAACAGCCCCCCGGCCATGACTGCCAGTCCGCTCCACTTGTATTTCATCGGATAGTCTCCTTTTCGCTAGTCGTACCGATTGGACGACGCACGACCCCGCAACAATCAGATTGATCGTGCATGCGCCCGTCGACCGGTGTCAACCGATCGAGCCCCAGCAGAGCGACCGGTTGACGCTCGACTACCACCAGCGTCAAGCGATTCGGTAGCCGGCGCTCGAAGCTAGCCTCCACGATTAACGGATCACGCAATACAAGGTCGAGATGGTCGTCGAGCCGGCTCCAGTAATGGAGCCGTTTACCCACCAGACCGGCTTCGGCCACCAACACTTCGGGGTGGGCGATCTCGGCCCCGACGACGCGAACCTCGCGCACCAGGAAGGGGAACAACCACCCTCGCGTGTGCGCAAGCTTGCCGAGATGAATAGTCGACAGGCCGCAAGCGATCGCGATCACTCCCCAGCGAAGCGCACGCTTGATCGAGGCTCGACGGGCAGCCATCTGTTCGCGATCGACCCGGCGGTTCTGGCGGCGACCGACAAAACGCAGTCCGAGTTTTCGTATCATCGGTCCTCCAGGAATGCCAAATCGGACGGTCGGAAACCGATCAACCGGACTTCGGGTTCCAACCGGATCTGAAACCGGTCGCGAACCGTCTGATAGGCGTGCCGGATGCACGCCAGTGCGTCGGCAGCGGTGGCGCTCCCGCGGTTGACGATGAAGTTGGCGTGGACTTCCGAAATCTCCGCATCTCCCACCCGGTACCCTTTGAGCCCGGCAGCATCGATCAACGCACCAGCGGTTCGACCCGTAGATGAAGCGCCGGATGGATTCATGAACGTGCTACCCCACGACGGAAACTGCAGCGGTTGCGTCTCGCGTCGTGACGACGACAAGCTGCGCCCGGTAGCGCGCGCCGTCTCGGGGTCGCCAACCTGCACCGCGCAGGTCGCAGCCATCACGATCAGATTCGCTGGCACGTTTCCTGTGCGGTAGGCGGGTTTGAGGTCTTCTCGGGTCAGCTTATGGCGTTCGCCGTTCCAATCGATGGCCTCGATCTCGATGAAAAGGTTCCAGGTCGAGAGCTCTCGAATACCGGCGTTCATGACGATCGCCCCACCGAGCGAGCCTGGCACCCCAGCCAGAAACTGAAACCCGTCCCAACCCCGCACCGCTGCCTCGCGTACCAAGCGTGGCGTGTAGATCCCAGCTTCGATACGCGCAGTCTGCGAGGCTTCGTCAAACTGTATCGCGTTGAAGCGCTGACTCAATTTCAGTACCAAGCCGTAATCGCGGGCATCGTTGATCAACACGTTTGCGCCTCCACCCAACACAAAAGCGTCTTCGACGGCTAGCCCCGCTGCCTTGCGGTACTCGATCGCCTCAATCAGGTCATTCTCGCTCTCCACGAGGCAAAAAACCCTGGCCACGCCGCCGATCTTGCAATACGTCATCGGCGCCAGGTCGACGTCGGACTGGGAGCAGGCTGGGAGGACATCGTTGAGCTTAGCTCGACCCATCGTTGTCCCCTCCCGACTCGCTCCCCACTCGCCGCCCTTGCGCCAGTCGGCGAGCTACTCGATCGACGTCTCCGGCCCCCAGCGTGACCACCAAGTCGCCTTCGGTTAGCCGTGCGGCAACGATGTCGCTCACCGAACCGTTCTCCACATATGTGACATCGTTGGCGCCGGCGCGCTCGACAGCGTCACACACCAACCGCCCGCTCACACCTGCGATGGGTGTTTCCCGGGCCGGATACACATCGGTCACAAACACCACATCGGCATCGGCCAACGCGGTCCCAAACTCATTCGCAAAATCACGTGTCCGGCTGTAGAGATGAGGCTGAAAAACAGCCACCAAGCGGCGGCCCGGCCAACCCGTCCGCGCGCTCGCCAGAGTGGCCGCGACCTCGGTCGGATGGTGAGCGTAGTCGTCGACGATCATCACATCCTGATCCTCGAAAACGATCTCGAACCGCCTCTCGACGCCGCGCACAGACGCCAGGCCGGCGGTGAGGATTCCTGGCTCTAGACCCAACGACCAACCCATCGCCGCCGCGGCAAGCGCGTTGAGAACGTTGTGCCTCCCTGGGAGCGACACTTCAACATCCTCGCGCCGTCCGTCCGGAAGTCGCATTTCGAATCGCGTATCGAGTTGACGCGCCTCGATCTCGGTGCCGCGCACGTCGGCATCCGACGAGAGCCCAAAGGTGACAACGCTGAGCCCAGTCGGCGATTCGAAGCGTTGGACACCGGCGTCGTCAATGCCGAGCACCAACTTTCCGTGGTTGTGAACGCGAGCCGCGAATTGGTGAAACGCAGCGTCGACTTGAACCGCCGATTCATAAGTATCCAGGTGATCGGGCTCGATGTTGGTGATAACGGCATGATCCGGCTCGAGAGCGAGGAACGAGCGGTAAAACTCATCGGCCTCGGCCACCAGCCACTCGCCAGCGCCAAGGCGGACGTTGCCGTCCTGTCCACGTATCCGCCCACCCACCAGCACGGTCGGATCCCAACCCGCAGCTTCGAGGATGGCTCCGATCATGGTCGTTGTAGTTGACTTGCCATGTGTGCCGGCGACCGCGATCCCCCGGCTACCAGCCATGACTGCACCCAGGAGCTCGGCGCGCCGAACGATCTGACAACCCCGATCACGAGCTGCCTCCAGCTCATGGTTGTCCAACGGGATGGCGGACGAGATGACGATCGCTTCGGTCGGCTCCGCATGGTCGACCGCATGGCCGATGCGGAATTCGACGCCCAACTCCTCTAAGCGATCGGTCGTCCCCGAGCGACGCACGTCGCAACCACTCACTGTATAGCCTCGCTGGACCAAGAGTTCCGCGAGACCGCTCATCCCAGCTCCGCCAATCCCCATGAAGTGGAGCCGCCGATGGGTATCCAAAACACTCACGAGCCACCCGCGGGGGTTCGTCCGGCCAACTCGAGGATCTGGTCGGCGATGACCTGCGCCGCGTCGGGCTGGGCCAGCGTTCGTGCCGCTGCCGCCATGCGCTCGCGTCGAGCCGGGTCATCGAGCAAACCGGTGATCAAGTTGCCGAGTCGTCGTGGGGTGGCCTCGGGCTCCGAGATCGCAATCGCGGCTCCTACCGCCTCGACGGCCCTGGCGTTCACCATCTGATGGTCGGCGGTAGCGTGTGGGTACGGCACCAGAATCGCCGGGATCCCCCACGCCGCCAATTCGGCCAGCGTCATCGCCCCGGCCCGACAGAGCGACAGATCGAGCAATGGATACACCGCCCCCATGGGTGAGAAGAAGGGCTTGACCACAACCCGCTCCGGCCACCGACTGGCCGCGATCACCTGATCGTAATGGTGTTCTCCGGTTTGCCAGATCAAGTTCGGGAGTTTGTCTGTCTGATCCCCAAACAGCTCGATGATCGCTGTGTTGAGCGCCTGTGCGCCCTGGCTACCTCCAAAGACTCCGAGTGTCGGACGAGCGACATCGAGTCGCCCGGCAAACTCGGCTTCGATCGATTCCTGTGGTGCGATCGGGTTCCCGGTCACGGTGACTTGAGGACCCCCCGGCAGTGCGCGGTCGACGCCGGAATACGCCACGCAAACCCGGTCGGCCCAACGCGCCAAAAATCGGGTCGCCAGGCCCGGCTGGCGATTCTGCTCTTGCAGAATCAGCGGCCGGTGGGCCATACGAGCCGCCACGCCGATCGGCACCGAGACATAACCACCCGTTCCGACAACCACGTCCGGCCGAAAGCCCTTAACCACGTTTCGCGCTGCGCCGACCGCCCGCCCGAGCCGCCACGGTAGCGTCGCGTTTCTGACTCGGCGGTGACGGTCGACAATCGGGGCATCGATCAGCTGGTACTGAAAGCCTGACGTCGATAACAATCCCCGGTCCGGTCCGCGGTGGCTACCGATCAGCATGATCGCCGCCGGGTGTGGCCGCTGTGCTAGCTCGCGAGCCAGGTTCAACGCTGGAACCAGGTGCCCTCCTGTGCCGCCACCGGCGATTAGCACGCGAGCCGCCGTTTCGTCATGCTCGCCGGCGCCCAACGGGTACCACCCTTCTCCACCACCGCCGGCGTTTGATTGCGGGTTCCCGACGCGGTGGGTCGATGCCATCGCGGGAGATGCTCAACAGAATCCCGATCGCGGCCATGTGAACGATCAACGCCGTGCCACCGTACGAGACGAACGGCAGCGGCAGCCCAGTGGTCGGCAAGACCGCCGTCGCGACTCCGATGTTGACCAACGCCGAGAGCAAGATCAGCGTCGTCAAACCCGAGCCCAGCAAGAAACCGAAGTTGTCCGGCGCACGTCTGGCGATGCGGTACCCCAAAGCCCCCAGGTAGACGAACGCTAGCAACACAGTCACGGTGCCGACGATCCCCAGCTCCTCACCAACGATCGACAAGATGAAGTCGGTATGCGCCATCGGCAGAAAGGCGAACTTCTGTTTGCTGGAGCCCAGCCCGACACCAAACCAACCCCCCGATCCCAAGCTGATCAGTGATTGATTGATCTGGTACGAAATCCCCTGCATGTCTTGTGTGGGGTCCAAGAACGTTGCCAGCCGCCGCATCCGGTAGGGCTCGAGCACCATCACCAGTGCCGCCAAGGGAATCCCCGCCGCCGCGGCTTGGAGGAGGTACCGCCACTTCACGCCGGCGATGAACAGCAATACCGCCGCCAAAACCCCGATCATCATCGCGCCTTTGAAATCCGGCTGAAGGACGACGAGCCCGGCCATCAATACCGGAAGCAGCAGCAACGGGACGAGCTGGTCGCCTCCCTGGTCCAACTTCTTGGCTTTCAGTGCCAGTATCGCCGACATCCACACGATGATCGCCAGCTTGGCCAGTTCGATCGGCTGAAACGTGAGTCCGGGCAGAGCGATCCAACGCCTGGCACCGTTGATCTCGGGCGTGAGCGTGGTTCCGAACGGGAGCGCCAGAAACAGCAATAGTGCCAGTGCCACCCACATGAGCGGCTTGGATACCCGCGCCCAGATTCGATAGTCGATCCGCGAGGCCGCCGCCATCACGATGACCCCGCCCAGCGCCTTGGCGGCTTGGCTCTGAAAGAATGTCGTGCTGTTCCCGTGACGAGCGAGCGATAGTACCGAGCTCGAGCTGTAGACCATCACGAGCCCGAATCCGACCAGCAGCAGCACCAACGTGCGGAGCCGTCGATCTGCTTGTCCGCGTGGAGCCTTGGGCGGTAACTGCGGCTTGTGCGCGATTTTTCGGCAACGGTTGGCGCGCTTTTGGCGACCCATCATCATCGCGCGACCTCCCGTTTGGCAGCACCCACCACCAACTGACGAAACCGTTCGCCTCGCGCCTCGTAGCTGACGAACTGGTCGTAAGACGAGCACGCCGGCGAGAGCAGCACCAGGTCGCCAGGTTGAGCCAGCTCGCGAGCGCGCTCGACGGCTCGGTCTAGTGTACCGACATCAGTCACGTCGACAACGGTATCAAGCTCGGTGACGATCTGCGGCGCCGACTCACCGATCGCCAACACGTGGCGCGCACGAGCTCGCAATAGTGGTACCAATGGTGAGTAGGGGGAACCCTTGTGGCGACCCCCCAAAATGACGATCAACGGCTGATCGAACGCTTCGAGCGCAACCAGCACAGACTCGACGTTGGTCGCCTTCGAGTCGTTGATAAAAGTCACCTTGTCGACGACCGCGACCCTCTCGAGACGGTGCTCGACCCCGCCGAAAGAGGCCAAGCCCGAGCCGATAGCGGCCGGCTCAACCCCCATGAGCTCCGCTGCAAGCGTTGCCGCCAACGCGTTCTGAACGTTGTGCTGCCCGGGGATCTTGAGCGCGGCCGTCTTGATGATCGGGCCCGAGTACGCCTCGCCGGTCAGGGTAATCCAACCGTCTTCGACCCATGCCCCTCGGTCAACCGGCTCGTAACGGTGAAACCAGTGCCTCGCTGCCGGCCGGTCGGAACCGAAATCCGACAACGCGCGATCCTCCGCATTCAGGCAGAGGTGATCCCCGCGGTCCTGTTTCATGGCGATACGCGCCTTGTCCCGGGCATACGCGTCGACATCCGGGTAAGTGTCGAGGTGATCGGCGGTGAGGTTCAGGACGACTGCCACCCGTGGCTTGAAGGTTTCGATCTGCGCCAGCTGAAACGACGATACCTCGAGCACATACCACTCGACGTCGGAGTCTTCGAGCACGGCGGTCGAAAAAGCGCGTCCGATATTGCCGGCGACGCTGACCGAGATACCGCCCGTCTGGGCAACCGCCCCGAGCAACGCGGTAGTCGTCGTCTTGCCGTTGGTGCCCGTGACAGCAGCTACAGGTGCGCGGGCAAACCACCACGCGACCTCGATCTCGCTAAAAATCGGCCGATCGCAGACCGGCGGTGCGACCAGAATCTCGGCGTCGGGCCGGATTCCAGGGCTGACGACGACCCAGTCGCAGTCCGCGAGCAGCTCGCGATCGTGGCCTCCGGCGTCGGCGTCGATGCCCTCGTCCACCAAAGCACGAGCCGCAGCGACCACACGATCTGACGCCGAGACGTCAGACGCGTAGACGCTCGCCCCCATGCGCTGCAACAGACGCGCGGCCGCCATCCCCGAGCGTCTCAACCCGAGCACCGCTACGCGCGCGCCATCGACCTGGACCGGTGGATCGATCACCGTAGCTTCAACGTCGAGGCAGCGAGCAGCGCGAATAGCACACCGAGGATATAGAAGCGCATCACGATCTTCTGTTCGTCCCACCCGAGAAGCTCGAAATGATGGTGAATAGGGCTCATCTTGAAGACTCGTTTTCCACGCAATTTGAAGGATGCCACCTGGATGATCACCGACAGGGTCTCGAGCACAAAAACGCCGCCCACAAAGATCAAGGCGAACTCCATCTTGAGCAGCACTGCGAGCGTACCAAACGCGCCACCGAGCGCCAGCGATCCAGTGTCACCCATCATAATTTCGGCTGGATGAGCGTTGTACCAGAGAAACCCGAGCGCTGCGCCAAGCAGCGCCGCGCAGTAGACGGTCAGCTCGCCGGCACCCGAGAAATACGGAATCTGTAGGTAGCCTGACCAGTCAGCGCGACCGATCACGTATGCAAACGCCGCGAATGCGGTCGCCGCTATCGCCCCCAAACCGATCGCCAGCCCATCCAGGCCGTCAGTCAGGTTGACGGCATTGGTGGCAGCGATAACCACCAAGATGATGAATGGGATGTACAGCAGGCCGAAATCTACAAAACGCTCCTTGAAAAACGGGACCGAGGTGAGCGTGGTGTACTCGCCGTGAACCGGTTGTACATAGAGCCAAACGCCAAGCACGACACCGAGCAGGATTTGTCCGACGACCTTCTGAATGGCGATCAGCCCTTCCGACTTCTGCTTCACGACTTTCAGGTAATCGTCGAGGAAGCCCAAACCTCCCATCCAGAGCGTAGCCACCAGGACCATTTGAACGAAGGGTTGACTCAAATCAGCCCAGAGAATAGTTGGGACGACGACAGCGAGGATGATCAGCACGCCACCCATGGTCGGTGTGCCGGCCTTGCTGTAGTGGGCTTTTGGACCCTCTTCTCGGATCGGTTGGCCGGCCCCGAGAACACTCAACCGTCGAATCAGCCACGGACCCAGCAGGAACGCTAGCGCAAGCGCCGTTACCGTCGCGTAGGCAGACCGAAACGTTATGTATCGAAAAACGTTGAAGAACGTGTGTTGGTCAGCCAGTGGAACGAGTAGGTCGTAGAGCATCTACCGCCGCCTCATCGATTGATCTCGACCGAACAACCCAAGCACGCTTCGCGAACCGGTTCGACGACGTGCTCCAGCGCTGCGCCCCGACTGGCCTTGAAGAGGACTGCGTCACCAGGGCGGAGATTCTCAATTAACCACCGAATCGCACCCGGCTGGTCGTCGAACCGGAACGCCGTCACACCACTATCCTCGGCCCCGCTCGCTATCGGTGCTGCGCCCGAGCCAACCGCCACCACGACCTCCACCCCGGCAGACGCTAGATCGCGCCCAACCTGCCGGTGCAGCGCCTCGCTTTGGTCGCCCAATTCCAGCATCTCGCCGAGCACGACGACCCGTCGACGGGCATCATCAAGGGCCACCAGCGTGGCCACTGCGGACGCCACGCTCTCGGGGTTGGCGTTGTAGCAATCAACCAGCGCTACAACGTCACCCCAGCGCTCCAATTCCATGCGCAGCGGCAACGCATCGGGTTCGGCGATCCCAACCGCAATCGCCCCCGGCGACACATCCGCCTCGCACCCCACTGCGATCGCGGCCAGCGCGTTCACGACATTGTGCCGGCCGACCAGCCGCAAGCGGTACGTGCGTCCACCGACCTCGAACATCCCACGCCCCTCGCCGTCCAACTCCCAGCGCACCGGTCGAACATCGTTTGATGGCTCGATACCGTAGGAGATCAACCGGCACTTGAGCGTCGAAACCGCTGCTCTCAACTGTGGGTCGTCACCGTTGTAGAACAGCTTCCCGTCGGGAGTCAGGGCTCGTCCAAGAGCCAGTTTCTCGTGCATCACCTCTTCGACCGAACCCAATCCCTCCAGATGGCTGGCGGCGACGTTGGTGATAACCGCCATCGATGGTTGAGCGATGCGCGACAGAATCGCGATCTCCCCGGGCTCACTGGACCCCAACTCGACCACCGCCCAATCGTTATCAGGGCCGATGTCGAGCAACGTGAGTGGGACGCCGATCTGGTTGTTCAAGTTGCCAACGGTGGCCGCGGTAGAGAAGCGTTGTGCCAGCACCGCCGCGATCAACTCTTTTGTAGTCGTCTTTCCATTCGAACCGGTGACCGCGACGACCCGCGTCGAGAGGGCTCTCCGGTAGTGGGCTGCCAACGACTGGAGTGCAGCGCGCCCATCAGGTACGGTCCAGAATGCGATCTCCGCGCGATCTGAAAAACTCCTATCCTCGCCCACCGCGCCAGCCACACCAGCAGCCACTGCGGCGTCCAAGAAATCGTTGCCATCATAGCGGTCTCCGCGGATCGCCACGAACAGCTCTCCGCCCATCGCTCGGCGCGTGTCGATCGTGACACCATTGAAAGCCTCCGGCACCCTTCCGCTCGGTTCGACGCCCAGGGCCGAGGTCACCTGGTCGGGGGTCAGCTTGGCGCTCACACCGAACCATCCCGGGCTGCCAATGCGCGTTGAACGACTTCCCGATCGCGAAACGGAATCTGCTGATTGCCAATCACGATGTGTTCCTCATCCCCCTTGCCGAGCACACACACGGCATCGCCTGGCTCAGCCTCGCCGATGGCGTGTTCGATCGCCGCCGCGCGGTCGTCGATCCGCTCCCAACGAGCGCGGGTGCCGTCAAACCCGACGACGGTGTCAGCGACGATCTGATCGATCGGCTCACGGCGCGGGTTGTCGGTGGTGAGAATCGCGACCTCTGACAAGGTGCCCGCCACTCGGGCCATCTCTGGTCGCTTGGTGCGGTCGCGCTCGCCCCCGCAGCCAAAGACGCACAAGATTTGTCGGGCCCCGCTATCGCGCACCGCCATCAGCACCCGTTCTATCGCCTCCGGCGTGTGGGCGTAGTCCACGATCACTGTGATGTCGGCGCCGCGATAGACCTCGTAGCGACCCGGCACATGGTCGACCCCACCCAGTGTCCGACCCACCACTTCCGGCTCGACACCGAGCCCAACGCCCAGCGCAGCAGCCGCCAGTGCGTTGGCCGCGTTGAAGCGACCAGCCATCGAGAGCCGGGTCGTGAACGGTCCGCGTGGAGTGCGCACATCCATCGTCGTAGCGTCGCGTTCGACGTCCATTCGCTCGGCGTACACCTCGGTGTCGGGATCGCTCTCGCTGAAGCTCCAGGTCTCGTCGGGCCCGGCGGCTCGAAACCGATCACCCCAGGCGTCGTCCATGTTCACCACCCCGAAGCCGTTCTGTTCGCGAAGCAGGCGAAAGAAGTCGAGCTTCGCTTCGCCGTACTCTTCCATCGTGGCATGAAAATCGAGGTGATCAGGGCTCAGGTTCGTGAACGCACCGGCCGCGAAATGAATGCCGCCGATGCGCTCGAGCGCGATCGCGTGGCTCGAAACCTCCATCACGACCGATCTCACCCCTTCCCGCTCCAAGTCAACAAAAAGACGTGCCAAGTCGGGTGCCTCGGGCGTCGTAAACCCGGTCTTAAAAACCCGATCCCCTCGCCGGGCACCGAGGGTCCCCAGCGTCGCTACCTCGTCTCCACCCAAGACGGCCGCCGTCATGAACGTGGTCGTCGTCTTGCCATTGGTTCCGGTGATCCCGATCACCGGCACTGGCCACGAACCCTCGTGGGCCACCAACGCCGCGATGGCGCCTGCTTCGACTGCCGCTGGGACAAAGCGATGGCCATCGGCCTCAAAGCCCGTGATCGCCGCGAACAGGTCCCCTGGCCGCACACGACGGCTATCATGAGACACTCCGGCAACATGTGGGTCCGCGTCGCCAAAGACCCGGCCGTCGACCCGCTCAGCCAGCGCGGAGAGACGTAGCGCCTCGACGGCCACCATCACTACCGGTCCCGAACCAGTACTACGCTGCCGCGGGTCAGCACCTCCCCAGGCTCGGGATCTTGGCCAACGATCGTCCCCGTTCCATCAAACGCAAGCTCGATCCCAAGACGCGACGCGCGACGGATCGCCTCGCGCAATCCCAAGCCGGTGAAATCCGGCACTTTCACGTGTGTCCGCGGATCGACACCATCTGGCAGCTCCATCGGCTGCGCCGGAGCAAGCGTGTCGGGCTCCGCCGCGGGCAACGCACCGAACCCGTCCGAAACACGTTGCACGACCTGTTGAGTGGATCGAAACCGCTCGACCAGCGCGGGGGATCGATCCACCGCGCGGGTCAATAGCGTGTTCTCGACGATCTCGTGGAATACCGGTGCCGCCACCAACCCTCCGTAGAACTTGCCCACCGGTTCATCGATCCGGACAAACACCGCGTATCGCGCGTCGTCAGCGGGAAAGAACCCCGCGAACGACGAGGTGTGCCGCCTGTAGTCGTAGCCCCGCTCGCCGACCTTCCGCGTGGTACCGGTTTTCCCCGCCACCGGCAGCATTTCGATCTGTGCTCTCTTGGCGGTTCCGAACTCGACCACGCGAACGAGTGCTTGCGTCACCAGGCGCGCCGTCTCAGGCTTCATGACTCGACGAACGGGCTGTGGATGGCCCTCGAACTCGACACCATCCTCAGGATCAATGATCCGCCTCACCAAGTAGGGCCTCAGCAGCTCGCCTCCGTTCGCCACCGCACTGTAGGCCATCGCCATCTGAACCGACGTCACCATGACCTCATACCCCATAGTCACCGATCCGGCCGTCAGCGACGACCACTCATCGGGGCGTTTGAGCAGACCCCGCGGCTCGCCGGGAAAATCGAGGCCAGCCGGCAAACCAAACCCGAACTTGCGCGCATACTCGTAGAGGCGGTTCTCACCGAGGCGCTCGGCGAGTTTGATCGAGCAAATATTGGACGAAGCCTCAATCACCTCCTCGACCGTGAGATACTCGTACGGGTGCACATCTCGAACCGTGCGCCCCTTGTGTCGCCACGTGCCGCGCTCACAAAACAGCGAATCGCTGGGTGCTGCCAGCGACTCCTCGTACAACCCGGTGAGTGGCACGATCTTGAATGTCGATCCCGGCTCGAACTGATCGACCACGGCTACGTTTCTTCCCCGCTGATCGCTCTTTCTAGGCCCGCCGCGAGTTGCCATCGCCAGCACCTCGCCCGTCCGCGGGTCGACGACCACTACACTCCCGGATTTCGCGTGAGTCTCACTCATAGCTGTCTCGAGGGCTGCCTCGACGATCTCTTGGACACCCAGATCGATCGTCAGATACAGGTCTCGACCGTGGACTGGAGCCTGAATGGGAAACGTGAAGTTCGGGTACTCATGCCCCAAGGCGTCCCGTTGGTGGATGGCGTAGCCCGGAGTGCCACGCAGAACCTCGTCGTAATACAACTCTATTCCGTCGAGGCCTTTGTTTTCGGAATTGACCTTGCCAAGCAGGTCGCCTGCCAGCCCATCGTAGGGATACCGCCGCACGCGATACGACTCAACCCCCACGCCATCGAGTTTCGCTGCTTCGAGCTGGCGCACGATCTCGGGCGACATCCCACGCGTGAGACGCACGTACCACCCGCCCTCCTCCAGGCGGCGATTGACCTCGCGGGCGTTGACCCCCAGCAGGGCGGTCAGCGTTTCGACAAACTGGTCGCGGTCATCCGGATCGACATGGCGTGGGACGAGGTAGACCCCGTACTCCTCTTCATTGACCGTCAGGGGGATCCCGTTACGATCGTAAATCGTGCCCCGCTCGGGAGGGATGACGATGCGCTTCTTTTGCTGCTTTTGGGCTGTCGCCCGGTACTCTTCGTGGCCGCGAACCTGAATCTCGAAGAACGCGACTCCGAGCCGAGCTGAAAACAAGAGGAGCAAAACGAAGATGAACCGTTGGCGACGGCGTCCGATTCGAAGGCGATCGGACTCACTCACCTTCTTGGAGCGGATCCCTCGGGAGCGAGCCACTATTGGCTCGTCAGCGCGAGAGCTTCCTCCTGCCAAAGCGCATCAAGCCAACCGCCCACGGTAGCCAGCACTCCACCATCGATCTTGGCTGGCAGTGGCGGTGCGTGCGCGGGGGTACCATCGGGAACCGGCAGCCAAACGATGTCGATCTCGGTCGGAGCGACCATGCCCAAGCGTCGACCCGCTTCGTGCGTCACCCGGTCTCGGGTCGTCAACGCTGCGATCGAGCGTGCCAGCGCTTCATTTGTGGTCTCCAGATCTCGCGCCGTGGTTTTCTGTTCCAATGCGCGATCAGACCATCGAATCGCGACCGACTGGACGTAGATCTTGCCCACGACGACTGCAGCCGTGAGCAACAGGAGCGTCGGCAGGTAATGCCACGCAAAACTGGTTCGGCGACGGGTTCGGTGTTCGATCTTGCGGTACTCACGAACGTAGACGTTCACCGACTCCCTACTTTCCGGCGCTAGGTTCGGTCCGCCACTTGGCGGCGCCGCTCGATGGCGCGCAAACGCGCGCTACGAGCACGAGGATTGGCGGCGACTTCGGCCTCGGTCGGACGGATCGGTCGGGGGGTGAGCACGTCCGCCTCAGAAACCTTGTCACACCGGCAAACGGGGAGATCGGGCGGACACTCGCAATCCGCCGCCAACTCGCGGAAATACCGTTTGACTACACGGTCCTCCAACGAGTGATACGCGATCACCACTAGCCGGGCGTCGGCGTTCAGCCGCCGCTCAATTTGTCTAAGACCCTTCTTCAATGCCGTCAGTTCGTCGTTGACGGCGATTCGGATCGCCTGGAACACCCTGGCGACGCTCTTGAGTTGGTGCGAGCTCGCCGGGACTGCCGACTCGACGATGGTTCGTAGCCGATCGGTTGTATCGATCGGCTCACGTTCGCGCTCACGCACGATCGCGTTCGTGATACGCCGCGCGTGACGCTCTTCGCCGTAGTCCCGAATGATTTGCTCCAGGGCTGATGGTGCGGCGCGCGACAACAATTCCCGAGCAGGTTCCCCTCTGGGCCCCATCCGCATATCCAGCGGAGCGTCCTGACGGTAGCTGAAGCCGCGCACCACGTCGTCGACTTGCGCCGAGGAAACGCCGAGGTCGAGCAGAGCACCATCGAAATGCGCTTGCTCGAACCTCGACGTCCGGTCGATCTCGGCGAAGTTCGTATTCAATAACTCAACCCGATCACCAAATCGCGCCAACCGTTGGCCTGCGAACTGGATCGCCTGCGGATCCCGATCCAGTCCCACTAATCGTCCGGCTGGCGCCGATGCCTCGAGAATCGCCTCGGCATGCCCACCGCCACCGAGCGTGGCGTCGAGGTACGTTTTTCCCGTGGCTGGCCTGAGCATCGTGATCGTCTCCGTCAACAGGACCGGTTCGTGAAACCGCCGCTCAGGCACGGTCGCGCTACAGGTACTGGGTCAACCATTGATCGAACTCCTCACCAGCTTGGCCAACGAACTCCTCATAACGCTTTGGGTCCCACATCTCGATTACCTCCCCGGCGCCCACGAACGTGAGCTCGTCACCAATGCCTGCCAGCTTGGCGAGGGAAGCCGGTAGCAGGATCCTCCCCTGAGCGTCGACAGTCGTCTCGACGGTATGTTGCATGAGTTGGAGAAAGTGACGTCGTTGCTCGGGATCGATGCGGGCCTTCTGGCGATCGAATCGCGCCAAAACCCGATCCCATTCGACCAACGGATAGAGGAAGAGGCAGGATCCGAGCCCACGGGTAGCAACGAAAGATTGACCCGCCTCGCCGTCCCTGAAGCGTGCTGGGAGGCTGACCCTACCCTTCTCATCGATTGAATGCGTGTACTGACCAAGAAACGACGTTTTGACCCCACAACGCTCGTGTCGAGAGCCCACTTTCTCCCATTATTTCCCACCTGGCCCCACATTGTAGGACGAACGGGCGGGCCGTGTCAAGTAAACGCACAAAAAACCGCCTCCCCGACCGGAGAGGCGGTTGTTCAGCTTATTGGTGTGCTAAAGAGAGCGGGTGAGAGTTGACCTACGCCTCGCCCGGTGCCTCGTCGGTCGGCTCCTCGGCCTCGGGCTCCGGCTCGGACTGATCCTCGGCGGGCGGTGGCTCGGCCGCAGCGTCGTCGGTCGGAGCCGCTTCAACTTCGGCGGGCGCAGCTGGTGGCGCCGACGTCACCGGGATTCCGGTCAAAACCGGGACTCCCGAGATCGCCTCCGGTGCACCATCCGGTGTGGCGGTCACGATGATGCCAAAGGTCTCGAGCGAAGTCGTGCTCTCAAATGCACCGGTCCCCTCCGGACCCACCGTGACGACACCGGCCAGAGTAGACTCCTTGACGCGCTCCTTGCTGGGAACGATCCATACCGTGTAGGCGTTGACATCGCGGTCTTCTTGGTCGAGCTCATCGATCAACGGTAGCCCCTCGACCTCGACCACCAGGGCCTGTCCCGTGTCGCCCTCGGTCACCTTGACCACCCCGGCTCCGCTGGGCGCATGCTGGGTCGGCTGGAGCGCGAACTCCCAATCGTGCGTTGACACGACTTCCTCCTCGGCCGCCGCAGCATCCGCGGCCACTTCGGGCTCGCCGTTCTGCGCCGTTTCGTCCTGGGCCATGACCGGCGTCGTCAGCGCAAACGTGGCAAACACTCCGACAAGAACTGTTCTAAACACCGTCTGTTCTCCTCTGTGGGTATTGACCATCACTTGATGTTTCGGGCGCTTCCGCGGTCGGCTTTCGAGAACCGGTACCCGCGCCAGGGGCCGAGGTTCCTGGCAGGACCTCGTACTCGGCCTCGATCTCCCGGCGTTCCACTTCGCGCGCCAGCCGGCGCGATTCTCTGCGCCACTTAAACGCGCCCCAGATCCCGACTGCAGCCAGCTTGGCAGCGATCGCCCACGGCCCGCCGCGGAGGAGCCAGCGCGCAAACCACCGCCCGAAGATCAACCTACCAAAGACACTCAAGCTTCACCCTTTCATTGTGACCAAGCTACGCTCTGGGGAACGCTTCCCCAACTCACCTTGATCCCGTCGATCCCACGGTCGTCAATCGATCCTCGACAATCGTCGCGAGCGCTTCGATAAAGTCCGGATCGTCGTTTTGCATCGCCGCCCGAGCGTAGCGGAGTCCACGCCGCTCCGCCAAATCGCGGGCTTCGATATCGAGGTCGTAAAGCACCTCGAGATGGTCAGCCACGAACCCGATCGATTGCACGACCACGCTTTCCTCCCCCCGCTTCGCGAGCTTATCGATCGTCTCGAGGATGTCCGGGCCCAACCACGGCTCGCCGGTTCGACCAGCGCTCTGATAGGCGAAGGACCAACCGTCGAGGCCGATCGCCCCGGCTACCAGTTCGGCGGTGCGTTGCAGTTGATCAGGGTATGGATCGCCGCGACCGAGCACCGCTGTGGGTACCGAATGCGCCGTGAAAACGACGTGCGAGCTGTCGCCTGCGCGCGACAGGGCATCTCTGAGCCGCCGGGCGAGCCCATCAATAAACCCCGGGTGGTCATGCCAACTGGCAACGATGTCCAGAGTCATACCGTCGGGGCGCTCGTTTTCCGCATACATCTGGTATTCGGCGATCGAACGCAGCGAGTAGTGGGGGGCCAGCACGAGGCCGACCGCCCGTTTGATGCCGTCGGCGGCCATCTTTCCAACGACATCGCCGATGAACGGCGCGACGTGCTTGAACCCGACATACGGTTGAACGTGGGACCCACGATCTTCGAGCTTCGCTCCCAGCGCCGCTGCCTGTTGACGCGTAATGCGGTTTAGAGCCGTAGGGCCCCCAACCGCTTGGTAGCGCTCCACCAGCTCCTCAAGCAGCTCATGCGGGGGCGGGTTACCACGCCGAATGTGGGTGTAATACGGTTCGACATCCTCCAGCCGTTCGGGGGTTCCGTACGACATGACCAGCAATCCGGGAGTCACGCCGTCTCCTCGTGGACCAGCTCGACCAACCGTTTCAGGTTGTCGACGGGGGTGTGCGGGAGAACGCCGTGGCCGAGGTTGAACACATGCCCCCGACGGCCACCCGCCGCCGCCAGGATCGCACGCGTCTGACGCTCGGCGACCTCCCACGGGCCGGCCGCGACCACCGGATCGAGGTTTCCCTGAACCCCACGATCGCCGACGATCTTCCACCCGCGGTCGAGGTCGATCCGCCAGTCGAGCCCGATGACATCACCGCCAGCCTGTGCCAAGAACGGTAGCAATCCCGCCGTGTCGGTTCCGAAGTGGATCGTGGGAACCGACGGAAGCCCGGCGAACAATCGTTCCATGTGTGGCTGAATCGACTCGCGATAATCGCCCGGGCTCAGCGCTCCGACCCACGAATCGAAGATCTGCAGCGCCTGAACGCCAGCTTCAACTTGAGCCGTCAAGTACGCGATCGTTGCCTCGGTCAGCTGCTCCATAAGCCGTCGCCACGCGCCGGGGTGTAGGTGCATAAAACCCTTGACCAGATGGAATCGTCGCGATGGTCGACCCTCGATCAGGTATGCCGCGAGCGTGAACGGTGCGCCCGCGAAGCCGATCACAGGCACCGGGCTGGCGCGTCGTATTAGATCGATCGCTTCGAATAGCTCGGCCAGGTCGGATCGTGGATCAAACACCGAGAGCCGTTCCACGTCGGTCGGTTCCCGAAAAGGGCTCTCGACGACCGGGCCAACCCCGGATTGGATCTCGAATTGGACGCCCAGGCCGAGAAACGGCAGCGTGATATCGGAAAACACGATCGCGGCGTCGACCCCAAGCCGGTCAACCGGTTGGAGCGTGACTTCGGCGCAGAGCTCGGGCTGGCGAACGATCTCCAGCAACGAATGGTGCTTCCGAATCGCGCGGTACTCGGGCAGACACCGACCGGCCTGTCGCATAAACCACACGGGCGTGCAATCGGCCTCTTCCCGGCGACAGGCGCGGAGAAAGCGGTCGCTCACGAGAACCGTAATTGGCTAGCCAAGCGCTTGCCGGGCCGCGGTAAGCGTGGCGTCGATCTCGTCTTCACCGTGGGCGAGCGTAACAAACCACGCCTCGTAGGGCGACGGTGGCAAGTTGATTCCGCGATCGAGCATGGCGTGAAAGAACCGAGCGAAGGCTTCGCCGTCACCGGCGTGCGCTTCAGCAAACGAGTTCGGAGGCCGCGAGGTCCAGAAGAGCGTTAGCAGAGACCCAAGCGCAGCAACGCTGGCTCGTCCGGCGTGCGGGCTGGCGTCGATCGCTTCCCCGAGCCCGGTGGCCAGCCGAGCCGTCTGTTGTTCCAACCGATCGAACACACCTCGATCGGTGAGGCGTCCCAATGTCGTCGCGCCGGCTACCATCGCCAACGGATTGCCTGACAGAGTGCCGGCTTGATACATCGGCCCGTCGGGTGCAACGTGAGCCATGATATCGGCCCGACCGCCAAACGCCCCAACTGGAAGACCGCCGCCGATCACCTTTCCCAGACACGTCAAGTCCGGGATCACAGCGTACCGCTCCTGGGCACCACCCGGTGCCACGCGGAACCCCGTTATTACCTCGTCGAAAACCAGCAGCGCGTCATGTGCACTTGCCCGCTCGCGCAGGAGCTCGAGAAAACCTGCCGTCGGCAAGACCAATCCCATATTGGCAGCCACCGGCTCGACCAGCACCGCCGCGATTTCGTTCCCAAAGCGGTCGAAGAGCTCGGTCACCGAGTCCAGATCGTTGTACGGCGCGACCAGCGTGTCCCGGGTGGCTTCTGCCGACACACCGGCGCTCCCCGGAAGCCCCATCGTTGCCACCCCGGAGCCCGCGGCTGTCAAGAGCGCGTCGATATGCCCGTGATAGCACCCGGCGAACTTCACGATTTTTGTCCGACCGGTGTGGGCTCGCGCCAGGCGGACGGCGCTCATCGCCGCTTCCGTCCCCGAGGATGTGAAGCGCATCCGCTCGACCGACGGCATTGCGGTTTGAATGCGTTCCGCGAGCGCGATCTCAGCCGGTGTCGGCGCGCCATAGCTCGTGCCAAGGCTGGCAGCCGAACGGACCGCATCAACGACGACGGGATCGGCGTGACCAAGGATGATCGCGCCCCACGACGAGACGTAGTCGATCCGTCGGGCGCCGTCCGCGTCCCACACGTAGGCGCCTTCGGCGCGGGTTATAAACCGCGGGGTACCCCCCACGGCGCCAAACGCTCGTACCGGGCTGTTGACACCGCCCGGGAAGAGCTCTCGAGCTTGTGCAAACAGAGCTTCGTTCACGCTTTGTGCCCCCTGATCAACGCCATGATGTCAGTCAGCGAGCGATGGATTCCAACCAATTGCGGAACGTCGCGGGCCGTCGCCAATCGGCTTTCGGTCGCCCTGAGGTCACGAACGAGGTCCTGAAATGCGCCGAGGTCGTCGGTTTCGTAAGCGACGATGAACTCCTGGTCGTCGAGCCCAAAAGAATAGGCCAGCAGCTGCTGGATCATCGGGTAGCGTCGCCCCACCCGGATGTGCTCCGACATCTGACGACGCTGCTCCTCTTCCGGCAGCAAGTACCACTCGGTCGTTTTGACAAACGGGTAGACGATCAGATACCGGGAACGAGCCCCGGTGAACATCGCCTCCTCCTGAGGAGTTCTCGCTTTTACGTATTTCGAAGGTCGGACCAATCCGATCATGGAGTGGGAGACCGTGCACCACCTCCCGACCCCCGAACACAACAGCGCGGCGGCGGTCTCCTCGAGGTCTTCGAGTGACGCGCCGAGCCGCCAAAACAGCACGTCCACGTCGGTGCGGGTCCCGATCATCGAGTACGTGTACGTCGTCACTCGCTCGGCCGCTCGGTTGGCGGCTTCGAGCAGTGCTTCACAGTCGGCGTCACGCGCCTCGCGCGACTCCCTTCGCCACGCGGGGTCGACTCGCAACGCGAGCACGTGTACGAAATTGCGAACGCTCAGCTCAGCCAACCGGCGGCATCCAGAGCGGAATAGGTAATCACGACGTCCGCACCCGCGCGGACGATCGCGTTCAGTGACTCGAGCACCGCAGCCTGGTGGTCCAACCAACCCCGCTCGGCAGCCGCCGCCAGCATCGCGTACTCACCGCTCACGCTGTACGCAGCCAGCGGCGCGTCAAACCGCTCGCGCGCGGCGTGAATCACGTCGAGGTAGGCCAATGCCGGCTTGACCATAACCACATCAGCTCCCTCGGCCAGATCGGCAGCGATCTCCGCCAACCCCTGCCGAACATGGGACGGATCCATCTGGTACCCGCGCCGATCTCCGCTCTGGGGCGCTGAGTCAGCGGCGTCGCGAAACGGCCCGTAGAACGCCGACGCGTACTTGGCCGCGTAAGCCATAATCGCCACTTCCGGGTGGCCAGCCTCGTCGAGCTGCGAACGGATCGCCGCGACCTGTCCGTCCATCATCGCGCTCGGCGCGACGATGTCTGCCCCCGCTGCCGCCAAGGACACCGCGGTTCGCGCTAGCAGCGGCAAAGTCTCATCGTTATCCACATCGTCATCACGCAACACCCCGCAGTGACCGTGATCGGTGTAGCCACACAGACAGACGTCGGTGGCAATCACGACGTCCGGATCGGCCCGGCGCACCGCCCTGACTGCGCGCTGGACGACCCCGTTTTCGTCCCAGGCGCCGCTGCCGATACTGTCTTTCTCGGTCGGCAAACCAAACAACAAGACTCCACCGACCCCAAGCTTGGAAGCGCGCTCGACGTCACGCACCAGCTCATCGACCGAAACCCGCTCCTGACGCGGCATCGACACGATCGGCTCGCGCACCGACTGTCCGTCGCGAACGAAGATCGGATACACAAGCTGACGCGGGGAGAGTCGGGTCTCGGCGATCAACGCCCGCAGCGCCGGCGATCGCCGTAGCCTCCGAAAACGCTCGAACCGAGCGCTAGACACGGGCGCGATCCGGTCGAGAGGCGCCGACGAGCACCTCGACGATCCCTTGGGGAGTGGGCTCTACCGCCTCTACCGGAACACCGAGCCCGGCTTGCCGGACGACCTCCGACGTCACCGGTCCGATACAGGCGATGACCGCCCCACCCAGTGCTTTCCGCGGGTCGCGTACTAGACGCACAAAGCCCCGTACGGTCGAGCCGCTGGTAAAAACGACCGCACGCAGTGGCCCGGTTAGCGCCGACTCGAGCTCGCCGCGCACCTTTTCTGGGCCCTCGATCGTCTCGTAGGCGGCTACGTCATCAACCAGCGCGCCCCGCTGGCGCAGAATCATCGGCAACTCCTCGGTGGCCCGTTTGGCACGTACGAGCAGGACGCGTCGACCGTCGACCTCCCCCATCGCATCGGGGATCGCCGCTGCCTGCTGTTGGGGTGGCACGGCGCGGACCTCGACGCCCAGGGCCAACTCGAGCACGTCGCGAGTCCGACGCCCAACCGCCGCCCAAGCCGGTCGTGAGGGCACCGTCACCCCGAGCGCCGCCAACCGGGTCGTCAACGAGTCCACGCCGTTGCTGCTAGTCAGCACGACCCAGTCGTAGGCTTCGAGTTTTCGAAGCGCGGCGTCGATCCGCGCACCACCGAGCGACCGAATCGCTATCGTCGGAACGTGAACCGGCAACGCGCCGCTTCGCTCGAGGTGGTCGCAGAACCGACCACCATCCGAGGCCGTCACCAGGACCCGCCAACCGTGCAAGCCATCGCCCTTCACTTCGGCCCAGTCCCCACGATCGCAGCCGCGCCAGCCGCAAGTAGTCGCTCGGCAAGTTGACCACCGATCCTAGCAGCTTCATCGATCGGGCCCGTCGAACGATCAAAAAACGCCTTGCCGCCGTCGGGGTCGAGCGCTGCCCCATCGATGGTCAGCTCACCATCGTCGCAGACAGCGTGCGCTGCCAGTGGCGTTTGGCAGCCGCCCCCCATCGTCTCGAGAAAGCTCCTCTCCGCGGTCACCGCCCGGCGCGTGCTCGGATCGTCAAACGAGCGCAGATCACGCTCCAAATCTTCGTCCTCTGTTCGGATCTGAACCGCGAGCGCACCCTGACCAACGGCGGGCAGCATGCGCGTGGGTGCAAGCCGCTCAGCGGCGCGGCCCGCCAAACCGAGCCGATCGAGCCCAGCCGCGGCGACGCACAAAGCGTCGACGTCGCCCCGATCCAGTCTGGTGAGTCGCGTATCGATGTTACCACGAATCGGGATCACGCTGAGATCGTCACGCTCGGATAGAAGGAATGCGCGCCGGCGAGGACTCGATGTGGCAATTCGCGCACCTGGTGGCAGGCTGGCCAGCGGTTCCCCGTCACGGGTCACAATCGCGTCGCGGGGATCCGCGCGACGCGGGTAGGCGATCACTGTTACCTCGGGTCGCTCGGGGGTCGGCATGTCCTTGGCGCTGTGAACTGCCAAGTCGATCGACTGATCCAAAAGGGCGCGCTCGAGCGCGGCCACAAATGCGCCTCGCCCCAACTCGGCTGGAGACGCACTCGGTGCCTGATCCCCAGCTGTTCGCACGACCACTTCTTCGGTCTCCCAACCCGCTGTTTCGAGGGCCTGCGAAACGAGCCGCGTCTGTGCCTTGGCCAGTGCGCTAGCCCGAGTTCCGATCCGCAACCGCCGCGATTCACCCACTGTTGCCACGCCCGCCATTGCCCCGCTTGTCAGGAAACTCGAGATCGAGACCGAAGAGATCGCGAGCGAGGTCGACGTAGGTCTCCCCTTCCAAAGCGGCGCGGTCTCTGAGTCTGGCTGTCGGATGGTGCAGCAGCTTGTTCATCACTCGCCGTCCGAAGGCTCGCAGCACTTCCCGGTCATCCGAGCCCGCCCGCTCCACCTCCGCCGCGACGATTCGCTCGGCCCGATCGCGAAGTGCGCGGATCGTCGGCACCGCAGATCGACCCGCCAACCACATATCGAACTCGCGCGCCTCCCCAGCGACGATATCTCGCGCCGCATCGATCGCTGTCCTGGGCACGGCCTCCGAGCTCCACCCGCGCAGGTCGTCGAGATCGAACAGGTGTACGCCCTCGACTTCACGGGCCGTCGGCTCGATGTCCCGTGGCACGGCGATGTCGATCACGACCAATGGCTGAGGCGAACGACGTCGCCGAACCACCCGTTCCAACTGCTGGCGAGCGAGTATTGGGGTCTGTGAAGCTGTGCACGATATGACGATGTCGGCGTCTGCAAGCAGGCGATCTATCTCGCCCAGCGACGCGGCTTGCCCGCCGATCGATTGGGCCAGCTCCACGGCTGATTCCGAGTGACGATTGGTGACCACGATGTTCGTCGCCCCCGCGCGCTGCAGCGTCTGTGCAGTCAGGTCACCGAGCTTTCCGGAACCGATAATGAGCATCGAACGGCCATTCAGCTCGCCCAGCGTCAGTTGTGCCATCCGGGTGGCGACTTTCGGGATCGACGGTAACCCGTGGCCAACGCCGGTTTCTGCCCTAATCCTCCGACCAACCCGGACCGCACGACGGGTCAGCTCGTCGAGAACCGGCCCCAGCTGGCCCGCATCGCGTGCTGCCCCCATGGCCCGCTTCACCTGGCCCAGAATTTGGGGTTCCCCGAGCACCATCGAGTCGAGCCCTCCGGCGACCTCGTAGAGGTGCTCGACCGCTTCGCGACCCTCGCGGACATAGAACGGCCCTTGCTTGGCATTGGCCGCCGTCAAGAGACTCGATTCGAGCGTGGCCGCGCCCGCCAAGCCGTACAACTCGGTTCGGTTGCAAGTAACCAGTATGAGCGTCTCGTCGCCGGATTGCGAGAGGATCTCGCGACACTTAGTGGTCGGAAACGCAAACCGCTCTCGGCGGGCGAGCGGCGCCGTCTTGTGGCTGATACCTACCAGGTTGACGACAGGCGCGGTCATCGACAGGATACGAAAGTCGAAGGCACACGATGTCGTGCTGTGTACACGGCGACGCGTGACACCCGTCTCATCTCAACGGCGTGTGTCATCAACTCCACCCCATGGCACGATTGTAAGGCTTTCTACCACAGCGAGGGATTCGGGATAGTACGGCCCCGGAAACCCGTATTACTACGGACGGGTTCAGGGACGATCTGCTGATCCACGACGCGCAGTTCACCGTGGACCGCGTGCTCATGGATGTCGCGAAGGTAGATCCGTGGTTCCGAGCAAGCGTGTTTGCATGGCGGGGCGGACGGGACTCGAACCCGCGACCTCCGACGTGACAGGCCGGCGTTCTGACCAAACTGAACTACCGCCCCGCGCGTGCATGAATGACGAACGAACGCTTAAGGGATGCAGGTGCGAGAACCTACGGAACCCGGGCGAGGGTGTCAACGCAAAACGGGCCACCCTCGAAAGGGCGACCCGTTCGGCTTGAACAGCTGGACCACAGGATTACCCGCCCTGTCGGCTCAGCTTCTTGATGATCAAATCCACCCGCTCTATGTACTGGTTCGAGTTTCCGATCAGACCCTGCCCGTAGGACGCGTAGTCACCACAAGCGTTCCGGAGGTGCGAGATCGCCGTCGTGAACAGCGACCGTGAGCGTTCGTTCTGTGGGATCGACTTATCCTCCCCCTGGAGCGCCTTTGCCATCCGGTAGTAGGCATCTCCACGGTAATAAGAGATCGCGCAAGAATTGCCGCCGAGCTGCGAGGCCTGACCCAAGAACTCCAGTGCGGCGCCGTAGCGGCCGCCCTTCAGAGCGGTAGCTGCGTCCTGGAGGAAGACATTGGCCAGGATCTCACTCGATTGCCCTCTACCGGCACGCTCAAGGTCCCTGGCGAACTCGACCGTGTTGCCCAGCTCCTTGTACGCCAGGGCCCGGAACAGGTATGCTCGCTCGAGATCGGGGTTGACCTCCAGCGCTCGATTATAGTAATCGATCGCGGAGTTGTATTCGCCGAGCTTGTACTGAACGTACCCGGCCGAAGACAGTAGGTTTGCGTTGCCCGGATCGGCAGCTAGCGCCTCGTCGGCCGTGGCTCTCGCCTCCTCGTATTGCTCATTTGCGAAGTAGAGACCAAACAGAAACTGCAATGCTTCGGGATCGGTCGCACCACCGGCCGAGAGCTCGAGGTATTTCTTGAGATTGGCGATTTTCTCTTCCCGGCGGTCATCCGGCAACGCATAGGCCAGGTACTGATGAGCGGCTGCATTGTCCGGGCAGAGTGTTGTAGCCCGCTCGAATGCCGCCAACCCCCTATCGACTTCCTGTAGCTGATTGGCCATCACGTAACCGTAAGCAACTTGGATATCGCAATCGTCGGCTTTGCGGCGGATCAACTCCTCGAAGAAGTCGCGAGCTTGAAGAGTGTCACCTTTTTCGAGGTAGGCCTCACCGATCGAGTGGTAGGCGTTGATGTAGGCCGGGTCGAGATCGATCGCTTTCTCCAGCGAGACGAGCGCCTGATCGATCATGTCCCGCTCCAAATACGACTGGCCCATGAAGAAATAGGCCAGCGCCAGCCCTGGATCGTACTCCAGCGCCTGTTCGAAATTCGAGATCGCCCGCTCGTGGTTATCCGATCGCATGTAGTCGCGACCAAAAATGATGTGCTTATCAGCTTGGTTCCGAGCGTTGAACGCTCTCACCAGGCTTTCGCCCAGATCGTCGATGTCCCCGTCGGTGACTTCAGGCAGGTGCTGCGTGTTACGGGTCGCAACATCGACGAACGTCGACTTGGCAACCCACATGTCACCGTGGCGATCGAGGGTGCCGCGGGCGACGATCTTGGCATCGAGCGACTGAGCGATCTCGAGCGTTTTGACGTCGGGAATCGGCGAGCCCGGCTTGAACCCGTTCTGCTCCACCGCATCGTTGACTTCTTCTTCAGTGACCAGCGTGTACGGGCCGAGATCATCTAGCTCGGCGATGACCTCTTCCTGCAGGTCCTTGGCCTTGCCGTCATCAGCGGAGACGAACGGCAGCACTGCAATCACGAAACGATCGTCGTCTGGAGCCTGGGCCTGAAGCGAAGCCGCGCCGGCTCCGGGGAGTAAGAGTACCGCGACGAGCGTTGTGGA